>NZ_CP059060.1:905824-1207766 GCF_014217875.1 Synechococcus sp. LTW-R
GGCGTCCTGGAACTGGGCTACCGGCTGCAGCTCAATCCCAACCTGAATCTGCAACCCACCCTGCAGTGGATCTTCGATCCAAGCGGGCGCGAGCAACCCACCCCAGGGATCCTGACCACCAGCGTCCAGATCAGTCTGAGCTTGTGAGACGACCTGAGGCCATCGCCTGCAGCAGGGCGCGGTGGTCCTCTTCCACCTGATCGCTGTAGGCCACGGCAAAGCTGGCCATGGCCCGATCAAACGCTTTGTCATCCCCCAGGGCCCCATGGAGCGCTTGGCGCTGTCCGCTTCTGGCGTGGGCCCGGGCGAGGACCGACGCGCAGAGCTTGGCGTAGGCCTTCAAGGAGGAGGGCTTCATCGCCTCCAGGGACACCGACGCTTTCCAATCCCGGAGCTGCCGCCAAACCATCGGGATCCCCTTCGGCGTTGATGTCCAGCCCAGAAAGGGATCCGAGACGCACTGAATCAGGCGCTGACCTTCAACAATCCGCTGACCGTCATGCCCTGAGCCGCCTCCCAACTGCTGGTTGACGCAGGAGGGGAGAGCCTGCTTGCTTTGCAGCAGCAGCCAATCCTCGGGGTGCGGCCCCTTCATCAAACCAATCGCACAGCGGGTCCCCACGGAACCGACACCGACGGCCTTCAGGGCGGTGTCGATCAAGGCGAAGTCCTGCAGTTGATGGCGGCGATGGGGCGGCAGGCTCTCGCGATAGCCCGCCAGAAGGAAGGCGATCGCTTTGCTGTGGCTTGGAATGGAGGCCGGGTCCAAGTCCGGTTCTGAGGTCCAGAGCAGTCGGGGATCCAGCAGGGCATGGCGCCAAATCAGCGGGGGCTGATGGCGGATCTGCGCGGTCCCATCCGGCAGAAACTCACAGTGTTTCTGGATGGCGTGGCGGCCGGAGCGCCGCAGGGCATTGGCGACGGCCGCCTCGAGGTGGGAGCGAAAGGCCGTCTGCGGGAGGGCCTCAACAAAGCGCTCGACATGCAGCAGACAGTTCCAGAGCTTCAATGTGGGGAGCTCGGCGTACTCCGCCATCGCCTTGCGGTAGGCCCCCGCCACCTTGCGGGCCAAGCGGGCTTGCTCCTCGCCATCGAGCTGCCATTGCCGCGCCACCAAGACGACACTGACGAGGAGACGTTTGACATCCCACTCAAACGGTCCAGGAGACGTCTCATCAAAGTCGTTGATGTCGAAGACCAAGCTGCGCTCGGGGGAGGCATAGAAGCCGAAGTTCAGCAGGTGGGCATCGCCGCAGAGTTGGACCCGGTGGGCACTGCGGGGCAGCGGAGCCAGGTCTGCCGCCATCTGGGCGGCCGTCCCTCGAAACCAAGCAAAGGGGCTCTCGGCCATGCGCCGATGGCGCTCCGGGATCAACCAGGGCAGGCGGGTGCTGTTCTGCTCCTCAATCCGCTCGATCGGGTCCAGCCGATCGATCAGCGGTTGCCAGAGCGCCAGGTCCTCCCATCCAGGATTGCTCGAGCTCACCGACCTGCAGACCTGCACCTACTACCGACTTAGCTGTGGCGCGGGCAAAACGGAAGAACCTCGCAAAGATGGAGAGGCGCGCCCTGCCCCATGGCCCTCTCGTTTCGGGAACTCCAAGCGCAACTGCAGCCGGGCTGGGGCTGTGAGCACAGCGGCAAGAGCGGTCAATTCGATGTGCTCGTGGTGCCCTCCCTGACGATGGACAAGGCCCTGATGGCCTTGGTCACCGGAGCGCACCACTACGAGGAACGGCAGCTCTTCTCCTTGATTCGGCTCCGGGACCCCGGGGTGCGGGCGATCTACGTCACGAGCAAGTTGCTGCCGGAGCTCGTCGTCGATGCGGTGCTGGAACTCCTGCCCGGTGTCCCCACCTCCCATGCCCGCCGGCGGCTGCAGCTCTTTGACACCGATGACGCCTCCAACCGTCCCCTGACCGAAAAGCTGCTGGAGCGCCCCGCCCTGCTGGCCCGGATCAAGGAGCAATTGCGCCCAGGCCGCAGCTTCATCAGCTGCTTCGTGGTGACCGAGCTGGAAAAACGCCTCTCGGAAGCCCTGCAGATTCCCCTGCTGGGCACCGACCCCGCCCATGGCCACTGGGGCAGCAAGGCCGGCAGCCGTGAGCTCTTTGCCCGTTGCGCCGTGCCCCATCCGCAGGGGAGCGATCTGGTGCACAACCTCGACGACCTGAGCGAGGTCACGGCCACGCTCTGGGAGGAGCACCCCGAGCTCAAGCGCTGTGTGGTCAAGCTCAACGAGGGGATCAGCGGTGAGGGCAACGCCGCCCTCGATCTCCTGCCGCTGGACCTCGACGCGTGCTCGGCGGCCGGCCGGCGCCAGCGGCTGCGCCAGGAACTGGAGCGCCTACCGATGCCCGCCCAAGGCTGGCTCACCCTGCTGGCGGAGCAGGGGGCGTTGGTGGAGGCCTGGCTGGAGGGGGGCGATCAACTCAGCTCCCCGAGCGTGCAAGGAACGATTCACCCCGGGGGGCGCGTCGAGGTGCTCTCCACCCACGAACAGATCCTGGGGGGAGCCAACGGCCAGACCTACCAGGGCTGCCGCTTCCCCGCAGATCAGGCCTATCGCCTCGCCTTGATGCGCCATGGCCAAGCGGTCGGCGAAGCCCTCGCCGCCGAAGGGGCCCTGGAGCGCTACGCGGTCGATTTCATCGCCCGCCTGATCGATGGGCAGTGGGACCTGCAGGCGATCGAGGTCAACCTGCGGCAAGGAGGCACCACCCATCCCTACATGGCCCTGCGGGCGATCACCACGGGCAAGCTCCATCCGGAGTCCGGGGAATTTCTCTCTCCCACCGGCCAGGCCTTGCACTACATGGCCACCGACAACCTGACCCATCCCAACCTGCGGGGATTGCTGCCGGCGGACCTGATCGACATCGTCGCGGAAGCGGATCTGCACTACGACCCCGCCCGCCTCAGGGGCAGCGTCTTCCACCTCCTCGGCTGCCTCTCGGAGTACGGCAAGTTGGGCATGACCTGCGTGGGCCGCAGCGCCGAGGAGGCGGAGCAGGTCTACGCGGCGACCGCCGGTCAGCTCATCCAGCAGGCCACCAGCGTTCAGGGCGGGGCCTAGTCCTGGCCGCGGCCGGGGTAGACCAGCACCGGCAGATCGGCGTGGGTGAGCACCCGTTGGGTTTCACTCCCCAGAACCAGACCCGCCAACCCGCGGCGGCCATGGGAGGCCATGAAGATCAGATCGCAGCCGTTCTCACTGGCCGCCTCCAGGATCGCCTCGTAGATCACGGCATTGACCGAGGTGGCACCAGCGGCCGAGACCCCCTTGGCGCTGGCCTTGGCCTTGGCCTGCGCCAAGACCGATTCGGCGTACTCCGCGTTGGCCTTGTTGAACTGCTCGCTCAAGAGCGGATCGAGCACCAACCCTTCGCCATAGAGGGCCACATCGGGGCGCCCATAGAAGCTGGGTTGCACGTGGAAGAAGGTGACCTTGGCGCCGATTTCACTAGCCATCTCCAGCGCCTGATCCACCGCCAACTGGGAGAGCTCCGAGCCGTCCGTGGGCACCAGGAAATGACGAAACATCGGCCGCAATCCTTCGCGCTACCCGCAAGCTAGTCAGCCTGGACCAATCCAACCGGCCAGCTGTGAGGGCGCCTGGGAGCGGGCCAGGGCCCGGGCGGCGGGTAGAGCCGGCTCGAGTTTGGCGGAGCTGAAGGGCGGCAATTGACGACTGCGCAGCCAGGCACCCCAGCGGAACTCGTGGAAGGGAATCAGCGGCGCCGACGCGATCACCTTCTCGCGCTTCAACTTCCAGACCAAGCTGCGGTAGGGATCGTCCTGGGTTCCAAGAAGGGTCGGGGGCAGGACGGAGGGGTGCTGCGGCCCCAAGCCGCGGCCGTCATAGAGGTAGAGCCAGCCGCGGCGATGCAGCTCAGCGAGCACAACGGCGGGGTCCGCGCTGGGCACCTCGAGGGCGACATAGCCAAAGGCCGTGGCCTTGGGGTCCAGCTCCAGCAGAGCCCGCAGACGGTGGTGGCGATCCACCATCCAGAGCTCACCGGCGGCACTGCGGACCAGCGGCGTGGGTTTGCGCTTTAAGTACTGCCGCTGCTCTTTCGGGTCATCCTCAGCAAAATCCCCTTGGCGGCTCACGATCTCCGCCATGCCCACACAGAGCTGAGTCGGATGCAGATCCTGAATAGGGACCTCGAACAGCGCCTGTTTGCCCTCCGTCGGGGGCGGCAGGGGATGAAACGGAGGCAGACGCAAAGCCATCGTCCGAACTTAAACCGGTTTTTTCAGCTGCTGCTGTCGCTCTTCGCCGTTTTCTGTGTCGGTGTGAACAGTGCGCTGGCTGCGACCTGCCACTCCCTCTCGGACACCCAGGTCGCAGCCCTGTTCGACCGCTGGAACGAGGCCTTGGCCACAGGGGATCCAGCCCAGGTCAGCGCCCTCTACCAAGCCGATGCCCTGCTCCTGCCCACCCTCTCGGATCAGGCCCGCACCACGACAGCCGGGATCGAGGACTACTTCAAGGGCTTTTTGAGCAAACACCCCACCGGTCGCATTGATGAGCGGGTGATCCAGAGCGACTGCAACGTCGCCATCGATGCAGGCAACTACAGCTTTGAACTCGATGGCCAGGGCTGGGTGCAGGCCCGCTACACCTTTGTCTATGCCTACCGGGATGGGGAGTGGCGCATTGAGCACCACCACTCCTCGCTGCTGCCCTAGGCCGCCAGCTGGAGCATGTAGCGCAGCTCCCCCTTGGGCAGCTCCGTCAACACCGACGGCACGGCGGGAGACGCCGTTTTCACCCGGGAGCCCTCCTGGTGCTCACGGATGGTCAGGCCGTAGATCTCGAGGAAAAAATCGCGATCGGCGACCGAGCCGGTCAAACCGGATTGGCGATAGAGCTCCCGCAGGGGGGTCCAGGGACGGTCCATGACGAGTCCGTGGAGCTGATGCAAGCGGAAACGTCTCAGGGCCTTGAGCGGTGGTTCACCGCAATGGCTATGGAAGAGGTTCTGCAGGGTGCGCACACTGACATGCACATGGGCCGCGAGGTCCGGCATGCGCAGATCACTCGCGTAGTTCTCCGCGACATAAGCCGCCAAGGCCTGCATCACCGCAGCGTCCGCTGGATCGATGGCTCGGTTTGGAGCAGAACGATCCAAGGGGAGAGGCGCGCTGATGGCTGCGGAAACTTAGAGCCCACGCCAAGGCCAAAAAGCCTTATGTCACGGAATCCAGCGCACCATGCAAAACCTGCATAACGCTCAGCACGAACGGCCCGCTGCGGTAGGCCTTGATGGTGCAAGCAAACAGTGGGGCGCACTGCGCCAGCGGCGCTGACGGCGGCGCTGCAACCAGGTGAGCGCCAGCCGCAGGGCGATGAAGCCGTAGAGGGCCAGCAAGACCAAGCTCGCGGCGTCTTTCGAACTCGGCATCGCCAGGCTCAGCGCGCAACCGCTTCATCCAAGCGACGCCCCAAAGGGCGTCAATCGGCATTTGTGCCGAGTCTCAGCTGACCTTGACCCCCTTCCAAAAGGCCACCCGTTCCGTGATTTCAGCCGCAGCGGGCTTGGGGGTCTCGTAGCTCCAGGCGCAGTTGGCATTGACCTCACCGTTGACCACCACATCCCAGTAGCGACAGGTGCCTTTCCAACCGCAGCTGCTGGTGTGGCTGCTGTCGCGGAAGAACTCCTGCTTGAGGGCCGCGCGGGGGAAATAGGGATTGCCCTCCACCACAACGATGTCGTCGCTCTCGGCGATGACAGTTCCATTCCAGCTGGCTTGCATGCTTGAGATGATGCAACTGCCGCCATGATCGTGCCTGACTCGAGCAAGCCGGGACCGCGCTGGTGGGTCAGCGGCGACCTGGATGGCTTTCTGGGCTTGAGCCTGGACAACCTGATCCAGATCCTCTTGATCCTTGGGCTCTGCCGGGGGGTTCTGGGCTACCCCGATGCCCTGGTCTTTGGCACGATCCTGCCCGCCACGGGCATCAGCCTGCTGATCGGCAATGGCGCCTACGCCCTGCAGGCCTATCGGCTGGCGCAGCGGGAGGGGCGCGATGACCGCACGGCCCTGCCCTATGGCATCAACACGGTCAGCCTCTTCGCCTACATCTTTTTGGTGATGCTGCCGGTGAAACTCACCGCCTTGAGCCAGGGCCTCGATGAGGCCTCCGCCGTGGAGCTCTCCTGGCAGGCGGGTCTGGTGGCCTGCCTGGGCTCGGGCCTGATCGAAGCCTGCGGAGCCTTCTGCGCCGATTGGCTCCGGCGCTGGCTGCCGCGGGCGGCCCTGCTCTCCACCCTGGCCGGCATCGCGCTGGGCTACATCGCCTTGGGCTTCCTGCTGCGCACCTACGCCCAACCCCTGGTGGGGCTGGCGGTCTTGGGGGTGATCCTGGCCACCTACTACGGCAAGGTCCGCTTCCCGATCCCCGGCGGGCTGCTCGCGGTGCTGGTGGGCAGTGTCCTGGCCTGGAGCAGTGGCTTGATCGACGCTGATCCCCAGCGCTGGGCCCAGGAGGCGACCCAGATCGGCTGGCGCTGGCCCCACCTGGAGCTCGGCAGCCTCTGGGCGGCGCGCGGACAACTGCTGCCCTGGCTAGGGGTGATCGTGCCGATGGGCCTCTTCAACGTGCTGGGTTCCCTGCAGAACATCGAGAGCGCCGAGGCCGCCGGGGACCGCTACCCCGAGCGCAGCTCCCTCTTGATCAATGGCCTGGGCACCGTGGTCGCGGCGGGGATGGGGTCCTGCTTTCCGACCACGATCTACATCGGACATCCCGGCTGGAAAGGGATGGGGGCCCGCATCGGCTACTCCTGGTTGAACGGCCTCTTGATGGGGGCGGCCTGCCTGCTGGGGCTCTTTGGCGTCGTGGGCCAGATCGTGCCGATCGAAGCCGGAATGGCGATCGTCCTCTACATCGGTCTGGTGATCACCGCCCAGGCCTTTGAAGCCACCCCCCGCGCCCATGCCGCCGCGGTCGCCCTTGGGCTGATGCCCGGTCTGGCCGGGTGGGGGGCGCTGCTGATTAAGGCGGGGCTGCGGGCCGGCGGAGCCGGCGGTCCAGGCACCCCCTTCGGCCCAGCGCTGCTGGAGGGACTGCAGCAGTCCGATGTCTGGGCCGCCGGCGCCTTTGCCTTGGAGCAGGGGCAGATCATCACGGCGATGCTCCTGGCCGCGATGGTCGTCTACGCGATCGAACAACGCTTTAAAGCCGCCTGCCTGACGGCCCTGGTGGCCGCCGCCTGCTCCTGGTTCGGCGTGATCCATGCCTGGCAGTTCAGCGCCAGCGACACGAGCCTGCAGTTGGGCTGGGGCACAGGGGCGGCCTGGGCCCAGGGCTATCTGGCGATGGCCGTGGTCTTCGCCGCCGCCAGCTGGCGGAGCGGGATCACCAAAAACGGCTCATGATTTCAAGCCGGGCGACCCCCAAGGGAGCCGGCACCGGATTCGGCCCCGCCGGCAGGGCCTGCACGGCAAAGACATAGGTATCGGCCCAGGTGGGATTGAGGGGGGGCAGGAGCGCCAGGGTCACCACCTGCCCCGGCTGGGGAGGCTCGGGGAAGACCGCCCGCAGGGTCCGGGTCGCCTGATCAAAGGTTGCCTCCACGGGTACGGCGGCCCCTTCCCGGCGGGGGCGGCCGATGAAGGCCCGGGCCCGCTTGGGCGCCAGCGAGAAGCTGCGATCCACGCCGCGGATCTGCGTGATCACCAGCCCCCCCAAACCAGCTCCCGCGTTCTCAGCGAGGGTGACCGTGAAGTAGTACTCCCCCTGGGCCTGGTTGACGTACCAGTAGTAGTTGGTGAAATCCACCTTCCAGGGCGGATTCGTGAAGTAGGTCTGCCCCCGGAGCTCAAGGGCCGACACGGCCTCAGGCCGGAGGCCATCCGCCACCCCGGAGAGAAGCAAACCCAGCGCCGTACAAGCGGCAGCCGATGACGCTCTCCAAGCGGCCATAGCAGCGTTGATGTGGATGGTTGAACGCTAGCCAGCGTTTCTAAGAGCAGTTGATATGTTCAAAGGACTGCAGCGCACCTCGATGAACCGGGCTGAACTCGATGCCATCGAACTGATGCTGCGTGATCTGAACACCCGCCACGAAGAGATTCGTCACCGGGCGGCCTTCCGCGGCTGCACCCGCGAGCTGGTGGTGCTCCAACAGGAACTCGTGCAGTACCTGACGGACAAGAAAGCCCAAATCAGCGGCCGTTAGGCCTCGGCGAGAAAGGGAACCGGGTTCTGGTCGCGGCGGTGCTGCACCGGCAGGGGCGCGGGCTGCTCCGGACTATCCAGGGCGGCCGTGGCCTCCAGGGCAGTGCGCAGGAGGCGAGCGGCATGCAGTGACATATCCCGCGGCACCGAGATGCGATCGCGCAGGTACCGCAGTCCCACCGCCGTACCCGCCGGAGGTGTGATCACTCCGTTGTTGGGCTTGAGCAGCAGGGTCAAGGCCGAGCGCAGGGCTTGATCCAGGGCGGGCCCCGCCGCAGGATTCACCGCCATCAGCCGCTCACGGTGACGCAACACCCGCGCGACCGCCTCGAGCTGGGCGCCCTCGGGCTGCTCCTGGCGTGTTTCGATCACCGCCGGATCGGCCAAGGGCCAAGGCCCCTGATCGATCAGCTGGGCAACGCGCCGTTGCTCGGCGCCACCGCTGGCCAAACAACAACCCATCTGCGGCGGCAGGTCATGGGCGTGGGTGTGGAAATCGCTTTGGGTCCCCAGGTAGGTGCGGCGCTGCTCGAGGGCCGTGAACCAACGGTCGATGGCGGGGTGCTGCTGACGAATTCCGTAACCCTTGTAGTAGGCGAGGGAGGCGTTCATCCGCTCGAGGTAGGGGATGAAGATCACATCGGCGCTGCTGAAGCGCTCCAGGAAGAACGGACCGGGTGTGGCCTCGAGGGCCTCCTCCACCAAGCCTGCGATTCGTGCGAAGTGCTGCTCCGCGGGGGCGCTGTGGGGGCCCTCGCCATCGCAGTAGCAAAGCCACTGACACCAGGCTCGAAAGAGACGACGCTCGAGCTGCCGCAGGGGGAAGACATCGGGATCACTCAGCCCGGCCTCGAGGGGCCCGAAAGCATTTTCAAGGGCCTGCAGGATCACATCGCTCTCGGTGTGCACCCGGCCATCGAGCTCCAGGGCGGGGAGCATCCCGGAGGGCACAACCTGCTTGTACCAGCGCTCCTTCTCGCCGTAACAGAACATCGTGACCTTGCGGATCCGGTAGGGGATCCGCTTCTCCTCGAGCCAAAGCCAGACCTTCTGGCAGTAGGGGCACCAGGCGTGGTGATCGCGGTAGAGGGTGACGCGCACCTCGGACTCCGGCCGGCCAAACAACCGCAGGCGCGCCTGGGCATTGGTGGGCCCCTCCTGGCGCAGCTGCAGCAGTTGCTCGTCGCTCTGCAGGGGCAGGAGTTCAGCGAGGTCGTCCCAGCTCAGTGCTTGCGGGCCCGGGGAGCTGAACATCAACGGGAGGGCGGGACGGGTCTCTGTTTTAGGGAATCCAGGCGGCAGCTCGGGCCCCTCTAGGCAACACTTGGGGCAGGCAAGGGCGATGGCATGAGCGAGCACTTCGATCTGATCGTGATCGGGGCCGGATCTGGCGGACTGGCCGCCGCCAAGCGCGCCGCGTCCTATGGAGCCCGGGTGGCCATCGTCGAAGGGGACCGGGTGGGCGGCACCTGCGTGATCCGCGGTTGCGTCCCCAAAAAACTGATGGTCTATGGCTCGGCTGTCCGCCATCAATTGAGCGATGCCGCGAGCTACGGCTGGAGCATCGGCGTGATCAGCCACGACAGCAGCGTCCTGCTCAGCAAGGTGCGCGCGGAGGTGGATCGCCTCAACCAACTGCACATCGGCTTCCTCGAGAAGGCGGGGGTGGAGTTGGTACGGGGCTGGGGGCGCTTGGCCGATGACCGCACGGTCAGCGTGCAGGACAGCACTGGCAGCGAAACGCGGCGGCTGACGGCCGAGCGGATCTTGATCGCGGTCGGAGGCCGGCCCCATCGCCCCGAGATTCCAGGGGCCGAGCTGGGCTGGGTCAGTGATGACCTGTTCGAACTGCCGCAGTTCCCCAAGGAGGTCGTCGTCGTCGGCGCCGGCTTCATCGCCTGTGAGTTCGCCTGCATCCTCAATGGCTTGGGCGTGAAGGTCACCCAACTGGTGCGCGGCGATCACCTGCTGCGGGGCTTCGATCGGGAATGCGGCCTGGCGGTGCAGGAGGCGATGGAGGCCGAAGGCATCACGGTCCGCCTGGCCCACAGCCCGGCCGCCATCGAAGGCGAACCGGGGGCACTGACGGTGGTCACCCAGAGCGGCGAGCGCATCGCCTGCAACGGCGTACTGCTGGCCACAGGCCGCCGCCCCTTCCTGGCGGGGCTCAACCTCGAAGCCGCCGGCGTCGCGGTGGAAGGCCATCGCATTCCGGTCGATGCGGATCAGCGCACCAACGTGCCCCACATCTACGCCGTGGGAGACGTCACGGACCGGATCAACCTGACCCCGGTTGCCATTGATGAGGGACGGGCCCTCGCGGACACGATCTGGGGCAACAAACCCCGCCAGGTGGACCATGACCTGGTGGCCGCTGCCGTCTTCTCCCAGCCGGAGCTCTCCAGCGTGGGCCTCAGCGAAGAGGCCGCGATGGCGCGCTTTGGTCCAGACGGCGTCAAGGTGCACCGGGCGCGCTTCCGGCCGATGAGCCAAGCCTTACCGGCCCGTGATCCGAAGGTGCTGCTGAAGCTCGTGCTCGAGGCCGCCAGCGGCAAGGTGGTGGGCTGCCACATGGTCGGCGAGCACGCCGCCGAGATCATTCAGATGGCAGCGATCGCGATCGGCATGGGGGCCACCAAGGCCGATTTCGACCGCACGATGGCGCTGCATCCGACGATCTCGGAAGAGTTCGTCACCCTGCCCAACTAAGGCGATGCGCACACTCCTGATCAGCGGCGCCAGCCGCGGCATCGGCCGGGCCATGGCGGAGCGGCTCTTACGCGATGGCCATCGCTTGAGCCTGGGCCTGCGCAACCCAGACGACCTCAAGGGGAGTCCCCTCGACCCGGAGCGGGCCGGGGCCGATCGCGTCCTGCTGCATCCCTATGACGCGGCGGTACCCAGCGATGCCGACGCCTGGGTGCAGGCGACGCTGGAGCACTTCGGGCGATTCGACAGCGTGATCCACTGCGCGGGGATCTTCTCGCGGGTGCCCGTTGTCTTTGAGAACGGCCAAGAGGAGGAGATCCAGTGCCTCTTCGACATCAATGTGATGGGGCCCTGGTGGCTGACCCGTGCCGCCTGGCCGCAGCTGGCCGCCCATGGCTCCGGCCGCATCGTCGTGCTGGTGTCGATGAGTGGCAAACGCACCAAGGGGCGCCTGGCGGCCTACAGCACCAGCAAGTTCGCCTTGATGGGGCTCTGCCAGACGATGCGCAATGAGGGTTGGGAGAGCGGCATCCGCGTGACGGCGATCTGCCCGAGTTGGGTCAACACCGACATGGCTGCCGCCGTGAAAGCGTTGCCGCCCGAGCAGATGACCCAAAGCGAAGACCTCGCCGCCCTCACCAGCCAGCTGCTCGAGCAACCCAACAGTTGCGTGCCCTTTGAGCTGGCGGTGAACTGCAATCTCGAGGCCTAGCGCTCGAACTGGTACTCACGGGTCAGCTTGAAGACCGTGCCACTGAGCAGCAGGAGCGCAATCAGGTTGGGGATGGCCATCAGTCCATTGAGGATGTCAGCCACGGTCCAGATCAGATCAAAACTGGCCACTGAGCCCAAGACGACAACGGCAACCCAGACCAAGCGAAACGGCTTAATCCCCTTCACGCCAACGAGAAACTCCAGGCAGCGCTCGCTGTAGTAACCCCAACCCAGGATCGTGGTCGCGGTGAAGAAGACCGTGCCGAAGGTCACCAACCAAGCACCACCGGGCAGCCCCCAATCAAAGGCTGCCATCGTGAGGGCGACGCCCTGAGGTGCAGTCGCACCTTCCATTGGCAGCCAGGCGCCACTGATCACGATCACCAGCGCAGTCATCGTGCAAACGATGATCGTGTCGATAAAGGTGCCCAGCATGGCGACAGAGCCCTGCAGCACCGGATCACCAGGCTTGGCGGCCGCTTGGGCGATAGGGGCCGTACCCAAACCAGCCTCGTTGGAGAAGACACCTCGGGCAATCCCCTTCTGAATCATGACGCCGATCGCACCACCAGCGAGGGCTTGAGCCGTGAAGGCGTCCTGGACGATCAAGGACAGAGCAGCAGGTATTTCGCCCAGGTGAGCCAACAGGATCGTGAGCGCACCACCCACGTAGACGATGGCCATGAACGGCACTACCGCGGAGGCGACACGGCCGATCCGTTCGATACCACCGATGATCACCGCAAAGGTGATGGCGGCAAACACCACCCCGGTTACGAGCGGGGTTATCCCAAGACTCACGTTCAACGCCTTGGCCAGCTCATGGGCCTGAACACCATTGCCAATCCCAAAGCCCGCCAGGGTGCCAAACACCGCAAACAGAACCGCCAGCCAACCCCATCCCTTTCCGAGGCCGTTACGGATGACGTACATCGGTCCGCCGACATGCTCGCCAAGCTCATCCACCTCGCGGTGGTGAACAGCCAAGAGGGACTCGGCGTACTTGGTGGCCATGCCCACCAGAGCAATCAGCCACATCCAGAACACGGCTCCTGGACCACCCACCCCAATGGCCCCAGCCACACCGGCGACGTTTCCCGTGCCGATCGTCGCTGCGAGGGCGGTCATCAACGACTCGAACGCCGTCACATCACCTTCGCCATTGGAGTGACGAATGGAGGCCCAGGTCTGCCGGACGGCATAACCGATGCGGCGGAGGGGCATCAAGCGAAGCCCCACCATCAAGTAGAGCCCCGTTAGTCCGATCAACCAGAGGGTGTAGGGCCCCCACACCACTGAATTGATCTGATTGAGCAGATCCTGCATCCGATCCCGTCAGTACAAGCTGGCGGGATCGTGTCACATCTGGCGGGGTTCAGCTATTGGCGTTGAGGGCTTCGAAACGGAAGACCTGACGACCGGCAGGGGTGTCCCCAAAGGCCTCGGTTTCCACCACCCGCTCGCTCAGCACCCAGGGGCCTTCACCGGCCAGGGGCACGAAGGTGTCGGTGAAGGTGCTCTTGCCGCCGCGGGCAGCGCCGCTGGCTGGATCGGCGTATTGGCTGGTGTAGGTGTGGCTCAGGTAACCGCTACCAGTGTCGGTGGTGCTCTCGGTGAAGATCGTCACCACGGTGCCGTGGATGTGGCGGTGCACCATCGTCACCACGTCGTCCTTGATCCGGTAGCGGTCGCCGGCGTTCTTGCCGCCCACAATCACCTCGGTGCCCACTGCATCGGTCTCGCCGGCGGTGAAGGTGTTCTCGCCGTGGGTCTGCTCGAAGCTGCGGCGGACCCGGTGGATGCAGACCTCCCAGAGCTGGGAGGCGATCGCCTTGTGGATCTCCTCGTTCTCGATGCCCTCCACCTGGGCCTTGAGGTCAGCGCCCACCTTGAAGCTGCTTTCCACACGCTGGTCGTCCTGTTCCCAGACGCAACGACCGCTGTAGCCGCCGAAGCCAGGGGCCCAGGTGTAGCGGTTTTCATAGGCCGCCCGGAAGGCAGCCGTGCAGTCGGAGCCAGAGCTAACCGGAGCAGAGCTAGAGGCGACGGTCACGGATACGCATTCAGCAAGCGATCAGCGTAGGGGGATGGAGCGATCCGTGAATTCACGGACGCCTTAGCTCCACGCAGCCCATAGCGTGGAAGCCATGGGAGCAGGAACCAATACTTCTGCGAAACAGAACTAAAATGAACGGGTGATCCGCTCGTTTCGATGCGCAGACACCGAGCGACTAGCTCACGGATGGGCGATCCCCCGCTTTCAGGCCTTCGAACGGGTGGCCCGGCGCAAGCTTCGCCAGCTGGACATTGCCTCGCGCCTGGAGGATCTGCGCATTCCCCCCGGCAATCGACTGGAGGCACTGCGCGGCGACCGAGCTGGAGAACACAGCATCCGGATCAACGACCAATTCCGCCTTTGCTTTATTTGGTCAGATTCCGGCCCTGAAGCCGTTGAGATCGTTGATTACCACTGATGACTGCCACACATCGCCTAAGCCCTATTACCCCAGGTGAACTGCTCGTTGAGGAGTTTCTGGTTCCGCTTGGGGTCAGCCAGTACCGACTGTCGAAGGCCATCAAGGTGCCGGCATCCAGGATCAGCGAAATCGTCTCCGGTCAGCGATCGATCACTGCGGATACCGACCTGCGACTCTGCCGCTTCCTGGGCCTCAGTCCTGGGTACTGGCTTCGTGCTCAAGCCGCCTACGACACAGAGATTGCTGGAGCGGAGCTCGCTGAGGAGATCGCCAAGATTCAGCCCTTGGTGAACAGCTGAGTCCCTAGCCGTGGATGTCCTGCAGGGCGCGCACCTGCATCTCCTGGGCCTGGAGGGCGGCGATCCCTTCCACCGCAGCGCGGGCACCGGCCAGGGTCGTGACGGTCGTCACGGCGTAGTCGATCGCGGCGCGGCGCAGGTACTTGTCGTCGTGGGCCGCCTGACGGCCGACGGGGGTGTTGATCACCAGCTGGATCTCGCCGGAGCGGATCGCGTCTTCGATGTTCGGGCGACCCTCGTGCACCTTCAGCACGGTCTCCACCTGGAGCCCCGCCGCCGCGAGGGCGCGGGCGGTGCCTTCGGTGGCCACCAGGCGGAAGCCCATCTGATCGAGGCGCTGGGCGACAGGCAGCAGGGCTGACTTATCGCGGTCATGGGTCGAGAGGAAGACCGTGCCGCTGGTGGGCAGGGCCTCACTCGCCCCCAGTTCCGCCTTGGCGTAGGCCAGGCCAAAGCTGGTGGCGGTGCCCATCACCTCACCGGTGCTGCGCATCTCAGGACCCAGGATCGAGTCAGCCCCGGGGAAGCGCTTGAAGGGGAGCACCGCCTCCTTCACCGCCTGCAGCGGGGGCTTGGGCTCGCTGGTCAGACCGATCTGCTCGAGGGTTTTGCCGGACATGATCCGGCTGGCGATCTTGGCCAGGGGGGCGCCGGTGGCCTTGGCCACGAAGGGCACCGTGCGGGAGGCGCGGGGGTTCGCCTCAATGATGTAGACGAGGCCGTCCTTGATCGCGAACTGCAGGTTGATCAGTCCGTTGACCTGAAGGGCCAAGGCCAGGGCTTCACTCCACTGGCGGATCGTCGCGAGGGCCTCCTGCTCCAGGCTCACCGAGGGCAGGGCACAGGCGGAGTCACCGGAGTGGACGCCGGCCGGTTCGATGTGCTCCATCAGACCGCCGATGACCACCTTGCCGGTGCCATCGCAGAGGGCATCGACATCCACCTCGGTGGCGTTCTCGAGGTACTGGTCAATCAGGACCGGATGATCCGGCTCGACGTTCACCGCTTCGTTCATGTAGCGGTTGAGCTCGTCCTCGCCGTAGACCACCTCCATGGCCCGGCCCCCCAGGACATAGCTGGGGCGCACCACCACGGGATAGCCGACGCGATCAGCCACCACCCGGGCCTCGGCCTCACTGCGGGCCAGGCCATTGCGGGGCTGACGGATGTCGAGGCGCCGCAGGATCGCTTCGAACTGCTCGCGGTCCTCCGCGGTGTCGATCGATTCCGGCGAGGTGCCCCAGATGCGGGTGCCCGTGGCCTGACCGGCGGGGGACTGCAGCCAATGCAGCAACGGAATCGCCAACTTCAGCGGGGTCTGGCCGCCGAACTGAACGATCACGCCCTCGGGCTTCTCCGCCTCGATGACGTTCAGCACATCCTCAAAGGTGAGGGGCTCGAAATAGAGGCGATCCGAGGTGTCGTAGTCGGTTGAGACCGTCTCCGGGTTGGAGTTCACCATCACCGTGGCGAACCCTTCCTCCTGCAATGCAAAGGAGGCGTGGACGCAGCAGTAGTCGAACTCGATGCCCTGGCCGATTCGGTTCGGGCCGCCGCCGAGGATCATCACCTTGCGGCGGGACTCCGGCTGAACCTCGGATTCGGGGGGCACCAGCTCCAGGCTGCCGTCGGCCCGCAGCCGCTCCATCGGCCGCTCGTAGGTCGCGTAGTGATACGGCGTACTGGAGGCAAACTCCGCCGCGCAGGTGTCCACGGTCTTGAAGACCGCGTTGACGCCCAGCCCCTGGCGATGGGCGCGCACCTCGAGCTCCTTGCTGCCGGTGGGCCAGGCGATCTGGCGATCGGAGAACCCGAGTTGCTTGAGCTCCAGCAGCGCCGCAGCATCCAACGAAGCCAGGCTCTGGCCCTTCAGCAGACGCTCCTCGGCCGTGATGATCCGGCGCAACTTGGCCAAGAACCAGGGGTCGATCGCGGAGATGCGATGGATGTCGGCATCGCTGTAGCCGTTCACCATCGCGGTGCGCACCGCAAAGATTCGATCGGGCGCCGGAGTGCGCAGCTCGCGATCGAGTTCGGAGCGCTCCGGGCTGGGGTCCGGACGGTCGCCGCCCCAACCGGCGTGGCCGGTCTCCAGGGAGCGCAGGGCTTTCTGGAAGGACTCCTCGAAGTTGCGGCCAATGGCCATGGCCTCGCCCACGGACTTCATCGCCGTGGTCAGCACCGCCGGGCTGCCCCTGAATTTCTCGAAGGCAAAGCGGGGCACCTTCGTGACCACGTAATCAATCGTGGGCTCGAAGCACGCCGGGGTCTTGCCGGTGATGTCGTTGAGGATCTCGTCGAGGGTGTAACCCACCGCGAGGCGGGCGGCGATCTTGGCGATCGGGAAACCCGTGGCCTTCGAGGCGAGCGCCGAACTCCGCGAAACGCGCGGGTTCATCTCAATGACGATCACGTCCCCGTTGGCGGGGTTGATCGCGAACTGGATGTTGCTGCCGCCGGTGTCCACACCGATCTCGCGGATGATCGCGATCGACTGGTCCCGCAGGCGCTGGTATTCGCGGTCCGTCAGGGTCTGAGCCGGCGCCACGGTGATCGAGTCACCGGTGTGCACACCCATCGGATCGAGGTTTTCGATCGAGCAGACGATCACCACGTTGTCGGCGGTGTCGCGCATCACCTCCAGCTCAAATTCCTTCCAGCCGAGCAGGGACTTCTCGATCAGGATCTGGCTGACCGGACTGGCGTCGAGGCCGCTTAGGCAGATGGCTCGGAACTCTTCAGGGTTGTAGGCAATGCCGCCGCCGCTGCCGCCCAGGGTGAACGCGGGGCGAATGATGCGGGGGTAACTGCCGATCTGGTCGCCAACGGCTTCGGCCTCCTCCAGGGTCGTGGCGATGCCGGACGGGCAAACATCCACGCCAATGCGGCCCATGGCCCGCTTGAACAGGTCCCGGTCTTCCGCCTTCTCGATCGCCTCCAGGTTGGCGCCGATCAACTCAACGCCGTACTTCTCCAGGGTGCCGTCCTTGGAGAGGGCAACCGCCAGGTTCAAGGCGGTCTGCCCGCCCATCGTGGGCAGCAGGGCGTCGGGACGCTCCTGCTCGATCACCCGGCGCACCACATCCGGGGTCAGGGGCTCGATATAAGTGCGATCCGCCATGTCCGGATCGGTCATGATCGAGGCGGGGTTGCTGTTCACCAGCACCACCTCAAATCCCTCGGCCCGCAAGGCTTTACACGCCTGGGTCCCCGAGTAATCAAATTCGCAGGCCTGTCCGATCACGATCGGACCTGACCCCAGCAGCAGGATGCGACGCAGATCCGTGCGACGGGGCATAGGAGGGGGCCGGCAGCCAAACCCATCCAGCCTCTCACGCGGTCGAAACGCCTCGCTGTTAAGCCAGACCCAGCCAACGATCCAGCCGTGGCTAGTGTTGTCGGCAACACGCCTGTTGCATCCCCCCATGAGCGAACTCCAGCGCCTGAAGGGGTTGCTGCCTCCCGAGATGCAGAGCTGGGTGTTTGTGGAAGCCGCGGCCTCAGCGGATCCGCCGTTGATCACCATCGAGGAGATCGGCCGCGATGAGGTGGAGGTCCAGCTCGACCTTCAGAAGTGGGACGCCCTGGCGATCGATCACCGCAACCTCCTCTTCTGGCACGAGGTGGGGCGGATTCAGAACGACTCTGTGCCCCGCGACGGCTGGGAGATGGCCGCGCTCGCCATCGGCCTGGGTGGCGCCATCGGTGAGCTCTGGGTCCAAGACGGCCTGCTGCTGCTCATGGCCCTGGGCTTGTCCGGTTTTGCCGGCTATCGCCTCTATCTGAAGAACAACTCCGAGAAGCGCCTGCAGGACGCCATCGCCGCCGATGAGCGGGCGATCGATCTGGCCTGCCGCTTCGGCTACACCCTGCCCAACGCTTACAAGAGCCTCGGCGGCGCCCTCAAGGAACTGGTGGAGCAGACCCGCAAGAAGAAGAAGCGGGGCTTCTATGAAGACCGGCTGGAGGCGCTGCGCAAGAGTGCAGGGAAAGCCCGGGCCGAGATGGCCCAGCAACAGGGCTCCCGTCACTCCGTGAGCAGCGAGAACGTTTATGGCTGAGGCCCAAGCCACCAAGCCCAGTCCCGACCCCAACCGACCCCGGCTCGACCTCGACGACAGCAAAGCCCTGGCCATGCTGGCCGCCGATGCCTGCGACGACCGCAAGGCGACCGACATCGTCCTGATCCGCGTCGAGGAGATCTCCTCGATTGCCGATTGGTTCGTCATTGCCAGTGGCTTCACCGATGTCCAGGTGCGCGCCATGGCCCGCTCCGTTGAGGACAAGTTGGAGGAACACACCGGCCGCCTGCCCCTCCGAAAGGAAGGACAAAACGAGGGCCGCTGGGTGCTGCTCGATTACGGCGAGGTCATCGTTCATTGCCTGACCCCCGATGAGCGCAGCTACTACGACCTGGAGTCCTTCTGGGGCCACGGTGAGAAGGAGAGCTTCGTAAGCTCGGCCTGAGCAGAACACGCCATGGCTGGCAGCGATCCATCGCAGGGGCTCAGCAGCAACACGCCCTGTCCGGTCCCCCCTGAACAGCGTCCCCTCGAGCAATACAAGGAGCTGCAGAACTCCCTGTTCTTTGCCTGGGCCCAAAAGAACATCGCCCAGCCGCTGATCCAGAGCTGGCTGATCGCGATGCCGCTCACCCTCTATCTGGCCACGGGGAGCTTTCAGTTGCGCCATGACCCCGCCGCCCTGACCGCCGCCGGTGCAGCTGGGGCCTGCGTGGTGCCGCTGCTGATGCTCACCCGTCAATGGCTGGGCTGGCGAACCGTGCTGCGGCGCCTGACCTCGACCCAGGTGGAGTACGAGGAATCCGGTTGGTACGACGGTCAAGTCTGGGAAAAACCACTGGCTTGGCGGCAACAGGACCTGCTGGTGGCCACCCATGAGGTGAAACCGGTGCTGCGCCAGATCCAGCTGGCCCTGGCCACCACAGTTGGACTGCTCCTGCTCGCCACCGGCCTCTGTCAGGCTCTCTGACATGACCTTCTCCAGCAGCTTCGGCAGCCGCCCTGGGGTGCCTCCCCTTGAGGTGCGCCTGACCCGCAATGGGATCGGTGAATCGCTGCACCGCGTCCATGCCGTGGTCTGCGACCAGCGCGGCCGGATCCTGATGCGCGCTGGAGATCCGCAACAGCTGAGCTTCATCCGCTCGGCCCTCAAACCCTTCCAAGCCCAGGTGTTCGTCAGCAGTGGTGCCGCTGACCTGGGCGAGCACGACGACCGCGCCCTGGCCATCGCCTGCGCCTCCCATGCCGGCGAGGCCGGCCAGGCCCGCGAAGCCTTCAAGATCCTCTGGAAGGCCGACCTGGAGAGCGAGCAACTGCAATGCCCGACCCCGGCGGGCCGCCAGAGTCCGCTCGAGCACAACTGCTCCGGCAAGCACGCCGCCTTCCTGGCCACTTGCCGCAAGATGCAGTGGCCCCTGGAGACCTATCTCCAGATCGAACATCCACTGCAGCAGCAGGTGCTCAAGCGCGTCGGCGAACTGCTCGGGATGCCCGCCGCCGAACTGATCACCGCCCGCGATGATTGCGGCGCGCCGACCCTGCAGCTGCAGCTGGCGCAGATGGCCCTGCTCTTTGCCCACCTCGGCGCCGGTCAACACGCGGAGCTGGAGCGCCTCTGCCGCTCGATGCTGGCCCACCCCGACCTGGTGGCGGGCGAAGGCCGTTTTGACACGGCCGTGATGCGCAGCAGCCACGGTCAGGTGCTGAGCAAGGGCGGAGCCGAAGGCATCCAATGCCTCAGCCGCGTCGGCGAAGGGCTGGGCTTGGCGATCAAGGTCGAGGACGGCGCCCGGCGGGCCAAGCAGGCCGTCGCCCTGCACCTGATGCAACAGCTCGAGTGGCTCACCCCGATGACCCTGGAGGAGCTCAGCGCTCAGTTCCTTGTGCCGAACACCGCGGTCAAGCTCGAGGTCAGCGGCGAACTGCGCTTCGACAACGGCAACTAGAGCGCATCCCGCTCGAATTGGGCCGCCGCCGCCTCGGTGGCCTCGACGCTGAAGAGGCCCTCGGCAATGGCTGGGCTGATCGTGAACGTGTTCAATCCCTCGGCCGCCAGGCGCGGCAGGTCGGAGGGGCCGCGCAGGCTTGCCACGAGCAGGCGCAGGGTGGAGCCCAGCGCATCGATGCAGCGCTGCATCTGGATCAGCTCGGCGTGGCCGTCGCGGCCGAGGTCGCTGATGCGCCCGAGATAGGGCGCGATGTAATCAACACCCAGGGCCGCCGCCAAGAGCACCTGCTGGGGCTCATAGCAGGCCGTCAAGGTGATCCGGCAACCCTCCTGCTGCAGGGTCCGGGCCGCGTCCAGGCCGTGGCGGGTGATCGGCAGCTTCACCCAGATCCGCTCCGGGGCGATCGCGGCGAGGGCGCGGCCGCAGCCCACCAGGTCGCTGCCCCAGGCCTGTAGGTGCAGCTCCTGGACGCCATGGGCCAGGGCCCGGTCAGCCAAGCCATGGAGGTGCTCCAGCCGGCAGGGCTGAGCGGCGCGCTTCAGCAGGGTCGGGTTGGTCGTCACCCCAGCAAAGAGGCCCGTCGGCAACCACGCATCCCAGGCGTTGACGTCGGCCGAATCCAGCAGCAGGTGCAGCGCCATGGGAGCAATCGGCTCCATCCATCCTGGCTCCATTGCCGGAGGGATCCGCTGTGCTGTAAGTTTCTGGGGTCGCCGCGGGGTAGAGCAGTCTGGTAGCTCGTCGGGCTCATAACCCGAAGGTCGGTGGTTCAAATCCGCCCCCCGCCACCAACTCCAAAAGCCCCGGCCTTCTCTGAAGCGCCGGGGCTTTTTTGATGGCTGAAACCCTGATGGCTGCAAGCAACCCTGACGCGATCGTCGTCGGCTCCGGGGCCACCGGAGGGGTGGCAGCCATGGCCCTCGCCCAAGCGGGGATGCGGGTTCTCGTCCTAGAGGCGGGCCCAGAGCTCAGCGCCAAGCGGGCCTTTGGCAGCGAGCCGCTCAACAGCCTGAAACGCCTCAGCAACATCAGCAGCGGCCGGCAGCGCATCGCCGCGAATCACCCCGGCTACTGGAAAGCCAACCCGGAGCTGTTCGTCGATGAGCAGCGCAACCCCTACTCCACCCCCGGCGATCGCCCCTTCCTCTGGACCCGGGGGAGACAAGTGGGGGGCAAAAGTCTCACCTGGGGAGGCATCACCCTGCGGCTCTCCGACTACGAGTTCAAGGGGGCCAGCCGGGATGGCCATGGGATGGATTGGCCGATCGGCCACAGCGACCTCGCCCCCTGGTACGCCCGGCTCGAAACCCTCCTGGCGATCAAGGGCCAGCGCGACGGCCTGCCCCAACTGCCCGACGGGGAGTTCCAGGCGCCGATGCCCCTGACGCCGGCGGAGGAGCACCTGGGCCGCTCCATCCAGCGGGACCTGGAGCTGCCCTTGATCCACTCCCGCGGCTTTGAGCTGCACCGCAGCCCCCAGACCCGCTGGCCGCGCTCCTGCTCCCAGGGCGGCGCCCTGGCGATCGCCCTGGCCACAGGACGGGTGGAGCTGCGCAGCAACAGCGTCGTCAGCCATGTCTTGATCGATCGCGCCAGCGGCCGCGCCGAAGGCGTCGAAGCCATCGATGGCGCCAGCGGCGAGCACTTCTGCGCCAAGGCCCCGCTGGTGGTGCTCTGCGCCAGCACCATCGAAAGCCTGCGCTTGCTGCTGCACTCCCAGCAGCAGAGCGGCCTGGAGGACGTCAGCGGCCAGCTCGGGCGGGGGCTGATGGATCACATCTCCCGCAGCTGCTTCTTCTCCATCCCCGATCAGCCGGCCCCGAGCCACAGCGAACTCTCGGGGGCGGGCAGTTGCTTTATCCCGAACACCCTGGAGTCCCGCTCGTTCAAACGGGGCTACGGACTCTGGTGCGGCATTCAACGCTTTGACCCTCCCCAACTGCTGATGCGCGAGCGGGGTAGCGCCGTGGGCTTCCTGATCGGCCATGGCGAGGTCCTCAACCAGGGCCACAACCAGGTCAGCCTTCACCCGGAGCGCCGGGATGCCTGGGGCCTTCCCATCGCCCACATCGATTGCCGCTGGGGGGCGAATGAGGAGGCGATGGTGGCCCACATGGGCGAGCGCATGGAGGCGGTCGTTGGCTCCGCCGGGGGCCGGATCAAGCCCCTCTCGGATCTGTTCGTGATGCCCCTGATCGAGCCCCTCGTGCAGGGGAGCCTGGCCCTCTCACCGGGGGCGGCCCCTCCGGGCTACTACATCCATGAACTCGGGGGAGCGCCGATGGCCGCGCGGGAGGACCAGGGCGTACTCAACCCCTGGAACCAGCTCTGGCGAACCCCCAACCTGCTGGTGACCGACGGCAGCTGCTGGCCGAGTGCGGGCTGGCAGAGCCCAACGCTCACAGAAATGGCCCTCACCTGGAGGGCCTGTGACCACGCTGCAGCGGCGCTGAAGCGCGGGGAACTCTGAGGCGGCGCTCAGGACTCAGCAGCGCTGACGAAGAGACCGTTCAGGTAGTGCTGGGTGACGGACTGGTCGCTGCAGCCGTTCTGGAAGAGGAAGCCGGCCAGTGCCGAGGTGATCACCCGGTATTGATCCCAGTCGGGGCGATTGCTCAAGAAGGCCTTCATGCCATCGAAGAGGGCTTCAGGCACCTCAGCCTCCAGGCTGATCCGGGGGGCCCCCTGGGGCTGCTCTGACTCCGGTTCGAGCTCGGGCTCGGGCTCGGGCTGTTTCAGGCAACGGCTCAGGTGAGCTCGCTCAAGGTCGTCACCAAACAAGGGGTGACCGGACGCCTTTCGCTCGGGCTTGTGGTGCGCATCAACGGCCTGCAGGCCTTCAACACCCTGATGATCCAAGCGGCTGCGCTCCAACAATTCACTCCTGCGACGTTGCCCATCAATCCACACAGCGACAGCCCCCGTCAAAGCGTGTTGCAAAGCCAACAACGACGCCCGAGACACACTGAGACTGCAGTCACAGCCAAGGGTCTCGAGCTGATTCCCAGGCCGCTCAACCCGTCGGCTAATCAGGTCCACAGAGCTGTCAAGCGCGCAGTGAACGAAACCACGCATTCCCCAGGATTGGCACTACCGCAAGCAAGCAGGTCGCGCAAGCTGTGGAAAACGCAATTTTTTCCTGGGGAAAAGCCCGGATACCTGGGGAAAGCAAAAAACGATCAGCAGGGCTTATGCAGGCCAGTCTCGTGGGACGCGCTTGGATTCGAGACGGCTGAGCGGGCTTAATCCGAGGGGTTTTCTTCCGATTTCGGACGCGGCTTGTAAAGGGTCTTCGGACCCAGGGGGTGCTCCGCGTGGGGATAGGGGGTGTGGGTGTGGGTGTGCCCGTGATCGTGGCTGTGATCGTGGGAATGGTCGTGGTCGTGATGGTGGTGATGCCCCAGGGGGATGGGGATGCCGTCGGGTTGGCAGGCACCGGTGCACTCGAGCTCACAGAGGGTGCAGCCCTCAATCAGCCCCTCGACATGGTGGTGGTGGCTCTGCTGCGGGGCACCCACCTCGGTCTCAAACCCGAGCACCTGGGCGCGGTACTTACAGAGCGAGCAGTTCATCTGGGTCTCGCCGCGCACGACCTCCTCGACCCGCTCTTTGAAGGTGTCGATCACCAAGGGGTGATCCCCTAAATACGAGGCATCCACGAACTCCACCTCGGGGTGGTCGGCCGCCACCAGCTGGGTGTGCTGGCGGATGCGGCTCACCAGCACCCCGGAGAAGAGGAAATAGGGGAAGACGATCACCCGCTTGAAGCCCAGGCGCACCACGTGGCGCAGGCCGGGCTCCACCAGGGGGAAGGTGACCCCCGAGTAGACGGTCTCGCCCCAGCCAAAGCCAAAGCCCTCGACCAGCATCCGCGTCACCTTGGAGACGTTGGAGTTGGCATCGGGGTCCGAGGAGCCGCGGCCGACCACCACCAGCAGGGTCTCCGCCAGGGGCACCTCGGCCTGGGCGTTGACCCCATCAAGGGCTTCGCGGATCCGGGCGCCGGCGGCCTGGATCATCTTGAGATCCACCCCCAGCTCCCGGCCGTAATCAATGCGGAGGCCGGTCTCAGCCGCGTAGCTATTGAGAACAGAGGGAATGTCGTTCTTGGCGTGCCCCGCGGCAAAGAGCATTCCGGGCACCGCCAGGACGCGCTTGACCCCTTGGGCCCGCAGGCTGTCAAGCCCGTCCCGCAGGATCGGGCGGGCAAATTCCAGATAGCCGTATTCAACCGGAACGTCCGGCAGCTGGCGGCGCAGCCCCTCGGCCAATTGGGCGAATTCGGTGACGGCCTGTTTGTTGCGGCTGCCGTGGCCGCAGATCATGACCCCGATCGGACCACCGTCGACCGCCTGAAGATCCAGTTGCTGCGTGGGGTCTGTCATGGGAAGGCCTGCCTGCCTTGACCCTATCGGCCTAGGGTGACCCAAAGCCAAGCGTCAAAGCGTGCAGACGAGCGAGAACCACCGGTCCGGCGAGCTGAAGGAACTGGGCTGGAGCCCCGAAGACTGCCGTAAATACGAAGAGCTCTGGGAATACCGCCACCGTTGGGGCGCCATCAACCTCGAGCGCGAGGACCGGATCTTCCTGCGCAAGGCCGAAGCCGCCCTGCCGAAGATCGTCACCGGCAAGGCCGAGAAGAAGAAGCTCCAGGACAAGTCCTATTACCGCTGGCTCGCCTTCTACCGCGATGCCATGGCGACAAGCGATAGCGCCGCTGGCCTGGGTGAGAGCGAAGTGGCCGCCTGGCCGATCCTCCTGCAGGAAGAGCTGCGGGCCATCGATTACTACCAGCCGGTCCTGGGTCTGCCTGACACCCTGAAGGCCAAGGAACTGATCGCCGTTCGCGAGCAGCTCGCCGGCAAGGCGGCCGCCGCGGGCCGCGTCGCCCAGTTCGGCTTCGTGGATGTCCTCGAAGAGCTCAAGCGCAACGAGAAGACCAGCTGGAAACCCCTGCGCGGGGATGGCAACAGCGAGACCAGCTATCCGGTGCTGCCCGCCGATGCCGCTGAGTCCTTCCGACAGGAAGCCCGCTCAACCCTGACGTCGGCCATCCGCGAGCTGTTCCCGTCCTTGAAGGAGAGCGACAAGGAACCCCCGGCTGCCGACTGGCAGCCCTGAGCGGGCGCTCCACGCTCCAGACAGTAAAAAGCCCCCGGCGCTGAACGCCGGGGGCTTTGTTGTGCCGATGGCTGCGGCGATCAGCCGAGGCCGATTTGGGTCAGGATGCCCTGGCCGGTCAGCAGTTCGGTGGCCAGGCCGATCACGAAGCCCATCATGGCCAGGCGGCCATTCCAGGTCTCAGCGAAGTTGACGAAGCCGAAACGGGTGTTGGAGTCAGCCATTGGAGGCGTCGTTACGAAACGTGTGGAGACTGTAAAGCCTTGTGAAGCTGGTTGGGTGTGACCGGGGCGACGGTTTCCCGTGCTTGGCAAGCGGCCGACTCAATCTTTGTTTTTACGTAGCTCGACCCCTTCCACCCAATGGCGATACACGGTCTGCCGGGTGCCATCCATGTCCTGGAAGCGCAACCAGGAATTCCAGACGCCGGCTAAGGCCGCGCTGTCCCAGGGCAGCTGCCGCGCCGCCGGCAGGCTCTTGAGCGGCTGGGGCACCAGCAAGGTCAGGTTGGGTTGCAGCACATTCCAGGAGGCCCCCTGCTGCGCGGTGACCAAAACCGCATCGAGCCGTCCCGCCTGAAGTGCCTTCAGCAGTTCAGCGGTGCCCTGGTCACTGATGAATTTGGCCTGGGGCAACCAACCACTCACCAGCCGCAGCAGGAAGGGGGCGTCAAAGCCCAGGCCCACCCGCAGGCCCTTGACCTCCACGAGGTCGCTCCATTCGCGCTTGCTGCTCAGGGCTTGGCCGCGGATGAGCAGGGCCACGCCATAGGTCAGGTGTGAGTTGGTGTAGCGGGTGCGGGCCGCCTGCATTGGCGCCATCACATCACTAGAGAGCTTCATGTCGCAGTAGCCCCGCTCCAGGGCCTCAACACCATCGGGGCGGGGGTCGTTCTCTTTGCCGATGCGATTGATCAAGACGAAGCTGGGCTTGAGCTTCATCTGCTTGGCGAAAAGCAGTCCCATCTCGACATCGGCTCCCACCAAGGCGCCATCGGCGTTGCGATAGGCCATCGGGTAGTCCTGCTCATGGACGCAGTAGCGGATCGCGTTGGCTCGGCGAATCGCCTGCCAGTTGCCCGGCTGATTCACCGCTCTCCAGCCCGGCACCACTGGCGCAGGGCCCTTGGCCAGGGCAAAGTCCTGGTGCATCAGCTGATCGCGATCGCTGTTGCCTGGTTTGGGCAGCAGCTGAAAGCCGGCGCGGCTCAAGAGCACAAAACCAGGAAAAACCGCCAGGGCGGTGGCCGCCGGCACGAGACGGGCGAAACGCTTGGGGAAGCCCTCGAGCGAGACCCACGTGCCGATGATCACCAAGGCGATCACGCTCATGCAGGCGAGGAGCGTGCCGAGGCGGGCCACCGCCAATTGGTCGATGGCGATGTAGAGCTGCACCAGATCGCTGGGTAGCCCCATGCGATCGAGCAGAAAGGTCATCGCCAAGATCCCCTCCAAAAAGGAGCTGGCCAGACCCGTGATCAAAAAGCCCGGCATCTCCTGGAGGCTGATGCCGTTGCCGGTCAGCCAGCCTGCGAAGGGCACAAAGGCCAACGACAGCAGTCGGCCCATGTCCGGAAAGACCAGGGCGAGCGGCGCGAGCACCTCTACGGGCAGATCCACCTGATCCTTGAGCTCCTGCTCACTCACCCCAGGAGCAACGTGGGCGGCGCGGGCGTCGTAGAGGAGCTTTTTGGAGAGCTCCACCAACAGGGGCAACACCACGAGCATGTTCGCGGTGGCAAAGGCAATCGTGAGCGGGGTGCGGAAGCTGCGCAGCAGTTGGCGCACGGGGATCGGTGTCACCCCCGCGATCACCAGGGGCAAGAACAAACCCGTCAGCAAGAGCGCGATGCCCCCCTGGAGCACGACATAGACCGCCAGGCGCGGCAACTGGGAACTCTCGATCGAGGCCGTCGCCGTCCCCAGGATCGCGAAGACCCCCAGCGGGGTGAAACGGGCCACAAAGGCTGAGATGCCGAGCAGGGCCTCGGCGATCCGGTCAAAGACGTCGATCAACGGTTGACGTCTCGGGACCGCAATCAGGGCGATCCCGAGGGCCAAGGAAAAGAGCACGACCGCCGGGATCTGGGTCTCGGCGAAGGCCGCGAAGGGATTCACCGGGATGAAGAGTTCGGTGAGATCCAGGGGCTTCGGGGCCTGGAGCAAGCTCGGCTTGAAGAAGGAGGCGTCATGCCAGCTGGGGAAGCCCAAGGGCACCAGCAGCACCGCCAGCAGCACCACCAACCAAAAACAGAGCAGCACCAGGGCCGAGCGGCCGAGCAGGCGACTGGCCTGCCCGAGCTGCAGGCGCCCCACACCGGCGATCAAGGAAATGCTCAAAAAGGGCAAGACCGGCATCTGGAAGAGCCGAATGAAGCCATCGCCTAAGTCGCTCAACGGCGCCAAGGCCGTAGCGGGCAGCAAGCGGCCCACCAGGATTCCGGCCACGAGGCCCTCGAGGATCTGAACGGCGAGGTTCTGCCGCAGAAACCAGCGCAACGGAGCGAGCCATGCGGCCCGTCGATTGATCCCCACCACAAGCCCAAGCCGTGCCCTGTTTGCAGGATGCGCAGGGTCCTGGCGATCGCCAACCTCTTCGTTATGGAGCCGGTTTGGCCTGACTGCCCAAGGCCAACCCCGCGAGCACACTCAGCCCGTGGTTAACCGCCGCATCAATGCGGCCATTGGGCCGTTTGCATGGCTCGAGGGGAATCGAGCGATGCAACTGCACCCAGGTCAAGGCCGTGCAATTGAAGAGATCAAAGGCCAGGGCAAAGCCCTGGAAGCCCAAGATCCCAGCGGAGATCCAAACGACTAAACGACGAGAGTCCATCGGTGTTCCGTGACTGAACACCGGAGGGTTCCGGGCCTAGAGGTCAGCCAGCACCAAACCCATGGCCGCCAGGCCAAAGACCAACAGGGACACGAGGCGGATCAATCCCATGGCTTCCGTCTACAGGTGAATCAGCAGCTTCCTAGATGCGCGTCGATGGCGCATCGGTACTTCGGCTCATCGCACTGACGAGCAGACCTGAGCCATGACAAAGGGGCACAGGGAGAACAAAGCCGGACTGGTGACCGGCTTTTTTCATGGCCCATCCCCAGGGGGTGTCAGTCACATCTCCGCACACCTGCATCTGGCGCAGAGCCGCCTAAGCGGGATATTTGTTTCGTGTGAGGAGTGAGGAACTCCATCCGGAGTCGAAACGAGGACAGACGCCCGGATCGTTCCTGACCCCTAGCCCCGCCTTCCGGCGGGGCTTTTTCTTGCCTAGGGCTCGGCGTAGACACCCCAGGCCGGCCGGGTCTTGAGCCAGCCTTGGGCCATCAGCCCTTCCCAGAGCACACGGGCATCGGCGCGGCGCAGGTGATAGCGCTCCTTGAGCAGCGGCAGATGATCGGGCATGGCTTTGCCCGTGTCCACAAACACCCAGGTCTCGCGCCCCCAGGTGCGCTGGTCCTTGTGGAACCGCACCTGCCAACCGGCCCTGGGATCCTTCAGCCAGGCCTCCTCCATCACCGCACCGCATCCGCAGTACAGGTGTACTAGGTTAGCTGGTCTTTGGCAAGTTTCCCGTCATCAGCCGAGCGAAGCGTTGCCGCAACCGCTGGCGAAAGGAAGGCCGCCCCACCGCCTGGGCATCAAGGCAGGTCGAGCAGAGAACCTGCCCTTGGACGCGGCGGTAGTGCTGGGTGGAACGCTCGATGAAGGTTCCGCACCCCCGGCAGGGAAAGATCGGGCTCATCGCTCCATGATCCAGGGCGCCCTGGGGCCCCGTCTGCAACATCGATAGCCATCGGGGCGGAACCCTTCAGGGTCTTTTCACCCCTTCGCCATGGAGATCAGCGCGGCCGGATTGGATCTGCTCAAACGCTTCGAGGGCTGCCGGCTGGAGGCCTACCCCGATCCCGGCAGCGGCGACGCACCCTGGACGATTGGCTATGGCCACACCGGAGCGGAGGTCGTCCCCGACCTGGTGATCACGCAGGCGCAGGCCGAAGCATGGCTGCGGGCGGACCTGGCCCACAGCCAGCGCGCCCTCGAGACCCTGCTGGAGGACGTGCCCCTGACCCAAGGGCAATGGGAGGCAATGCTGAGCTTCTGCTTCAACGTCGGTGCGGGGGCCCTGGGGCGATCGACGCTCCGCCGGCGGTTGCTCGCTGGGGAGTCCGCCGCGCGGGTGATCCGCGAGGAACTGCCCCGCTGGATTCATCCCCTGCCAGGCTTGATCGAGCGCCGAGCGGCCGAGATCCGACACGCAGAACGCCTGACTCCGACGGTCCTGGCGGTGCCCTACTGCTGCCAGAACAACAGCGCCCCGGCCCATAGCCCGCGGATGTGCTTCAGCTCGAGCTGCGCCATGGCCGTGGAATTCCTGCGGCCGGGCAGCTTCAGGGCCGGCGGCCAGATCGACGACCAATACCTCGCGATCGTGCAGCGCTATGGCGAGAGCACGGAGGCCTCCGCCCAACTCCAGGCGATTGAGACCTGCGGACTGACGGCCGAGTTCCGCCAAGACGGAACCATCGACGACCTCATTGCTCAACTGGAGCACGGCATCCCAGCCCCGGTCGGCTGGCTGCACCAGGGGCCGGTCGAAGAACCCACGGGTGTCGGGCACTGGAGTGTCGCCATTGGTTGGGATCCAAGCGAGTGGACTGTCTTGATGCATGACCCGAACGGGGAACCCGATCTGGTCGGCGGTGGCTATGTCACAACCACCATCGGCAGCGGAAAAGCCCAGCGCTATTCGGAGCGCAACTGGGGACGGCGCTGGATGGTGGAGGGGCCCGGCAGCGGCTGGTGGATGGCCTTCAGCCAGCCATGAACTGCGATTTCTGTCAGCAAGCCGGGGAGCTCCAGTACAGGATTCGAACGCAAGCCGACACCAATTGGCGCTTCGCCTGCCCGAGCTGTTGGCAACGCCAAAGCCAAGAGCCCGGCTACCAATACGGCGGCACCCGCAAGGCCAACCGGCGGGAGCGGGACAAGCGCAAACGGCGCGGTTGAAGCGGACCAGCCATTCCTCAGCAGACTGGAGCGGTTCCACGAAGGACTTTTGGCGATGGGTACGTCCGGCAACCAACGCGATGTGCGCGAGATGGTCAACGCCCATCTCTTCCCGGTGCTTGGACTGGTCGGCACCGTCTGCGCCGTCTCCGCCGCGATCTCCCTGGCCTCCATCGGCGGTCAGGCCGCCCGCTGGAATCGCTGCTACGACACCAGCGTGACCTACCTGCTGGAGAGCCGTCCGCAGCTCAAGCAGCACGCCAACGCCATCGCAGCGAATTTCTGCAATGGCGGCGCCCCCGTCAGCAAAAAATCCGGCGCCTCCTGACTAACGCTGGCCGTCTGGGCCCTCGTAGGTGAATTCCATCAGGATCGCCGAGAAGAGATTCTTCAACTTCTGAAGCTGCTCCTGCTCCCTTGGATCAGGAGCACCGGCCCAACGTTCGAGATGGAAGCTGACCGACTTCTGCAGCAGTCGAGCCGTATTGATATCGATCGACAGGTCAATCGTTTGGTCGTTCTCTGCTTCCACTGGTCACCGGGAATCAGGTCGTCAACGTTGCTCAGCCCTTGGTCGATTGAGCCTTGAGGGTTTCAAGAAAGGCCGCGGGCCCACTGGCCACAGGGGGCAGTTCCATCTTGGCCTCGCGTCCTTCCATGGCGGCCTTAAGGGACTCGATCATCATCGTGTTCCCAGAGTTCTCCACGGCCTTAAGAGCTGCCTTCAGACGCGCTTCCCGGGAGGCGCCGGCATCAGCGGAGACCACAGGGGCGGCGGCCCGGACGCTCTCGAGCTGCTTGGCCAGGTTCTCCCAAAGCAATCCCACGGTTCATCGCTCAATTGGGGCCAACCTCCCACGGGAGTTCAACCCTCTGGATGACTGTTTAAGGAAACGATGCAGCGCGACCCAGACAAGACGGAGGCCGCCCCTTCCGGATGGAAGAGACGGCCTAACGCGCTCGTTCATGCATGGGGAGCACCCGTTTCGTAAGGGAACGAAAGAGGGGGCGGAGCTGCTGAGGGAGGTCACCTGGGGCCAGGTGTCCAGGTGTGGAGCAGGGGTGACTCCTTGGGGCACCTGTGGCGGTGCAGATGGAGTGCCGACAGCTCAAACGCTCACGTTTGTTTGATCTGACGGCCCGCTCACGGTTTGAGAAGACTGTTGGAGCAGGCGCCTTCAGTCAGCTCGCTCCTGACATCTGGTTGGGTGGAGTGTCGGCCATCAGAGGCGTCTCCGATCTCGATGGCCATAGCGTCGGGCGGACCGAGGGGGAAGGCAATCGGGCTTAATGCCCATTGCCCCGGAGACCAAATCATCCAAGAGTGGTCAGTTGGCGTCGCCGTGGGTCGGCTATCCGCGTCGCACCGGCCGGGCTGGTCTCCATAGCGTTGAGGGCCATCCAGGCAAGCCAATGGCCGACGAGAACGCCACGAACACCCAGTGCGGCGGCAAGAAGAAAGCGATGCTGGCCTACGGGATCGTTCAGATCTCCGCCACCGTCGTCTCCGCGATCTCCCTGGCGGCGATTGCCGTGGGCCTCTGCTCGATCAAGCAAGAGAGCAAAGCCTTTAACGGTTGCGTTGAAGAGATCGTCAGCAGCGGCAAGAGCACCGCAGAGGCCGTTCGCTACTGCAACGGCGGCTGAGAACTCGCGCTCAGAAGCCCCCCGCAGCAGCATGGGGTGAGTGACGCTCCAACGATGCTGATCAATCCGTTCTGCCCCATCACGGGAGCCAAGATCCTCGGCTTGAAGGCAACGGTGGTTCTGCTGCTCACCCTGCTGATCAAGGCCAAGATCCGGATCACGGCCTTCTCCGCCCTCGGCACGCTCCTCTTGCTGCTGCAGACCCTGGTCTTCCTGGCGGTCAGCGGTGGCTTGACCCTGGTCGCGGCCGGTGCGGCCGTTTACGCCAACCAGCAGCGCAAAGCTGTGGCGGCCTGACGACGGCTCTAGCTGCGGTAGGCGTCGATAAAACTGGCGCGCACCGCAGCGACCAACGTCTCAGGAACGGCTAGGCCGGTGCCCTGCAGGTACTGATCAAGGGCAGGCCCCAGCTCATCCTGCAGGGCCAGGCACTGGGCCGCCGAGAGAGCCAGGGCTTGTTGATAGAGCTCCTGGTTCGTCTTGCCGAGATGGAACAAACGGCAGCCCTCATCGATGACCGCCGTCAGTTGCGGATCCCTCAGGCAGTCGCTCTCGCTGCCGGCATAGGGAAGGCTGCGGTTGCGAATCACAGCGCGCACCAGAGCAAAGGAGCGCTGAGCCAATTCCGGGCCGACCCGATCCTCAGCCTCCCGCCGCTCCTTGATCTGAATCAAGGCATTCACCAATTCCGCGGCTTTAAAGAGCGCCAGACAGCGGCGCTGCTGCTCCGAGAGTGCATCGAGCTGGGCGAGGTAATCCGCGACCGCAGTCAGAAACGCCTCGTCTTTCTCGGCGAGGGCTGGGCAGGACCGCCAACGCTCCATCGCCCCTTCCACAGCTCATGCTGACCGTAGCCAGAGGGTGCCGTGATGACCGTTGAACGCCTGCAGATCCCCACGCAACACCCCTTTCAGTGCATCGCCCTCACCGAGGCGGTGACGCGCTTCATCGCCCAGCAAGGCACCCAGGACGGAACGGTGCTGATCAGCGGGCAGCACACGACGACGGCCGTGATCGTCAACGAGATGGAGGAGCGCTTGATCTGGGACCTGGAGGCCTGGCTCGCGGAGATCGCCCCAGCCCAGCGTCCCTGGAAACACAACGACCTCGAGCTTCGGCCGAACATCCCGGCCGATGAGCCGCGCAATGCCCACGCCCACCCGCAGGGACTGCTGCTGGGCAACCAGGTGATGGTCGCGGTCCAAGACGGCAAGCCCGTGCTGGGCACCTATCAAGACGTGATCCTGGTGGAACTGGACGGACCGCGTCAGCGAACGGTGGCTCTGCAGTGGATTGCCTAGGGTCTGCGCCCCAACGTCATCCCGTCATGCCCAGCCGCGAACAAATCCTGGCCGCCTCCGCTGGCTGGGTGGCGGTGCTCTTGAACGTGGTACCGGGCCTGGGGGCGGGCTACCTCTACCAGCGCCGGTGGAAGGCCTACTGGATCACCTCGGCCCTGGCCACCGCCTGGTTCGTCGCCGGAGCCGTGCTCGGTCAGGACACCGAACCCGCCGCCGAAGCCCAGAACCAACTGGTGGGTCTGATCGGCCTGCTGCTGCTGGCCGGGGGCACCGCCACCGAAGCCGGCCTCGCGGTCAAGAAGGTGCGGGCGGCGTTGGACTGATCCGCGTTAGCTGGGTTCGATCAACGCAACGCACTAGCCAAAGGTGTTGCCATTCCAGCCCCAGCTGCTCGCCTTGACGTCTTCAAAGGCCACGTAGATCCGCTTGGCGGGGATGCCGGTGCGCGCCTCGATCAGCTCACAGAAGGCGGCGGTCATCGCGGGGGGCTTGAGGGCACCGATGGACTTGATCTCGATGTAGGCGCACGGCTCGGTGCTGCCCGCGAAGGTCATCGGCACCGCGGTCTCGAGCAGCGTCATCACATAGGACTCCGGCTTACCGGTCTGCTGGGCCAAGGCCGCGGAGAGTTCCTGGAGCAGCCCAGCGGCATCGGCCACCTCAGGCAACGACGTGCGGACGTTGATCAGGGGCATCGCAGCTCAGGGGCACTGCCTCAAATGTGCCACGACGATTTGGAGCGGCACCAGCGCCAGCTCTCGGCATTGATCAACAATCCGAGGAGCAACATCACCGCCATCAACAGCACCTGATCCGAGCGGGAATCAAGAATCAGGATGTCGACGAGGAAATGGGCAACGTTGGTGAGGGTGTAGACCACGCTCAGGCCGAACTGAAAACAACGCCAGCGCCGCCAGCCGGGTGCACTGGATGCATAGCTCGTCAGGACATAGGCCCCAAGCGGAACGAGGAAGTAGACCAACATCGCCCTGAACACCAGAGGCAGACGTTCAGGGGCGACATGGCTCTCGATCTCCGGGGAGAGGCCATGAAACAGAGGCATCAATCCCAGATCGGTGTGAAACAGCAGGCAAAGGAACCAGGCTGTCCAAAGGCTGCGCAAGCGCTGTGAGTGATCGATAGGCAGCGGCCTAAGGGGTGCAGGGTCCATCGGTCTTCACCTCGACTTCATCACCGAGCTGCACCGAGGTGAGCATCACCTTCAAGGTGGGCTCCGCGACGTTCAGGCAACCGCCGGTGACCTGCTCACCGATCCGCTTCTCGTTATTACTGCCGTGGATCGCGAAGCTGTACCAGCGAAATTTGCCGTCGTAGGTGTTGAAGGCAAAGGGCTGCTTGACGCTGTCGATCGGCTCCAGGCTGATGTAGCCAATCCCGTATTCAGCGACCTCGCCATCGCCTTTGAAGTCGATGGAATTCATGTTCTTGAAGAGGGTCTCCTCAAGCTCGGCCTTGCTCTTGCCGGATTGGGCGATCAGCTTGGGATCCATCTCAAAGCGGTCCTTGCTCAGGATCGCGTTCACCTTGAAGCGGCCGAGGGGGGTATAGCCCTCTTCAAAGCGGGTCTTGGCGCAGGTCACACCCAGGCGCCCGAAGCCCACCTGAAAGGTCGTGCGCTCATCGCCGCGCACCATCACCCCCTTGCTCTTGGCGGGGATGGCCTGGTCGATCTCGATCGTGATCGGAGCGGTGACCCGCGGTGCGCCCGTGGCCGTGGTCTTGGGGGAGCCACCGCAACCGCTTAAGGCGAGAGCCAGGGCGATCCCGGCCAGCGAGGTGAGACGTCGCATCCGGGAGCCAGAGCACTGCCTCCATGTTGGCGAGGGCGCCTGGATTTGCATCCAAAAAACCCTGGACGGCCGGCGCTCCGGGATTCACCATGAAGGCAGGCACCTTGACGCGATGGACGACGCACTGCTGGCCCTAGTGGAGGATCTGGGATCGGGGAATGTGCTCGATGCCGAAACCCTGGAGGGCTGCACGGTCGAGCCCCATGAGCTCGATGAGATGGATGAGGACCAGGCGGCGATCGTCGCGGCCCATGTCTTCGAGCAGCTCTTTGACCACGACGTCTCCCAACAGCACGGCGAATCCGCCGACCCCGATGGAGGGGTCTGGAGCGGCACGGTGGATTCCTTCAAGTTCACGATCGAGCGCGATGACCTCGGCGATCTGGTGTTGAACTTCAGCGGCGGGGACTGAGGGCCATGGCCCAAGCCACCTGGGCGGTGAAGCTGATCGACAAAGGGCGGACCCTGCAGGTGCACGTGCAGGCCCACACCCAAGCCGAAGCGCGGACCATCGCTGAACATCAGTACCCGGGCTACAAGGCCATGAGTGCCCAGCGGGCCTAGATCAAGATGCTTCAGATGCGCACGGGCCTGTGATGAACACCCCCGCCCCCGACTGGATCCCGGATGCCGTGAAAGGCACCTACCCGGGCTGGGTGCAGCGCAAGGCGGTGACGCTGGCCAAGCGCGATCAGAAACGCGGTGGCGTGGGCAACGTGCAGCAGTACCGCCTGGCAATCCATGAGGCGGTGCTGGCCTCAGAGGGCCGCGACCACTGGACCGGGGAAGGACTCGCCTGGGAGCTGATCGGCACCTACGACAACCGAGACCCCGCCACGGGCAAAGGCGAAAGCAAAAAGCGCTACGCGATGCTCCCCACCATTGATCAGCGCAGCAACCAAGGAGAGGCCGACTTCGTGATCTGCGCCTGGCGCACCAATGACGCCAAGCACGACATGACGCCCCAGGAGCTGTTGCAGTTCTGCTCTGCTGTGATCAAACACAGCCCCGATTGGATGGGCTCAGGCACACCGGAATAAGGCGGTGCCGCTCAAACACGCTTGGCCAGATGAGAACCACGGTTGCTCCAAGGAGTCGCTCCGAGTGATCGAGAGATCCATGGGACGTTCTGGCTCTTTCCCCGGCGTTGCTCATCATTGAGGCGGGGCTTGGGTGCCAATGGCCCAAGTCAAGCGCTTCAGCCACGAGAAGGGTGCTTCTCAATCTGCTCAAGCACTGCTCCATCAAGATCAACAAGGCGATAGATCCGACCCGTGACCCGTGCCTTCGCCAGTGCGGTCAAGTAGGCCTTGAAATGATTGCGTTTACTGCCTTCAAGGTGCCAAGACTCTTCATTTGGAGCTCGGCTCTGGATCACAACAGCCATGACAGTGCAGAACGTTGGTGACTGAACCAACTCTCACTTCGCTCAATGATTTGACCAACAATTAGTGGATTCACTTTGGGATCAACCCGTCCCATTCGCTCTCTCAGACAGCACGAGATGCGCTTTTGAACGCAAGGCGCTCAGTGAGAAGCCAATCAACATCACGGTGACGCGTCACGCGCGACTGGAGAAAGCAAGCTCCAGCGCTAGCAGTAGCGGCCGCTACCGAGCGAGCCCCTTTTAGTCCCCCACCTGTGGCGTGATCCCAAGGAGTTTCTGTCGTTTTCACCCAACTAGCTCGCAATGGCCGACCTTGTGGCCCCACCTCAGAGACAGCCGTGTTCATCATCGAAAGACTCACCAGCAAGGGCTGGAGGCAAACCGAGGAACATCCAGACCACGACCTTGCTCACCTCCACGCAAGGCTGAAGAACTTTGCAGACGGATCGACCTACAGGGTCATTGACCCGGACATGACCATGGTGTGCCTGTTTTCAGGCGGAGCGACGGAGTGCTGGGCCATGGATCAGGCCACCGTTGCCTAATCGTGCCCAAAGACAGTGCAACGGCTTATGCGCCAATCACCCTCTCTCCGCTGACGAGATCCTGGTAGCTCACTTCAGTCGTGCCGGATTGAACTGAAACCGTCTTCGGACCAAGGCGGTAATAGCGCTTGGCTTGAGCCGACCAAAGATCGTCGTGAGATGGATCAGAGTGAATGCTGGGTTTGAGGCGTGGGATGTGCATACATCACGAACTGGAGGGTATAGAACACAGATGCCAATGAGATTGTCGTGCCATTTGTTCTCGGATTGAGAGGAACAACGGTTCGATATTCAAACGCTCAGTCGAGCCGATGCCCGTCAAGGCTCATCACAGCAGCCCTAACAAGGGGGACGGCCCTTACAAGAAGATCCTGAAAAACGTATCGCTCTAACGGGAGGGATACGTCACGAAGGAAGGATGGTCTCAGCTATCGCGTTATCCGGTTGAGGAGCTGGATCGTTGCGGACCAGCACTCAACGTTCTCTTGTGTTCAACTCAACCCTATCACCGGATCAAGCGCCACCTGCAGGCCACTGATGCGAGCAGAGAACCGTTAGGGCCAATCGAGCGGTAAGGCCCCGCCCCACCGGCAACTGTGCTCAACACAGTTGTGCCGGCCTCGATGCACTCCATCGTGCCAAAGGCTTCACCAGAAGACCTGGAGCCATCGTCTTGCCAATAAAAAACCGCCGGTACTCCTACCGGCGGTGGAACATCCCGTACCCATGGCTTGCGTTCCACAAGTTCTGGCTACGGCACCAACCTAAGGACGATGACGTGTTCGTCAGAAGGCCTTAGCAGTTCTTAGGAACCTATTGAGGAGAGTCAAGCGCAAGCTTGCGCTTGAGGTCCTCGTTCTCGTCCTCCAACTCCTGAATGCGTGCTTTGAGTTGATCCACCTCGGACGCTTTTGCACTCAAGGTTGTGATCGTGGCGTGATACGTCGAGGGAATCTCCTGAATCCAGGAATCCAGATCGCTGTGTTGCATGGTTCAACGCCCTTGCTGGTCGCAAGCTACTGCTGCCATCGGCTCCCAGCCAGAGCCTCTTAAACCGCGCTGGCCACCAACTGATGGCGGCTGCTCACCAACTCACCGATGCACTTCACCGGCAGCAGCTTGGAGTGACCACCGCTGTACCAAAGCTCCACCAGAGCTGAAGATTTGATCTCGGGGTTAGCCCCAGCCAGCAACCAGAGCTCGTCATGCAGCACCTGGGTCTGATCCGGCGTTCCCACGTACCAAGGGGCCTCCGGGTCAGCCGAAAGCTCTTCGTGGAGAAGCAAGAGCGCCTCCAGAACGTCAGCAGCCAATTCAGGCGTCATGCATCCATCCAGGCACAGCACCTAGCCCTGAATCAAGCAGCAGAAGTACCGAGCGCTGGCTTCAGCGCCGCGGCATGCCCTCAGCGGGATTGAGGTTGCGCTGCAACTCCGCCGGATGGCAATGGGGCTGACGCATCACCTCCTCACGCCAGCTCCAAACCGCCTGCTGCACAGCAGGGCGGACGTATTGAGAGCTAGGGCTGGACGTCGATTGCATGGCCAATAGACGGGGGGGGGGGATGTCTCCAGGGTTGGGAGACCAACAGAAGTGAACTGTCCGCTCTGAACACCTTCAAAGGAATAGGTATTGATGCGCGCTCCCGTCAGGAAGAGACGCATTCGCGAAGCAATTTCCCCATCAGTAGCAACGGAAACCAGATTCTGTGAACTGGGTTCAGATTGAACAAACACCAAGGTCCTACGCAGGAGAAATTGCACTCACCCAACACATCTCCCAACCATGGAAATCCTTGCCGTCATCGCCATCGTCAGTGCAGCCTTCGGCGGTGCCGCTGCCATGACTAAGAACTGAGCTTCAACACGCAGAGGAAACCTGAACCCCCGGGCCTCACCCGGGGGTTTTTCTTTGTCCGGTTGATTTGTGGGCAGAACCGCCAGGCCTCTGCACAGTTGGACGGCAAGCCCATACCGCAGGAGCCATGCCCCGCTCGCGCTTGATCCTGCTGGCGCTCCTCGGCCTGGGGCCTGTGCTCCCCGCCCGGGCCGACAGCACCCTCGCCTACTGCCAGCTCAGCCGCCATGACCACACCATTGCGGTGGAGTCCGGCCCCTGTCAGTTCTCCCAACGCCACGGCAACGTCAACGTCCTGATGGGCCAGCGCTGGGCCTTTCGCTTCCCGGCCGATCAGCAGGGGCAGAGCTATCAACGCAGCGCCAGCGCCCAGGGCCTGCGCTTCAACCGCGAGGGCGACTACACCTTGAGCGTCTTCTGGCGCAAAGCGCTGCAGTGCCGCGGCAGCAAGGACGCCATTTCGGTGGCCTATACGCCAAGCGGCGCTGATCTCGCCGTCGGCGATCAACACGTCGCGCTCGAGCGCGCCCGCTCCGCCAGCGGCGCCCGCTACACCGCCCGCGGTGTGGAGCTCTGGCAACACCAGGGCTCCACACGGATCGACTGGTTCGGGACGGTCCTGCAATGCCGATAACCCCCCACCTCTGCGGCCGCGAAACCGAGATCCGCTCCGCCATGGCCGCCGGCGGCCCCTACTGGTCTGGGCAGTCGCCGTTGCAGCTCGATCAGCTGCGCTCGGGGTTTGCCTGCGCGCTGCACATGCATCAGCCGACGATCCCGGCCGGCCCCGATGGAGCGCTGATCTCCCACCTGCAGTACATGCTGGAGCACCCCGGCGAGGGGGATAACCACAACGCCGAGCCCTTCGCGCAGTGCTACCGGCGCCTGGCTGATCTGATCCCACAGCTCATCGAGCAGGGCTGCAGCCCGCGGATCATGCTCGACATCTCCGGCAATCTGCTCTGGGGGGCCGAGCAGATGGGCCGCCGCGACATCACCGAGGCCTGGCGTTACCTGGCCTGTGATCCCCAGATGCAACGGCACGTCGAGTGGCTCGGCACCTTCTGGGGCCACGCCGTCGCCCCCTCGACGCCGATCCCGGATCTCCGGCTGCAGATCGAAGCCTGGCAGCACCAGTTCGCCGCGGCCTTCGGCCTGGAGGCCCTGCAGCGGGTGCGCGGTTTCTCCCTGCCGGAGATGGCCCTGCCCAATCACCCCGACACCCTCTTTGCTCTGGTGGAGGCCCTGCAGCAGACCGGCTACCGCTGGCTTCTGCTCCAGGAGCACAGCGTCGAGACCCTCAGCGGCGAACCCCTGAGCGAGGCCCAGAAGTACGTCCCAAATCGCCTCATCGCCCGCAACGGACGGGGGGAGCGCCGCGAGATCACCGCCTTGATCAAGACCCAGGGCTCCGACACCAAGTTGGTCGGCCAGATGCAGCCCTATTACGAGGCGATCAACCGCGATCGGCTCCCCTTGGGAGCGATCAGCGTGCCGTCCCTCGTCTCCCAGATCGCCGATGGCGAAAACGGCGGCGTAATGATGAACGAATTCCCGGAGGCCTTCATCCAGGCCCACCAACGCTGCGCCAACCAAGCCGGCACCGCCGCCATCAACGGCAGCGAATACCTCGAGCTCCTGGGCGACACCGCTGACCTCCCCGCCATTCAGGCCGCCGGTCAGCAGCAACTCCTCGATGGACTCGACGAATACTGGAGCAGCGAGGAGCTCCAAGCGCGAATCGACGCCGGCTGCAACGTCGAAGGGGCCTCCTGGACCAACGACCTCAGTTGGGTGAAGGGCTACGAGAGCGTCCTTGAACCGATGGCCCAACTCAGCGCCGCTTTCCACCGGCGCTATCCCACACCCCAAAGCCGCGACCCCGACTACCAGGAGGCGCTGCTGCACCTTCTGCTGCTTGAGACCAGCTGCTTTCGCTACTGGGGCCAGGGCACCTGGACGGAGTACGCCCAGGCGATTCACCGCCGCGGCCGGGCGCTGCTGGAGCGCTAAAGCCAGAGCGCCCCGATCAACAGCCCCATCAAGAAACCAACGCCCCAGGCCAGCCAGGCCCCTTGGTATTCGCTCTTGAGCCCAAGCTTTCTCTTGAGCCAGACATAGGAGCGCTCATCGGCCCGCAGCAACTGGCGAAAGGGATTGTCCATACCCGAGCTGTAGCTACGGAGAAACCAGTGGGAACACTCCAGCTAGCGAAGGGAGCGGGCATGCATCCATCCGTGCGCGACTGGCTGAGGCTGAGCCGCCTGCACCTGCCCCTGCCGGAGCGCAGCGTGCTGGAGTTGGCCCGCCTGATTCAACGCTGGCAGCACCATCCCGGTGGCCCAGGTCAAGCGCCGCGGGCCATTCGCAAACGGGGCCAACGCGCCCGCGATCAGCTGGTCCGCCACAACCTCGCCCTGGTGGCCTTCAGCTGGAGACAACACCACAGCCAGCTCAGCGCGGATGATGCCGCCACGACCGATGCCCTGCAGGAAGGGGCACTCAATTTGCTGCGGGCTGCGGAGAAATTTGATCCGGCCCGGGGCTATCGCTTCTCCACCTACGCCAGCTTCTGGATCCACCGCGGATTACGGCGTTCTTGCGAGCGCGATCGCCGCAACATTGCCTTCCCCCGTGATCAAGCAGCCCTGGTGCTCAAGGCCCAACGGCTCAACGAAGAAGTCCTGCGGTACATGGGAAGACAGCCCAGTCTGCGCTGGCTGGCCGCCCAGCTGAGCACGGCCAAGAGGGTGATTCAGCCGGAGCACTTAGAAGCCCTCCTGCGCAGCTGGCATGACACCCAGACCTGCGCAATTGGGGCTTTCGCTTCTTAAGTCAAAACCAAAGAATCGACCTCGTCTCAGGCTCCGCCGCTAAAGAGCGGATGGCAAACCAGGGGCCGTGAATCCTGAGGACCTCCGCCAACAGATCCATCAGCTGCAGCGGGCCGTGGCCGAACTGCAGCAGGACTGGTGCATTGCGGTCTGCTCTGCCGATGAACGCCTGATTGGGATCGTCTCGCTCCTCCTCGAGGACTGCGATTGGGCGGCACGGTCCATCGCTGAACTGCTCGCCCTGCCGCTACCTCAGCAGCAAAAACTGCTGCTGATTTGTGATGACGAGCTCGCCGATGGCGGAGCCCTGGAGTTAATCGAACGCCTACCCGGCGCGACCGTCCTGGTCTGCCTGGATGCGGCGATTCCCCAGGAGCGACTCGCTCAGCTCTGGCGCAGTGGCGCCGACGGCCTCTGCTGCCGCCAACACTGCGGCGAAGGCCGCCTGCTCCAGGCGGTGCTGATGCTGATGCGCGGCCTGCAGTCCCTCGATCCCCTGCTGGGGGAGCGGCTACGGGAGCAACCGGCGCGGCTGATCCCCCTGCAGCACAGCGAGCAGCACCTGCTGGAGCTGCTCGCCCGCGGCTTCAACAGCCGGGAGATCGCCGCGCTCGAACAACGGCGCAGCGACACCATCCGCCGTCAACTCAGTGCGCTCTACCGCAAAGTCGGCGTGCGCGATCAACGCGCCTTGCTCGCCTGGGGGCTCGGCCAGGGCCTCGTGCGCCCCCGCGACCTGGCTTGCCGCACACCAGATCACTGAGCCGCGGGGACTCCAGCAGCGGCAGCAGATCCAGCAAGCGGAACTGATCACTCCGGCTAGGGAGCCACCCCGTGAGGGCGTCGCGATCGCCTAGCGGCACCGGACGGGGCAGGGGCAACAGCCGCCCGAGCATCGGCAGCCAGAGCTCTCCACACCAGGGCTCAAACCAGCGGATCTCGGCGAGTGCGGTGATCGCCTCCGCCGCTGGAGCCAGCGCCGCCAAATAGAAGAGCGAGGGCAGCTTCTCGGCGGGCAAGGGCAAAGGCAGCCACATCCCCCGCTCACAGGCGATGGCCATCACCTGGTGGTGGTGGGCGGTCAACAGCAATTGGGTGGCCATGGGTTTCGGGCGTTCTGGAGCGGTTCTGGCCGCTGCCCCTGCCCCGGCGCTGCCCACAGCCGTGGCCGGTTGCTGCACAGCTGTGGCCCGCGAACCAACGCCACTGGAGTCTTTACGCCTCGAACGGCTCCTTTCTTTCGCCGTTCTTTGGCCTTGACCGGCGCGGGTAGCCTCCCGCACCTGTTTGAACGCCATGCCAACGCGCCTCAGCTCTGAGCAACGCCGTTTTGCCTGCCAGCACCTGGGCCTAGCCCATCAACAAGCCCAGCGCTACGCCCGCCGCTGGGGCATGCCGCTGGAGGACTTGCTCAGCCCGGCCTACGAGGGTCTCTGCAAAGGAGCCGCCCAGTTCGATCCCCGCAGGGGCTACCGCCCCTCTAGCTACCTGGTCAGCAAGGTCAAAGGGGAACTGCTGCACCACCTGCGCGACACCGGCTTCGCCGTGCGCATCAGCCACCGCTACCGCGAGCTCTGGGTCAAGGCGCGCCGCTGGCTGGAACTGGACCTCAGCGATGCGGAGATCGCCATCCGCCTAGGGGTTCCCCTGGCCCAATGGCTCGATTGCCGCCAGGCCTGCGGCTTGCGCCCCGGAACCCTTGAGGGCCTTTGAAAAACGAACCTTGCGACTTCAAGACCTCACCCAACTGCTGGGTGGACTGCTGCCCCTCTTCAGCCAGCGGCGCCTAGCCCCCAGTCCCCGGCGCCGCTCCTTTGAGCAGGGGGACTGGCTCGCCGAGCTCGAGCTGCTGCAACTGGCCCAAGAGCTCAAAGCCCTCGCCGATCAACGGGGCGGCTTTGAAGCCGAGCTCTTCGATCTGATGGTCTCCATCGCCGATGTGCTCGAGCTCGACCACGGCTGGCCCCGCAGCCAATCCAACCAATGGCTGATGCGGATGGGGCTCTGGGAGGAGGACCTCCCTTCAGAGGCTTAGAGCCCTTCGCAGTGCTGCACTGCTTTCAAGTCGATGAGCTTGCCTGGCCCCTGCTGCCCCTCGAGGTTGCTGGTGCTGCGCAGGCTCACCTGGGCATCGATGCAGCGGTTGTAGCGGTGGGTCTTCACCGCCTGGGGGATCTGCAGCAGCGCCAGGGCCAGCAGGCTGAAGCTGGCGATCGCCCCCAGCACCGGGTAGGTGTGTGCCCGCACCATCTCGCGGGCACTGAGCTGCTGTCCGTTGTGATCAGCCATGGTTCAGAAGTAGAAGGCCCCATCCAGCGGCGATTGCCGCACCGCCTTGCAACGCGTCGCCACACGCCAGAGGGCCTTGTGGATCGGCGTGGGGTCGTAGCGCACCAGCTCGGGGTAGCGCTGCCGCAGCAGGGCCGTCCCGCGCCAGGCGTTGTAGTGGGGGATGGCCGAGTTCACGTGGTGGCAGACGTGGGTTGAGCCAATGCCGTGGTGCAGCAGGTTGATCAGCGGGCCGTAGGGACGGTCCACGGTCTGCAGCGCCCCCTTCACCCAGGTCCAGCGCTGGGAGTCGTAGTGCGGGATCTCCACATCGGTGTGCTGCAGCCAGGTGTAGATGACCAGCCAGCCATTCACCACCAGATAAGGAAGGCCGTAGACCGCCAGCACCCGCAGTGGCGAGAACTGAATCGCCGCCAGGACAAGGGCCGCCAGCACCACCACCAGGCCAATGTTGGAGCGAACCATCCAGCGGCGGAAGGCGCGGGGGAAGAGGGGACGCTGCAGGGGAACGCCGGGCTTCGGCATCCGGAAGTGGGAGACCGAACGGCCATAGGCCTCACCGCCAGTGACACCGAGCAGCAGGTAGAGCGGCCAGCCGATCACGAGGTGATTGAACAAGGCCACGAGGCCCGCCAGGGGGCGACCGAGCTTGTGGACCAGTCCCTCGGTGAATTGCCCCATGGGCGAGCTCGCCCGCGGGGGCACATGGGTCTGCCCCCGCTCCAGCTCGTTGCAGTAGGCGTGGTGGACCGCATGGCTGCGGGCCCAGCAGTAGTAGGGAACTAGCAGCAGGCTGTGCAGCACGAAGCCCACCACCCCCTCAACCCGGCGGTTGGGATGGAAAGCGTTGTGGCCGCACTCATGGGCCAGGACCCAACAACCCATGGCCACCGTGCCGGTGACCACCCCGTAGAGAAGCCAGAGCGGCAGGGCCGCCCAGCTCAGGGGAATCAGGGTCCCCAGGCCATAGGCGAAGAGGGAGAGACCCAAGGAGAGGGCGAGGCTGCCCCAGGACTTGAGCGGGTCATGGCGCAGGAGCTCCTCGGGCAGGGCGCCAAGCAGCTCGGCCTTGCTGGGGAAGTCCTGATCGGCGGTGCTGATCGGCCGCAGGGAGGGAGACGAAACGGCCGCGGTCAAAGGCACCACCGGGTCAAACAGGACACAACGCTTTTCAGATTTGCTTAAGAATCTATGAAGTGGCCCTCTGGCCTCGCCAGAATCAGCTCCATGGCCCATCCCTTGGTGTTTCGGATCGCCCCGCTGGCCCAGCTGCCCGAGGGGGAGACCAGCTGGACGGCGCTCCGTGCCCTGCAGGGTCCGAGCACAGGCTTTTCCCTGCGCCTCTTCAGCGCCGCTGAAACCGAGACCAGCGACCTTGCCGGGCTGCCCTGGGACGGCCAGCTGGACCCCGGCAGCGGCAGCGCCATGCGCCGCTTGATCTGCGATGCAGTCGTCCCGCACTTTGATCCCCAGGCCAACGCCATCGGCGTCTATCAGCGCGGCCCTGATCCCGAGGTGCTCCGCTGCGTGGATCGCTTCCCGCTGCAGGAGGCGGTGAACGAGACCTGCTGGTTCTATCCCACCCACGACGGCCGCTTCCTGAGCTGGGAGCGGCAGGAAGCCCTGAGCCTCGAACCCGGGGTGGTCGCCAGCGAAGCCGAAGCCGCCTTGCCCGAGAGCTATGAGCGCAGCCAGCTCGCCCTGCTCTGGAGCCTGCTCGCCGATGACGAGAGCCTGACCTGCGTCGGCCTCACCTACGGCGGCCAACGGATTGAGTGGGACCAGCGCCTGGGGCAGCCGGCCCCCGAGGCCCGCTGGAGCCTCTTCAGCGTCGACACCGAGGCCGAGGTGAGCCTGACGGTCAACGCCCGCCAAGCGGTCCAGGCATCCTGATGGGCAAGACCAGCCCCCCGGAGCGGCGGGAACTCCTCACGCTGCTGCGGCAACAGCCTCGGGGCCGGGCCAACCAAGAGCGCGAGCAGGTCGAAACTCTGATCCAGGCCATCGAGCGCAACCAACCGGCGGACCTCTCTGACCCCACCACCCAGGAGCTGCTGGAGGGGGTCTGGGAGTTGCGCTGGAGCAGCAGCAAACAGCCCTACCTCACGGTTGCCCCTTGGCTGGAGAACCTCCAGGGCCTGGCCCCCTCCCAGGGCAAGGGCGTGAATCTGCTACGCCTACCCGGCCCCCTGGGGGCCGTGGCGGGGATCGCCGTGGAAGCCGAACTCGCCCTCGATCCCGACCGAGCCCAGCGGGTGCAGGTGCGCTTTCGCCGCGGCGGCTGGGTGGGGCCCAGCCTGGGGGGCCGGCGGTTGCAATGGCTCCAGAGCGTCCAGCAGTCGTTCCCGGCCTGGCTGGACATCACCGTCGTGGACCGGGAGCTGCGGATCTGCCGCGGCAATGCCGGCACCCTCTTCGCGCTGCTGCGGCGACCGGAACTCGAGATCGATCAGCTGATCGGCTAAAGCCGTCTCACGGCGGTCTCAAAAGACCCTTTACACTTCGTAAAGAGGTTTCTCGAGGCGGGCTGCGGCTCGCTTTTTTTGTGCTCTGTGCCTTTCGTAGCCAAGGCCGGACCTCCGCTCCTGTAGAGCGGGTACAGGTGAATTTGGCCCAGCCCTTTGGCACCAACTCTGTCCCTACTGGCTGGCTTCTGTCTGCTGGGCTTTGGCTTGCTGCAGCTGATCTTCAGCTGGCTGAACTGAGCCGAAGACACAAAAAAGCTCGACCGCCGGAAGGGACGATCGAGCGATTGAAAAATGGGTCGTCTCAGATTCGAACTGAGGACCAATCGGTTAAAAGCCGAGTGCTCTACCGCTGAGCTAACGACCCGCCCGAACTCAGGTTAAACACCGTCGTTTGGGGGCGCCCACAACTGGGCACCGAGTGAACGTATCACCCGGAGGTGCCCGCTTCAAACCCCCCGAGAATGCGGGCCAAGTCGTCGTTTGCAGCACGCCCATGGCCAGCGCTCCGTGGCCCACACCGTCCGTCCATCCCGAAGCCTGGGTCGCGGAAAGCGCCGTGCTGATCGGCGACGTTCAACTGGCCGCTGGCTCGAGCCTCTGGCCCACCGCGGTGGCCCGCGCTGATGTCTGCCCGATCGTCATCGGCGAAGGCAGCAACGTCCAAGACGGGGCCGTGCTCCATGGCGACCCCGGTCAACCGGTCCTGATCGGAGCGGACGTGACCATCGGCCATCGTGCCGTCGTCCATGGCGCCACCCTAGGCGACGGCTGCCTGATCGGCATCGGCGCGATCGTCCTCAACGGCGTCAGCGTGGGCGAAGGGGCCCTGGTGGCCGCCGGAGCCGTCGTCACCAAGGACGTGCCGCCGCGGGCCCTGGTGATGGGCGCCCCAGCCCAGGTCAAGCGCGAACTCTCGGAAGAGCAGGCCGCCGAGCAGCGCGAGCACGCCCGCCGCTACCGACAACTGGCCATGGCCCATGCGGGCCGCTCCACCGACCTGGGCTTCCACTGAGGCGGTCAATTGCTGCGAATTCGATCAGCCCTTCAACGCATCGACGTGCGAGGGAGCGGATGTTCGTAAGATCTCGGCACTTCTTTTGCCCCCAGTCATGGACGCACGGCTCCTGCTTGTTGTGACCCCGATCCTTCTGGCCGCCAGCTGGGCTGTGTTCAACATCGGCCGCGCCGCCGTTGGCCAACTGCAGATGATGCTCAAGCGCGCCAACGGCTGAAGCCAAGCGCCCACCCGCCGGCTCCTAGCCTGATCAATTCAGGCGGAGCCGGTTTCTCGTGTCTCAATCCAGCCCCCAATCCGTCCTGGTGATCGGAGCAGGCCTGGCCGGAACCGAGGCCGCCTGGCAGATCGCCCGAGCTGGCATACCGGTGCGGCTTGTAGAAATGAGGCCGGTGCGCCGCTCCCCCGCCCACCACAGCAGCGAGTTCGCCGAGCTGGTCTGCAGCAATAGCTTTGGCGCCCTCAGCAGTGATCGGGCCGCTGGCTTGCTGCAGGAGGAACTGCGCCGCCTCGGCTCCCTCGTGATCGGGACCGCAGACCAGCATTCCGTTCCCGCCGGCGGTGCCTTGGCGGTGGACCGCGGCCGCTACAGCGCCGCCCTGACGGAAACCCTTGAGCAGCACCCCCTGGTGACGGTGGTGCGCGATGAGCAACAGGCGCTGCCCGAACCTGAGCAGATCACGGTGCTCGCCACCGGTCCCCTCACCAGCGAACCCCTCGCCGAGGATCTGCGCGCCTTCACCGGCCGGGGGGACTGCCACTTCTTTGACGCGGCCAGCCCGATCGTCGAAGGCGAGAGCGTCGACCTCTCCATTGCCTTCCGCGCCTCCCGCTACGACAAGGGCGACGCCGACTACATCAACTGTCCGATGGACAAAGAGCAGTTCCTCGCCTTCCGCGAGGCCCTGCTGGCCGCCGAGCAGGCCGAGCTCAAGGACTTCGAGAAGGAGAACGCCTCCTTCTTCGAGGGCTGCCTGCCGATCGAGGAACTCGCCCGCCGCGGCGAGGACACCATGCGCTACGGCCCCCTCAAGCCCATCGGCCTCTGGGATCCGCGCTGGGGCGATGTCAACGACCGGGACGTGCGCCGCGCCAAGCGCGCCTACGCCGTGGTCCAACTGCGCCAAGAGGACAAGGACGGCCGCCTCTGGAACCTGGTGGGCTTCCAGACCAACCTCAAGTGGGGCGAGCAGAAGCGGGTGCTGCGGATGATCCCCGGCCTGGAGAACGCGGAGTTCGTGCGTTTCGGGGTGATGCACCGCAACACCTTCCTGGAGGCGCCCCAGCTGCTCGATCCCACCCTGCAGTTCCGCACGCGCCCCACCCTGCTGGCCGCCGGGCAGATCACCGGCACCGAGGGCTACGCCGCGGCCGTGGCCGGCGGCTGGCTGGCCGGCACCAACGCCGCCCGCCTCGCCCAGGGCCTCGCGCCGATCAACCTGCCACACACCACGATGTGCGGTGCCCTGACCCACTTCATCGCCGAGGCCCCCAGCGAGAAGTTCCAGCCGATGCCCCCCAACTTCGGCCTATTGCCGGAGCTTCCCGAGCGCATCCGCGACAAGCGCCGCCGCTATGGCGCCTACCGGGACCGGGCCCTGAGCGACCTGGCCCCCTTCTGCGAGCAAAGCCTGGTCGCCGCCTAGGGTCCAGGCTGCTTCCGCCGCCCCCGCCGTGACCAAGCCCTCCTGGGACGTGATCGTGATCGGCTCGGGCATCGGCGGCCTGGTCACCGCCTCCCAACTGGCCGCCAAGGGGGCCAAGACCCTGGTGCTGGAGCGCTACTTGATCCCGGGAGGATCGGGGGGCAGCTTCCGCCGCGAGGGCTACACGTTTGACGTGGGCGCCTCGATGATCTTTGGCTTCGGGGAGAAGGGCCACACGAACCTGCTCACCCGGGCCCTGGGCGATGTGGGCCAGCACTGCGAGACGGTGCCGGATCCCGCCCAACTCGAATACCACCTGCCCGGCGGCCTGAACGTGGCCGTCGACCGGGACTACGAAGCCTTCATCGCCCGCCTGACGGGACTCTTCCCCCACGAAGCCAAGGGCATCCGCGCCTTCTACGACACCTGCTGGCAGGTGTTCAACTGCCTCGATGCGATGCCGCTGCTGTCGCTCGAGGACCCGGCCTACCTGGCCAAGGTCTTCTTCAAGGCGCCCCTGGCCTGCCTGGGGCTGGCCCGCTGGCTGCCCTTCAACGTCGGCGATGTGGCCCGCAAACACATCCAGGACGAGCAGCTGCTGAAGCTGATCGACATGGAGTGCTTCTGCTGGAGCGTGATGCCGGCGGACCTCACGCCGATGATCAACGCCGGGATGGTCTTCTCGGATCGCCATGCCGGCGGCATCAACTACCCCAAGGGAGGCGTTGGGGTGATCGCCGAGAAATTGGTGGCGGGCCTCGAGAGCCACGGCGGCGAGATCCGCTACGAGGCCCGCGTCACCGAGGTGCTGATCGAGAACGGCCAGGCCACCGGCGTGAAGCTCGCGGATGGCGAAACGATCCACGCCCGCCGCGTGGTGAGCAACGCGACCCGCTGGGACACCTTTGCGGGCCAGGGTTCGGTGCGCCAACCGCTCGTGGATGCCGCCCACACCCCCAAGGCCGAAACCACCTGGCGCCGCCGCTACAAGCCCTCCCCCTCCTTCCTCTCGTTGCACCTGGGGGTGGAGGCCTCGGTGATCCCGGAGGGCTTCCACTGCCACCACCTGGTGCTGGAGGACTGGGCGGCGATGGAGGACGAGCAGGGGGTGATCTTCGTCTCGATCCCGACCCTGCTGGATCCCTCCCTCGCCCCAGAAGGGCACCACATCGTCCACACCTTCACCCCGAGCGACATCGCGGCCTGGACGTCCCTCAGCCCCAGCGCCTACAAGGCGAAGAAGACCGCTGATGCCGCCCGCCTGGTGCAGCGCCTCGAGGCCATCCTCCCGGGCCTGGGCGGTGCGATCCGCCACCAGGAGATCGGCACGCCCCGCACCCACCGCCGCTTCCTGGGACGCATGGGCGGCAGCTACGGCCCGATCCCGGCCCTGCGCCTGCCGGGCCTGCTGCCGATGCCCTTCAACCGCACGGGACTGCAGAACCTCTACTGCGTGGGTGATTCCTGCTTCCCGGGTCAGGGCCTGAACGCGGTGGCCTTCAGCGGGTTCGCCTGCGCCCACCGCATCGGTGCGGACCTCGGCCTGAACCCCTGGGCCCTGCCGGACTAGGCCAAGAGCCGCCAGTCCTGGGGCCCCAGCTGGTCGCCATCGGGCAAGGCCAAGGCAGAGTCGCGGCTGCGGTTGAGCACGAGCCACCGCTGCGCGCTGCCGCTGCCGCGGATCAGCAAGAGGCCGTCCTCCCCAAGCGGCTCCAGCTCGAGCTCCGCCGAACGCAGGGCCGGGTGCGCCCGCCGCAGCTGGGCGAGTGAGCCGATGAAGCCGCTGAGGTCCGCGGGCGGGTCCCGCCAGGGGAAGGCTTCACGGCAGGCGGGCTCCTCCCCACCCGAGAGGCCGGCCTCGGTGCCGTAATAGATCGAGGGGGCACCGGGCAGGGCAAAGAGCAGAACGAGCGCGAGCTTCAGGGCCGCCAGGTCCCCCTGAAGCATGTGCAGGGCCCGGGGCACGTCGTGGCTATCGAGCAGGTTGAGCTGGGCGCAGTTGACCTCGGGCCGGTACCAACCCAGGGTCTCGAGCAGCAGCGCGCGATAGCGATCGGTGCTGAGGCATTGGTAGGGAATCGACTCGCGGTGGTGGCCCTCAGCGAGCGCCCCGGCACTGACCCAGCCGAGGCTGCCCCAGGCGATCCGGTAGTTCATCACCCCATCGAAGTGCGGCCCGCCGAGCCAGGGGCGCGCGTCCCCCCAGATCTCACCGACGATCCAGGCCTCGGGATTGACCGCGCGCACCTCCCGCCGAAAGGCCTCCCAGAACGCAGGCTCCACCTCATCGGGCACATCGAGGCGCCAGCCATCAATGCCGCGCTCGATCCAGTGGCGCCCCACAGCGAGCAGGTGCTCTTGGACCTGGGGGTTGGCGTGGTTGAACTTGGGCAGGGCCGGATCGCTCCACCAGGCGTAGTACCCGCAGGTCTCGCCAGAGCCCGGATAGGCGTTCAGCGGCCAGTGCTCGGTGATGAACCAATCGCGGTAGGGCGACGCCGGGCCGTTCTCGAGCAGGTGATGGAAGGCCCAAAAGCCGCGGCCGCAGTGGTTGAAGACCCCATCGAGCAGCAGGCGCAGACCCCGGCGCTTGAGCTCGGCGAGCAGGGCCTCAAAGGCGGGCTCACCGCCGAGGAGCGGATCGACCTGGAAGTAGTCGTAGGCGTGATAGCGGTGATTGGCGGCCGAACTGAAGATCGGATTGAGGTAGAGGCAGCTGACCCCCATCCCTTGGAGGTGATCCAGCTGATCGAGCACGCCCCAGAGGTCCCCCCCTTGGAACGCATGCGGATCCGGAGCACTGCCCCAAGGCGCCAGGGCCAGGCCGTTTTGCTGGGGCGAGCGCCCGCTGCGGCAGAAGCGATCGGGAAAGATCTGATAGACGACGGCCTCCGCGGCCCAGCGGGGGGGCCGCGCAAACGCCACACTCGCAGAAGCGGAGACCATCTCCATAGGGTGGCCGCTCTTGACGCCCGCCGCCGCGATGCCGAATTCCGAGGAGCTGGCCCGCTACCTCGAGCAGCGGGGCGAACTCTCCAAACCTTGGATGCTGCAGCTGCTGCGGCTGACCAAGCTGAAGGAGGCGAAGGACACAATGAACCCGGTGGAATTCGAAGCCAAACTGCGCGAAGCCCACGCCGATCTGATGCGCTTGGGTGAGTTCTGGAAGGGCCGCGAGCAGGAGGTCTTCGGCGGGCGCTACCAACCCTCGAGCGTGGTCGAACCCCTCCCCGGTTCACCGGAGGACCGATGAGCGAGCAGCGCTACCCGATGGCGCCGCTGATCCGCTTCACGCTGGTCAGCCTCTATCTCGCCCTGGTCTTTCCCCTGCCCTGGCTGGCGCCAAGCAACATGCAGCCCTGGTTGATCGGCGCCCTGCCCGTGGGCTTTCTCCTGGTCTGGGCTCTGGTCAGCGAAGAGGTGAGCCTGAACGAGGCCGGTCTGCAGGTGGGCTACCCCCGCTGGTGCTCCTGGCTGCTGCGCCGCGGTTGGTCCCTGAACTGGGATCAGGTGACGGGGCTCACGCCGGTGGCCACAAGCCAGGGAGGCCGCGTCTTCTACGTCAGGACAGAGGACGGCTCGGCCTATCTGCTCCCCCAACGGGTGCAAGCCTTCGAAGGATTCCTGGCCCAGTTCAGCCAGAAGACAGGCCTGGACACGCGCTCCATCGGCCGGATCAGCCCCCCTTGGACCTACCAGCTCCTGGCCGGGCTCTGCCTGGCGATGCTGGTCTTTGAAGCGATGGTCGGCTGGGCTCTACTCAGCGGGCGATGGGAGCTCCCGGCAGCGTCGCTGGGCTGAGGCCATCGGCAGGGATGGTGTCGAGGCTGAAGCGGTAACCCTGCTGCCGCACGGTCTCGATGCCGCCGCCTTCGCCGAGGCCGGCCTGCTCCAACTTGCGCCGGAGGGTGAGCACCTGGGTGTCCACCGAGCGCGGGCCGCCGCTGAAGGGGGGCCAGGCCATGCGCAGCAGCTCGCTGCGGCTGCGAATGATGCCAGGGGGCATCAGCAGAGCGCAGAGCAGGGCGAACTCCCGCGGGCTGAGTTCGACGGGTTGATCCCGGAGGGTGACCTGACGCAGCAGGACGTGCACCTCGAGCGGACCGACGCAGACCCGTTCCTGCAGGCCGGTTCCGCTTCGGCGCAGCAGCAGGCGGCAGCGGGCCGCGAGTTCTTCGAGACCAAAAGGTTTGCGCAGGACGTCGTCGGCGCCGGCATCCAAGAGGGAGACGACGGGCTCAGAACCGGAGCGGGCCGTGAGCACCATGACGGGACAGCGCAGCTGACCAGCCAACTTCAGAGCTGTGGTTTCCTCGAGCAGTTCAGCGGCGACGAGCAGGTCGGGGGTGAGGTCCTCACAGAGGGTGACCGCTTCTGAAGCGGTGGAGACAGCGGCGGTGAGGTGACCGTCTTGGCGCAAACGCTGAGCCAGAACCGTACGCAAGGTGGGGTGAGGATCCACCACCAGAACCCGTTTCAGATTCGATTCAGGACTGGGAGGTGTGGAGGACACGCCCTTCTCCTTGATTCTCACTACGCTATCGGTAATTTCATAGGCATATCGGTATCAGGCGCTGCCTTGATATCTGGCCACCGGGTCGAGGCCCTCTTCTCGAACCATGACCGCACTGCAGAACCCCGAAGCCATCCGCCATTTCCAGTCCCTCTGCGATGCCTGCCAGGCCCTGGCGGATCGCTATCACGGGCCTTCGGAACTCCGGCTGTATGCCGACGGCTACCTGCACGCCCTGCGCCGCACGGCGGTCCTCGACCCCATCGCCCAGCGCCGCCTCGAGGAACTGGTGGACCGCTGGATCATGGACCCTTCCAGCTTCATCGGCCCCAACGGCGACCTGAGCACCCTCTACGAGACCGGCCGGAACTAGGACCGGCGTGGGCAAGCCGCGTTCTCACAACCATTGTTCACGGGCTTCCACTCCAGCCAGCCGCTAGCGCCTAACGTCAAAACGGAGGTCTGTCTGACGGGGACTTTTCCCTACAACCTGTTGGCACACCACCTGGCTGCGCCTTCACGATCCCGTACCAAACAGTCTCAAAAGAGCGCCCCAATCGTGAGCTCAATCAAAGGCGCTCCCAACACATTGCCGTCTTCGATACGGCCGCTTCAGCGATGACTTCCAGAGGGTGAAGTCAACAAAACCTGCATGATTTGCGTCTGAGTCACGACTCATCACGACCTGATGAGCCTCACGACTGAGGCATCACCGACGGCTTTTGCGCATCACGAATATCTGTCCAATCCCACAAGAAGAGCCGAGAAATGCCTGAACCAACAACAGAAGAACGCCTCAAGAGCATTGATGCCTTGATCAAGCAATACGAAAGTGATCGAAGCATCTACCCCGCGACACTCAAAAGCTTGATCAGTCTTCGTGCCCGCCTGGCAAAAGATTTAGCTCAGGACTAAGCCTCGCCAAGCAACATCCATCGCCATGTCGGGGACATCTCTCAAAGATGTCTAAACAGTTCGTCTCTTGTAAGGCTTAAAAAAAAGCCGGTGACCTCCCCGGCTCCCCTCAACGTGCCTGCATGGCACCCATTGGTTATGGCTCAGATGGAGTCCCAAAAGCCAGAGCTGCTGCTCGAGGCCCCTCAGGCTGCTGCTTGACCTGTTGTGTCGCGAAGGGCCTTTTCCTGTAGTCGTTGTACGGCATCCAGAGCTTCGTGGGCTGGCCAACCGTGTTCGTCCATCAGCTCCTTCACCAAAGCATCAGGCCCGTTCGTGATGCCTTGATTCAAATCAGAAACGACCTGGTGGTCACGGGCAAGCGCATCCAGCCGAAGCGATCTCAATTGATGCGTGCTGAGTTGGTCCATACCTCACTCAACAGTGGCGACGTCCCATTGGGATAGCCCCCAAATAGGGAGGGTCACCGCACTGGCGTTGTGTCGTCAATGCTTTTGGCTATCCCAGCGCACCCGCCGATGAGCTGTGCAGAGGGCACAGCGGCAGGCTGTTGTTTCGACGATCCAGCAGGCGTAAGGGGTCTGAGGCCAGAGAAGCGCAAGGTCGTCGTCGCTTGGTGTGCTGTTGAGGCTGTTCGGGGTTACTGCCATGAACCAAGCGTGGACACAGATCGGAAAACGCGCCGTTAGGGACAACGACACCACGGCAACGCGGGCCGTCAGCCAGCATTGATCGTGGGTGCCCTGGAACTGATTCAGACGATCTGCTCAGCTGTTTTCAGACACAAAAAAGGGGCCCAACAGAGCCCCTGAAGCCTTCTACTAGAGAAAACGATTCGCTCAGCTGGCAAGCGCGATTGCGAGCTTTTCCTTGAGTTCGCCGGAGTTGTACATCTCGATCAGGATGTCGGAGCCGCCGATGAATTCCCCGTTGACATACACCTGGGGAATGGTGGGCCACTCGGAGTACTCCTTGATCCCCTGACGGATCTCCATGTCGGAGAGGACGTCAAAGGTCTCGAAGGGGACAGCCATGGCGTTGAGGATCTGCACCACGTTGTTGCTGAAGCCGCACTGGGGCATCAACTTGCTGCCCTTCATGAAGACGAAGATCGGGCTGTTGCCGACGAGCTGATCGAGGCGCTGCTTAAGGGCGGAATCCATGGGACGTGTCGAGAAATCAGGAGGGGGTGGAGGTCTGCAGGGCGAGGGCGTGAATCGCTTCGCTGGCCAGCTCGGAGCGCAGCGCGCCGTAGACCAACTGGTGCTGCTTGATCCGGCTGAGACCCTCAAAGGCGGAGGAGACCACCTTCACCTGCAGGTGATCACCGCCGCCGGTGAGATCTTCCACCTCAACGCAGGCATCGGGAAGGGCGACGCCAATGGCGGCCTTCACCTGGTCGGGATGAACCATGACCTCAGATCCGTGAGCTTGGGACTGTAAGAAGACGGGGCTGAGCTCAGTTGCCCGCAGCCGAACCACCGGCAAAGGGGGTGGTGACGAAGCCCAGCTCGATCAGGCTCTGGTAGGCCTTCTGGCCCATGGGGTTCGCCGGAGTGGTGATCTGGACGACCTCCACCAGCAGGGGCACCGCGGCGGCGGGCTGGTTCATCCGGCGCAGCAGGGCGGCCAGGCGCAGGTCGATCTTGGCCTGCAGTTCCAGGGCGGCACGGCCCTTCTGGTCCATCTCGCGGGGGATGCGGGCATCGAGGCCGCGGAAGGAACCGCTGAGGCTGCGGTAGAAGCGCGTCAGGTTCTGAGCGCCTTCCCGGGCGGAGTCGTAGTCGGCCTTGGCCTGCTCCAGGTTCCCGGCCGCAGCGGCGGCGTCACCGGCAGCCACCTTGGCCTCGATGGCACTCAGGTTCAGCCCCGAGCTGGGGGAAGCCAGAACCTTTTGGGCGTCCTGGGCCAGGGCGGATTGGGAGACCAGGCCAGGGACAACCGCCGCCAGGGCGGAGAGGCTGAAGGCGGCGAGCTGCCGGCGCACGGGACCACTTGCGAATTGGGTGAACTCTACGGGCGTTGCAAAGGGCGCCCCACCGCCTGCCGTGCCCGCTGCTCGGCGACCTGCAGCTGTTCGCTGAGCTCGGCGGTCAAGGCCTTGATCTGCTCACGCTCGGGACCAGCCAGCCGCAGCGAGGGTCCAAAGCAGAGGGCGGCCTGATCACCCAGGCGGGGTTTGGCATGGCCATAGGCAATTCCCACGGGCACCACCTGAACCGCGACCCCTTGGCCTTCCGCCAGGGCGGTCAAGCGCGCCAGGCCGGGCATCAGGCGCATGGCGGGATCGTTTTGGTTGATCTTCCCCTCGGGGAACATCACCAGCTGATTGCCCCCCTCCAGCAGATCCACGGCAAAGCGCAGCGAGGCGGCCGCGGGCTTGCGGGGGTTCACCGGGAAGCAGCCCAGGCGATGCAGGAACCAACCCTGCAGGCCGGTCATCTCATCGCTGGTGACCATGAAGCGGCAGTCCCGGCCGGTGACCCGGCGGCCGGCCGCATGGGGAAGCATCAGCGCATCCCAGCGGGAGCGGTGGGTCGGCGCAAGCAGGACCGGACCGTCGTCAGGCAGGTTCTCCCGGCCCAAGACCGTCAGACCGCCGCCAAAGAAGCCCTTCAGGGCGACGTCCTGGGTGAGCACCATCGCCACGGGCGCCAACCAGGGGTTGATGCCATTGCAGAGACTCTTCTCACGCGCTGTGAGGGCCACCGATGCCGTGCCTGACGCCGTCATCGGACTGGGAAACCTCGCAAAAACTGTCGAGGCAAACTAGGGGCGAACCCCAGGCGATAGCCCGTGGGGCAGGCAGTTAATCGAGCGGGCCCGGCGGCGCCATCCATAGGATCCGCCTAGAAGCAGCGGTTGCCATGGCGAGCCTTGGCGTCAACATCGATCACATCGCCAATGTGCGCCAGGCCCGCCGCACGGTCGAACCCGACCCGGTGAGCTATGCCCTGCTGGCCGAACTGGGCGGCGCCGACGGCATCACGGTGCACCTGCGCGAAGACCGGCGCCACATCCAGGACCGGGATGTGGAGTTGCTGCGTCAGGTGGTCCGCAGCCGCCTGAACCTCGAGATGGCGGCGACCGCCGAGATGGAGGCAATCGCCCTGCGGATCAAGCCGGACTTGGTCACCCTGGTGCCTGAGAAGCGCGAGGAGGTCACCACCGAAGGCGGCCTGGATGTGGCCGGGCAACTCAGCAGCATCAAGGGAATCTCCGGCCGTCTGCAGGACGCCGGCATCGGCGTGAGCCTGTTCGTGGACGCCGAGCCCGCCCAGCTGGAGGCCTGCCAGGCCAGCGGTGCCCGCTGGGTGGAGCTGCACACCGGCACCTACGCCGAAGCCAACTGGCAGCAGCAAGCCAAGGAATTGGCGCGGATCACGGAGGGCACCTTCATCGCCCGCAGCCTGGGCCTGCGGGTCAACGCCGGCCATGGCCTCACCTATCAAAACGTTGAGCCGATCGCCGCCATCGAAGGGATGGAGGAGCTCAACATCGGCCACACCATCGTGGCTCGGGCCCTGGCGGTGGGCCTGGAGGAGGCCGTGCGGCAGATGAAGGCTTTGGTCCAGAATCCCTGCCGGGAACCCCTCTTCGGCAGCACCAGTTCATGACCCAGTACCACTTCGTGGCCGCCAGTGAGGCCTTCCTCACCGTGGAAGAGCCCCTCGATGAGGTGCTGCGCGAGCGTGTCCGCAATTACGGCGAACAGGGCAAGGCGATCGACTTCTGGCTCGTGAAGCGCCCCGCATTCCTGCAAGCCCCCGAGCTCAAGGCGATCGCCGATCAGGTCCCCCAGCCGGCCGCCGCCGTGGTCTCCACCGATCCGAAGTTCATCGACTTCATGAAGCTCCGCCTGGAGTTCGTCGCCAAGGGCAGCTTCGAAGCTCCCTCCAGCGCGATCCCCGACGCCCTGGCCAGCGCCGCCTGAACTCAGAAGAGGCCCAGGAACTTCTTGCGGGGCTCGTCCCCTGTGGGCCGGCCCTGGGCTCCGTCCTGTTGATAGCGGGGCTTGGCGTCACCAATGGTGAGCACGGCCTCTTTGTTCTTCCACCAGACCCAATCGCGGATCGGAGGCGTGCGGGTCAGGTCCGCCTGGGTCAACCCCAGACCCAATTTGGAGGAGGCGTTCAGCAGCACCTCCACCATTTCGTCGCCGTTCGCGCACTTGGCGAGAGCTTCGTTCGTGCGCTTGGCCCCATCGAGGGCCTTCACCAAAATCGCCACCCGCTGACTGACCGAGAGGCTGCGCGGGTCGACCGGCTGGGGGCTCTGGGGGGTCTCGCTTTCCATCCAGAGGGGCGTGGTTACGGGGACGTTATCCCGTTTTCAGCGCCTGAGAGGGGATGCCCACAAGGGGCTGACAGATCGTCAAGGCTCCGGCCAAAGTGGTGGATATGACGAGCGTCAGTCGCAAAGCCCGCCACTGGGTGATCGGTGATGTGCACGGCTGCTCGGGCTCCCTCGAGCAGCTCCTCGCCCAGCTGCCCGCAGGCGACCGTCTGATTTTTTGCGGCGACGCCATCAACCGCGGCCCCGACACCCCGGCCACGATGGAGCGGATCTGGGGCCTGGTGGACAGCGGCCGCGCGATCTGGCTGCGGGGCAACCATGAGCAGGATCTGATCGACGCCCTGCGCAGCGCCCCCGGCAGCAGCGGTGGCGCTGGCGCCGAGACCCGCCGCCAACTCGGTCCAGAAGGATGCGCCCTCTGGCTGAAGCGCCTCGAGCAGCTGCCCCTGGCCTACTGGGGGGAGAGCTGGGTCGCCACCCACGCCGGCTTCAACCCCAGCACCTGGCAGCCGGACCTGCGGGTGCGCATGGGCTTCTGGGAGCAGTACGACGGTCGCTTCGGTGATGTCGTGATCGGCCACACCCCCGGCCCCAACGTGCGCCGTCTTCCGAACATCGTCATGGTGGACACCGGCGCCTGCTACGGCGGTGACCTCAGCGCCTACTGCCCCGAAAGTCGCGAGGTGGTGTCAGTACCGGGTCTTGCCCATAACCTGCAGTCGCCAAGCCTGAGCCCCGTCTGAGCCTTGCTCACGGTTTATCGCAGCAACCGCGCTGAGCTGCTGGCTCGCGTCCTGGCCACGAACCTGCAATTGCATCCGCCGGGACTACTCGAGGAGGCCCAGGTGGTGGTGAACACCTGGCCGACGAGCCGCTGGCTCGGGGAGCAACTGGCCCTGGCCAATCCGGCCGGCATCGCCGCGAACCTGCGCTTCCCCTTCCCGAGCAGCCTGCTGCGGCAGCTGGTGAACAGCTGGCTCGGCGAGGAGAGCACCGGTCCCGATCCCTGGCGGGCCCAAAACCTGGTTTGGCCCCTGCTGGAGCTGCTGCCGGAGCTCTTACAGAGTCCAACGGCGCAGCCCCTTCGCCAATGGCTCGCGGTTCGCTCCTCCGGTCTGGAGACCCTAGATCCAGCCCTCTGGCAACTGGCCCGGGCAATCGCCGATGCCATCGATGACTACGGGCTCTACCGGCCGGCCCTGCTGGAGGCCTGGCTCAGCGACAAGCCCCAGACCCTGCCGGAGGGGTTGCAGTGGCAGCCGGAACTGCTGCGGCGCCTGGTAGACCGTCTCGGGAGCCTGCCCTTTGGCGTGCGGGCGCGGGAGCTCATCCACAGGCTCCAGGGCGGCTGGAGGCCGGAACTCTCCAGCGCGCAACCGCTCCGTCTGTTTGGCCTGAGCAGCCTGGCTCCCGTTCAGGTCGAACTGCTGCAGACCCTCTCGGCGGTGCGGGACGTGGAGCTCTACATGCTCACCCCCTGCCGCGATCTCTGGCAGCGCAGCAGCCCGGCCGCCCTGAGCGATCCCCTGGCCGCTGACTGGCTGCTGAGCGTGCCCGGCCTCGAGGCTCGCTTTGGCCGGCTCGGGGCGGAATTTCAGCAGTTGCTCGAAGGCACCGGCGAGAGCCAACTGGGCCAGTGGCAGGAGGGGGATCTGTTTTTTGCCCCTGCGACGGCCGCCCGCCACGACGGCCGGGAGCCCTCCCTGCTGGAGCAACTGCAGGAGCAACTGGTCTGCGGCGAACCCGAGGCGGAGCAGCCCCTGACGCGGGAGCCGCGGGATCGCTCCCTGGAGTTCCACGCCTGCCCGGGGCGGCTGCGCCAACTGCAGGTGGTGCGTGATCAGATCCTCCAGCTGCTGGCGGCGGACCCCAGCCTGGAGCCGCGGGACATCCTCGTGATGACGCCCCAGGTGGAGGCCTTCGCGCCCCTGGTGGCGGCCGTCTTTGGCGACACGGAGGCCACCGGAGTGCGGCTGCCCTGGCGTCTGACGGACCGCAGCCAACAGAGCGAGGCGGGCATCGCCCAGGGCCTGTTGGCCCTGCTGCAACTCGGCGGAGAACGGCTCACGGCGACCGCCCTGGAGGGCGTGCTCAATTGCAGTCCCCTGCTGGCGGCCCAGCAGCTCGACGCCAGTGAGTCCGGCGAGCTCACGGCCCTCCTGCAACGGGCGGGCTTCCGCTGGGGGCTCGATGGACGCGACCGCGGCGGCGACCCCAGCCACAGCCTGCGTTGGGCGATCGATCGCCTCGTACTCGGGCTGGTGCTCCCCGACATCCCTGGCCTGGCCCCAGGCGAGACCGCTCCGCTGGCCCTGGCCGGCAGCCTCGAGCAGCAGGGCCGTTGGATCGCCCTGCTGCGGCAACTGCTCAGCAGCTTGCAGTGGTTCGCCCAACCCCGCCGCGTGCCGGAGTGGGTGCAGGGCCTGCGGGAGCAACTACCGCTGCTCTTTGGCGACGGCGGCAGCTGGGACTGGGAGCTGCAGACGATCCATGCCGCGCTGGCGGACTGGCAGGCGGTGGCCGGCGAGAGTCCCCTCAAGCTGGCGGCACCGGTGGTGGCGGATGTCCTGACAGAGCGGCTCAGCGAGGGCAGCGGCCGCTTTGGTCACCGCTCGGGAGCCCTGACCATCAGTGCCCTGGAGCCGATGCGAGCGATCCCCCACCGGGTGGTGGTGCTGATGGGACTGGACGCCGGGGTCTTCCCGCGCCAACGCCAGCGGCCGGGCTTCCACCTGATGGAGCAACGCCGCGAGCTGGGCGATCCCAACAGCGGCGATCAGGACCGCTATGTCCTGCTGGAGGCGCTGCTCTCGGCGCGGCAGCACCTGCTGCTCAGTTGGAGCTGCCGCGATGAACGCACCGGCGAGCCTCTCGAGGCCTCGACCCCGGTGCGCCAGTGGCTCGAGCTGCTGACGCAACAACTCGGCAGCGGAGCCGTTCCCCTGCGGGAGCACGCCGCGAATGCCCTCGAGCGCAGCAACTTTCTGGAGATGGCGCCCTGGCCCGCGGCGAGTTGCGACCAACGGCTCCTGCAGGTGCGCCAACAGCTCGAGCAAGGAGAGCTGAGCAGCCAGCAGGGGCTGGCCTTCAGCGCCCCACCCGCAGCCGCTGAGACCACACTGGACAAGAGCTGGAGCGATCTGCAGCAGTGGCTCCAGGCCCCGCAACGGCTCTGGCTGGAGGAGCTGGGGCTGCGTCCCAAGGAATTCGATCAGCCGGTGCTGGACCTCGAAGCCCTGGAGCTCGGGGAGCGGGAGCGCTCGGCCCTGCTGCGCCGCGAATGGGAGGTCGAGGACCCAGAAGCGGACGCCCCCAATTGGCGGGAACTCGAGCGGGGCCGAGGAGTACTGCCCCCCTTGGCCGCTGGTGTTCTGGAGGTGGCGCAACTGGAGCAGCGCTGGGGGAGCCTGCGCGACTGCCTGGAGTTACTCGGGGAGCCGGAGCAGCACGCGCTGGCCTGGCAGCACTACGAGACCGAGCTCAGCAGCCGAGGCGGCCAACTGGTGCTGATCCACACCGCGAAACCGCGCACGCCCCAACGGCTGCAGCTCTGGCTGGAGTGCCTGCTCGCCGCGGCCGCCGGCCTGAACCTGCGGGGGGCCGCCCTGGTGGGCCGCGATCGCCACCGCTTCCGGGTGTTGGAGCGCTACGAGCTCCCCGCACCCGCGCTCGCCGCAGAGCTGCTGGAGCAACTGCAGGGCTGGCGCGACGCCCACCGCACGGACTGCTGGGGCCTGCCACCGGAAACCGGCTGGGCCTTCGCGAGCGCGGAGAGCAGCAAACCGGGGCAGGGGCGCGGCTGGGCCAAGGCCAAGGACGCCTGGGAGGGGGGCTTTCAACAGCGGGCCGAGCGCGAGGACCCCGTGCAACGGGTCTGCTTCGGTTCAGACCTCCCCCTAGGGGACCTGCTCACCCCCGAGCTCCAGAGCCTGGCGTTGAGCCTGCACGGGCCCTTGTTGGAGCGCCGTAAGGAGGTCAAGGCATGAGCCTGGCCCCCTTTGATGCCAACGCCTTCAGCCTCGCCCCGGGGATTCGCCTGCTGGAGGCGAGCGCCGGCACCGGCAAGACCTTCGCCCTGGCCCATCTGGTGCTGCGGCTCCTCAGCGAGGGGCCTCGGCCCCTGGAGGTCGAGGAGCTGCTGGTGGTCACCTTCACGGATGCCGCCGCCGCGGAATTGCGGGACCGCATCGCCCGCCGCCTGCAGGACGCCCTGGTCCTGCTCGATGCTCAAGACATCGAGGCCGATGAACCGCTGCAGCTGTGGCGCTCGGCCCTGGAACCCGAGCAGGTGCAACGCATCAAGGGACGGCTGCTACTGGCCCTGGAGCTGCTGGATCGCGCCGACATCACGACCATCCACGGCTTCTGCCGCCGGACCCTGCAGCGCCATGCCCTCGAAGCCGGCCTCGGCCCCGACGTGGCCTTGGAGAGCCAGGGACGGGAGCGGAGACAACAGCTCGTCCATGACTACTGGCAGCAGCAGGTCCTGCCCTTGGCACCCCATCTGGTGGCGGGACTGCAGAGCCAGCAGGTCAACCCGGAGCAGCTGGTGAACCTACTGGGCAGCCTCGATGGCGACCCGGCCCTGCAGCTCGCCCCCCTACCGGAGGGATGGAGCAGCAGCGTGAGCCTGGCGGAGCAACTGCCGGCGTTCTGGAGCGCGAGCTGGGCAGCGTTCAGCGCCGAATGGCCAAGCCGCTGTGAGGCGCTGGAGGAGGAGTTCGCGGCGGCCGCCGTGGAACTCAAGAGCTTGGGGGTCGACTACAAGCCCTATCGCCTCAAGGCCAAGCCGGATCGCGTGAACCGCGTTCAGACCTGGTTCGGCCAGCTGGAGGGACCGGCCGGCTACGACGCGGTGCTGCAGCAGGAGGACCTCAAGAAATACTTTCACCCCGGCCCCTTCACGAAGGCCGCGGCCCCCGCCCATGGCGATCAGGTCTCCCTGCCCCAGGCCCCGCTGCTGGAGGCCATCGCCGCCCTGGTGGAGGGACCCGCGGAACGCGCGCTGCTGCACTTCTGCCACTGGGGCCGAGCGGAGCTGCAGCGGCGGCGCAAGCGCAGCGGTGAGATCAGCTTTGGCCAACTGCTCGAGCAACTCGACCCGGGTCCGGAGGCGACGGCGGCCTCGGCCCTGCTGCAGGCGGTGGCGAATCGCTACCGGGCGGCGCTGATTGACGAGTTCCAGGACACCGATCCGATCCAGTGGCGCATCCTGAAGCGGGCCTTTGCCGCGGAACCCGGCCGCCATCTGCTCGTGATGGTGGGCGATCCCAAGCAGGCGATCTACCGCTTCCGCGGCGGGGAGCTGCAGACCTACCGCCAGGCGGCCGAAGAAGCCGATGGCCGCTTTGGCCTCTTCGAGAACCGCCGCTCCAACAGCGACCTGGTGGCGGGACTGAACGCCTTGATGCGGCCCGGGCTGATCCAGAGCGGACTCGAGGTGCCCGAGGTGCTGGCGAAGGCCAACAAGGGACACCTGAAGCTCCCCGGCGACTCGAAGCCGTTGCAGCTGCTGGAGCTCGACCCCAGCGAAAGCCTCGAAGCCCAGGTGGCGGGCCTCTGCCAGGAGCTCTTGAGCCAGGGGCTGGAGCTGGACGGCCGGCCGATCGACCCGGGTGACATCTGCATGTTGGTCAGCCGCCACGACCAGGCCGAAGCCCTGCGGGCCGCCCTGGAACGCCGGCAGATCCCCAGCCGCCTGGTGAGCCGCGGTGATGTCTTTGAAAGCCTCGGGGCCAGTGCCCTGCAGCGCTTCCTTGATGCCCTCGCCCAACCCGGTCAGCTGGGACGCCTGAAGTTGTTGGCGGCCTCGGCCCTGCTGGGCTGGTCCGCCGCCGAGATCGAGACCAGCAGCTCGAGTCAGTGGGATCAGTTGGCCGCGGAGTTGAGTTCCCTGGCGGAACGGCTCCCCAAACTCGGCTTGACGGCGGCCTTGGCGCATCTGCAGGGGACGACGGGGCTGGCGCGACTCTCCCTGCGGGGCCGGGCCCTGGCCGATCTCCAGCAGGCCGCAGAGCTGGTGCAGGAGCAGATGCACCGCCAAGGCCTTGGGGCCCAGGCGGCCGCGGATTGGCTCAGGCGTCTGCGCCTGGAGGAGAACCGCGACAGCCCCGAGGCCCATCTCTGCCGCAGCGATGCCGCCGAAGCCGCCATCGCCGTGGTGACGGTTCACCGCAGCAAAGGGCTCGAGTACCCCCTGGTGATCTGCCCCTACCTCTGGAAGGCCCCCAAAGCGGCGAAGCGCCTCGGCCGCCGCTGGACGACGGGCGGTCAACCGCAACTGGACCTGCACCTGCAGACCCACTGGGGCATGGGCCGGCTCGCCGCCCAACATGACCAGCAAGCCCAGGTCGCTGAAGCGGAGCGCCTGGCCTACGTGGCCTGCACGCGTGCCCAACACCTGCTGGTGCTCGGCTGGCCCGGAGCGGACCTGGCCGACGCGGGGAACCCCCTCAGCAGCTGGCTACAGGAGCGGGAGGAGGACGTGCCGCTCGCACGCATCCAGGCCAGAGGCGAGATCAGCCAGCCCTGGCGGCCCGCCCCTGCCATAGGGCAGCTGAGCCTGGGACCCCGGCCGAAGCGCTCCCTCGACAGCAGTTGGGGCCGAGCCAGCTATTCCGCCTGGGCCCACTCCCAAGTGAGCCTGCCGCCGGAGCTGCAGGAGGAGGGCCGCGACACCGATGCCTTGGGCGATGGGTTCGACGAGGCCCTGCTTAAAGACAGCGGCAACGGCAACGGCGAGGCGGCGGTTTGGCCAGACCTGGGGCCAATGGCCCAGTTCCCCCGGGGGGCCGGCCCTGGCGACGCCCTGCACCGAATCCTCGAGCGCCTCGACTACGGCGCGGTAGCCCGCGGGGAACGGGAGGAAGCCGACGCGGTCATCGCTCAAGAACTGGAGCGCGCGGGTCTGGAGGGGAAGGCCTGCGCGGGTCTTTTCGAGGCCCTGGAGCAATTGATGTGCACACCGCTTGGCGGCGTTCTCGGCGGCTGCCGCTTGGGGGACCTCCTGCCTGGCTCCTGGCTGAATGAGATGAACTTCGATCTGCCCCTGGCAACCGAAGGGGAGGAGCTGCGCCTGGTGCGCAGCAGCGGACTGGCCCAGGCCTTCGCCCAACACCCGGGCGGCCGCTTTGGTCCGGCCTACGCCAAGACGTTGCAGGGACTGGATGTGGCCAGCCGCGGCTTCCTGACGGGATCGATTGACCTGCTCTTCTGCTGGCAGGGGCGGTGGTGGGTGGCGGACTGGAAGAGCAACTGGCTCGGCCAGCGGGATCGTCTCGGCCAAGTGAGCCGTTGCGGACCCAACGACTACTCAGAAGCGGCGATGGAGACCCTGATGGCGAGCAGCCATTACCCCCTGCAGGCCCACCTGTACCTGGTGGCCCTGCATCGCTATCTGCTCTGGCGACTGCCCGACTACGACCCCAGAGAGCACCTGGGGGGCTACGCCTACGTCTTCCTGCGGGGCGTTCCCGGACCGACCCCGGATCCCACGTCACCGACCCCGGGGGTGCTGGTGGATCAACCCAGCCTGGAGCGGGTGCTGGCCATCGACGCCCTGCTGCGGGAGGGGCAACCATGAGCGCCCTGGCTTCCGCGGTCCTCGACAGCCTGCAGCGGCTGCTGCCCCCCAAACAGAGCAGCGCCCTGTTGCCGGCCGTGGTGCAGGCCCTCATCCAGGCCTTGGAGGAGGGCGAATTGGGCCTGGATTGCCGGGGCCCTGCCCCGGATGGGATCAGCCCCGAGGACTGGCCCGCCGCCGCCCTCTCCGCCCTCAATGGGGCGGGCTGGCTGGTGGACGCCGCGGAAGCCGCGACGGCACCGGAGGCACCGATCGTTCAGGACGGCCTCGTGCTGCGCTGGCGGCGCTGGCAGACCCAACTGCAGCAGTGCCTGGCTGCGATCGAGGAGCGGGCCCAACGCCAACGGGCCTGCCGCGAGGCGGACCACCAAGCGTCGATGGCCGCCGCCGCCAAAGCGGGCCTGGACACCCAGCAATGCCAGGCCGTCTCCGCCGCCCTGCGTCAGGGCCTGGTGTTGCTCACCGGCGGCCCGGGAACCGGCAAGACCTCGACAGTCGTGCAGATGTTGGCGGCTTGCCTGCGCCAGAGGCCGGGGCTGCGCATCCAACTGGCGGCCCCCACCGGCAAGGCCGCAGCCCGCCTGGCGAGCGCGGTCAACCGGGACAACACCCAGCTCCCCAGCAGCACCCTGCACCGACTGTTGGAAGCCCAGGGGGAACTGCGCTTTGGCCGCAACCGCCGCCATCCGCTCGAACTGGATCTGCTGGTGGTCGATGAGCTCTCGATGGTGGATCTACCGCTGATGGCGGCCCTGCTCGAGGCGCTGCCGGCGGACGCACAACTGCTGCTGATCGGGGATGCCAACCAACTGCCTCCGGTGGGCACCGGAGCGGTCCTCGAGGAGCTCTGCCGGCCGGAACGCCGCCCCCTCCTGGGGGACGCCGCGGTGGAACTGCGCACCACGTATCGCAATAACGGAGCGATCGCCGCCCTGGCCGAGGCACTGCGGCAACGGCCGAGCGGTCCCCAAGGAGAACTGCTGCAGGAGCTGCAACCGAGCCTCCAGCCCCTCACGCCCAAGGACAACGTCACCTGGATCGAAGCCCCCAGTCGCAGCCTGCCGCCTGCCTTGCTGGAGGCGGTGCAAGGGCAAGCGGCGGCCCTGCGCGACAGCTGCCAAGCACTGGTGTGGCGGGAGGGACGCCCCGACCCCGACCAGAGCGCAGCCCTGCTCGCCCAACTGGAGGAGCTGGTGGTGCTCAGCCCGATCCGTCAGGGGCCCTGGGGGGTGGAGGCGGTGCATCGCGCGCTCCTCGGTGATCTCGCCAAGAGCGCTCCACTGCACTGGCCGCCAGGGACCCCGGTGCTCAACCGCCTGAACCGCCCCGACCAGGGCCTGGCGAATGGCGATATCGGGGTTGTGGTGCAACAGGGCTCGGAACGCCGCGTCCTGATGCCCGGCCAACGGCTCCTGCACCCTGCTCAACTCAATGGCGCCGAGCCGGCCTTCGCCTTAACGGTGCACAAGTCCCAAGGGAGCCAGTACAAAACCGTGCAGTTCCTGCTGCCGGCGAATCGGCCGTTGGATCCCCGCTTGATCTACACGGGCCTGACACGGGCCCAACGGCAGGCCTACCTCTTCACCCCGCTGGGGATCAGCAGCAGACAAAACCAGAACGCTCCCTAGCCTGAGCCCATGAGCGAGACCGGCATCGTTCACCGGCCCTGGGGTTGGTTTGAAACCATCGGTGCCGGCGAGGGGTACCTGGTCAAACGGCTCTGCATTAAGGCCGGCCACCGGCTCAGCCTCCAACGCCATCGCCACCGTCTGGAGCACTGGGTGGTCGTGAGTGGCTCCGGGCAACTGGAATGCGACGGATCAACGATTCAGGCGAAGGCCGGCACCACCCTGCTGGTGCCCTGCGGCGCCGTGCACCGAGCCGCCGCAACAAGCGAGAACCTGCTCATCGTTGAAGTGCAGCGCGGCGAACACCTGAGCGAGGACGACATCGAGCGCCTGGCGGACGACTACGCAAGGGTGAAGTGTTAAATTAATTCTTCACCCTTTGTGAAGGGCAAGGCAGTTTCTTCAACGGGTGTCTGCCGGCCTGTCGACGAAGGATTCAGGCCCAGACCAACCACGTGACCAATACCCCCTGCGAGAGCGCAACCAGCTCTGTGGATCTCAGCGCGCTCGATTTGGCCAGCAGCCAAGACAGCGCACCGAGCGAAAGCATCGAAATCACCAAGACAGAACCCAGTCAGAAGCACGGGTTTGCCGCCTTCGGCTTCTCCAACGAAATCCTCGAAGCCCTCGCGGAGATCGGCTACAGCGAGCCCTCCCCGATCCAGGCGGCTGCCATTCCTGAGCTGATGCTCGGCCGCGACCTGGTGGGTCAAGCCCAGACCGGTACCGGCAAAACGGCGGCCTTCGCCCTGCCGATGCTGGCGGCCCTCGATGAGACCCAACGCACCCCCCAGGTGCTGGTGCTCACCCCCACCCGTGAGCTCGCCATCCAGGTGGCCGACTCCTTTAAGAGCTACGCCACCAAACTTCCCCACCTACGGGTCCTGGCCCTCTACGGCGGCTCGGACTTCCGCGATCAGATCCACAAGCTCAAGCGCGGGGTTCAGATCGTGGTCGGCACCCCCGGCCGGGTGATGGACCACATGCGTCAGGGCACCCTCGATGTCTCCGGGCTGCGCAGCCTGGTGCTCGACGAAGCCGACGAGATGCTGCGCATGGGCTTCATCGACGACGTCGAGTGGGTCCTGAGCCAACTGCCTGAGAAGCGTCAGGTGGTGCTCTTCTCGGCAACAATGCCCAGCGAGATCCGCCGGATCTCCCACCAGTACCTGAACAGCCCCGCTGAGATCACGATCAAGACCAAGGGGTCTGATTCCAGCCGGATCCAGCAGCGCTTCATCACGGTCAATGGTCCGATGAAGCTCGAGGCTCTAAGCCGCGTGCTCGAGGCCGAGACCAAAGAAGGCGTGATCATCTTCGCCCGCACCAAGGCGATCACGGTGACCGTGGCCGAAGCCTTGGAAGCCAAGGGCTATGGAGTCGCGGTCCTCAACGGTGACGTGGCCCAGAACCAGCGGGAGCGCACGATTGAGCGCCTCAAGAACGGCACCGTGGACGTGCTGGTGGCCACCGATGTCGCCGCCCGCGGCCTGGATGTGGACCGGATCAGCCTGGTCATCAACTACGACATCCCCTTCGACTCCGAGGCCTACGTCCACCGCATTGGCCGCACCGGCCGTGCTGGCCGCACCGGCAACGCGATCCTGTTCGTGACGCCGCGCGAGCGCCGCTTCATCACAGGTCTTGAGCGTGCCGTTGGTCGCTCCATCGATCCGATGGAGATCCCCTCCAACGCGAGCATCAACCAGAGCCGCCTGGATCGCCTGCGCGAGCGCCTGAGCGAAACCGTGACCGGGCTCAAGACCGAGGAGACCAGCAACCTCAGCGAACAGCAGGCGCTGCTTTCAGAAATCATCAAGCGCGTTGGCCAGGAAAGTGAGGTCAGCCCTGAGCAGCTGGCCCTGGCCGCCCTTCAGATGGCCGTGGGCGACCAGCCCCTGCTGGTCCATGACGATGAGAAGTGGATCCGCCAACAACCCCAGTCCCGCGATGGCCGCCGCAACGATCGCTTTGGCGATCGCGATCGCGGTCCCCGCGGAGGCAACCGCGGACCCCGCGAGCAAGCCGGTCCTCCGGAAGATCACATGGATCGCTTCCGCATCGAGGTGGGCTGGCGCGACCGGATCAAGCCCGGAAACATCGTGGGCGCCATTGCCAATGAGTCGGGTCTGAACGGCCGCAGCATCGGTCGCATTCAAATCTTCGACAGCCACAGCCTCGTGGACCTGCCCAAGGGCATGCCCGACGACGTCTTCCAAAACCTGAAGCGCCTAAAGGTGTTGAATCGCGAACTTCAGATCTCTCGCATCTAAGGCTGGTCTGAGCCAGCCGGCGGGCCTCAAGCGCAGAGGCCCGTCACCGATTCACTGGACAAAGCAGTGAGCTCAGCCACGCTCATGCTCTCGACAGCCATGACCAAAGCGGGCTGCACCTCTTCGGTTTCGATCGCAACAAGGGTCTGAAGCAGATCGAAGCGATCCTGGGGTGCAAGCTCCCCGCTCTTGCTCCAAGCCAAACTCCAGGGGACTGGTGCCGTCATCAGGGGCTCCCGATAGCGGGTGTTCATTTGCTGACAATGGGACAATAAATGGGGATCAAGCCCTTTCTTCGGATTCCCTTCGGTCTTGCTTCAAGGCCCGTTACCGCGCCCATGGCTGAAGACACCGACCTCGAAGACGGCCGATTCAGCCCTGCAGCGCAGCCCCCCGAGATTCGCTAAAAGGCTTTCTGAGTTCAGGGGGGTCGGCGCTGTACGCTGACTCTGATTCCAAAAGCTTCCAGGCTCCACACGGAACCCCACAGCATCAACGAATCAGTTTTCAGGTTCCGTCTAAGGAATGACCATTTACGTTGGAAACCTCTCGTTCCAAGCCGAACAAGAGGATCTGCTCGACCTGTTCAGCCAGTACGGCGAGGTGAGCAAGTGCAGCCTTCCCCTCGATCGTGAGACCGGCCGCAAGCGCGGTTTCGCGTTCGTCGAGATGGCGAACGACGCTGACGAGCAGAAAGCCATCGACGATCTGCAGAACGTCGAGTGGATGGGTCGCATGATCCGTGTCAACAAAGCAACCCCCCGTGAAGGCGGCGGCGGCGGCGGTCGTGGCGGCTACGGCGGCGGCGGCGGCAACCGTGGCGGTGGCTACGGCGGCGGCGGCGGCGGCCGTGGTGGCTACGGCGGTGGCGGCTACGGCGGCGGCGGCGGTGGCGGCTACGGCGGCGGCGGCGGTGGCGGCTACGGCGGCGGCGGCGGCGACAACCGCTGGTGATCGAGCGGTGCCCTCGGGCATCACTCCTCCCCAACCCACAAGAAAAATCCCTGGCCGGGCTCCATTGGGGCCCGCGTCCAGGGATTTTTTGATGGATTGACGGGATCGACCTGGGGCCGGACTGGTGTCAGACGATGACTTCGAGCTCTTCGTTCTCGATCAGATCCTGCAGTTGATCGCGTTGCCACTCCTTGCAACGCATCTCAGAGACGGAATGGATCGGCTGCAGTTCGCCTTCATGGGGTTCTGGCAAGGCACTGCGGAGCGAGCGCCTTCTCAGCTTCGCGGTCCAGCGATGAAAGCGATGAAACGATCTCGAACGGGTCATAAACACCTCCTGTTGGAGACACCACGGTTCTAACGCTGGTGAAACCAAGAAATCAGTTCCCAGTGAGCAGCTTCATATTGAATTCAACCCGGCGCCTTTGAATGGCGCCATGACCCCAGCCCAACCCCCACTGCGCCGCCTGTTGCGCACCCTGAGGCCCCATCGCCGCTTGGTGCGGTTGGCCGCGCTCTGCTCGGTGCTGAACAAGTTGTTCGACCTGGCGCCACCCGTCTTGATCGCCCTAGCGGTCAACGTGGTGGTGCAGCAGGACACCTCCTGGCTGGCCAGCTGGGGGGTGACGTCGATCCCGGGGCAACTCGGGGTCCTGGCGGGACTCTCCTTTGTGATCTGGAGCGCGGAATCGCTGTTCGAATACCTCTATGCCCTGCTCTGGCGCAACTTGGCCCAGACGGTGCAGCACGAGCTCAGGCTGGAGGCCTACGCCCATCTCCAACGCCTGGAGATGGGCTTTTTCGAATCCAGCTCCAGTGGCCGCCTGCTGGCGATCCTGAATGACGACATCAACCAGCTCGAGCGCTTCCTCGACCATGGAGCGAACGAGGTTCTGCAGCTGATCACGACCGTCCTGGCGGTGGGCGGTGCGATGGTCTGGCTCTCACCGGCGGTGGCTGGGGTTTCGTTTTTGCCCATTCCCCTGATCCTCTGGGGCTCACTGCACTTCCAGAAGCGGCTGCAACCGCGCTACCGCGAGGTGCGGGAGCGCTCCGGCGATCTGGCGAGCCGCCTCGCCAACAATCTGGGCGGGATGCTGACGATCAAGAGCTACGCGGCGGAGCAGTGGGAGAGCGAACGTCTCTGCGAACAGAGCCGTGCGTACCAAAGGAGTAACAGGAAGGCGATTCGCCTCTCGGCGGCCTTCATCCCCCTGATTCGCTTCGCGATCCTCTTTGCCTTCCTGGCGATCTTGGTGATTGGCGGCCTGCAGGCCTGGCGCGGCGCGATCGACGTCGGCACCTATTCCTTCTTGGTCTTCATCACCCAACGGCTGCTCTGGCCGCTGACGAGCCTTGGCCGCACCCTGGATGACTACCAGCGGGCCATGGCCTCCACCCAGCGCGTGCTGGATCTGGTCGACACCCCGATCGCGATCCCCAGCGGCGATCGCCCCCTGCCCCGGCAGAGCGTTCGCGGTCAGATCCGTTTTGAGGGGGTCAACTTTGGCTACAGCGGCAGGGACCTTCTGCTACGGGACTTTGATCTGGAGATCCCCGCCGGCAGCACGCTTGGGATCGTCGGCGCGACGGGTTCCGGCAAGAGCACGATCGTCAAATTGCTGCTGCGCCTCTATGAGCTGCAGAGCGGCACGATCCGCCTCGATGGTCAACCGGTCCAGACGTTGGAGCTGGGGGACCTGCGCAAGGCCATCGGCCTGGTCAGCCAGGAGGTCTTCCTCTTCCACGGGACCGTGGCCGAAAACATTGCCTACGGCAGCTTTGAAGCCTCACGCTCCGCGATCGAGCGGGCGGCGCAGCTGGCGGAGGCCTCCCGCTTCATCGAAGCCCTGCCCCAGGGGTACGACACGGTGGTGGGGGAGCGGGGCCAACGGCTCTCCGGGGGACAGCGCCAACGGATTGCCCTGGCCCGGGCGATCCTCAAAAACCCGCCCGTGCTGATCCTCGATGAGGCCACGGCGGCGGTGGACAACGAAACCGAGGCGGCCATCCAGCGCTCCCTGGATCGCATCACCTCCGAGCGCACGACCCTGGTGATCGCCCACCGCCTCTCCACCGTGCGCCATGCCGATCGGATCGTGGTCATGGACCAGGGACGGATCGTCGAAAGCGGGAGCCACGAGGAGCTGATCGCCGCCGGCGGTGCCTACGTCAATCTCTGGCGGGTTCAGGCGGGACTGCGCCAGGACGAGGCACTAGCCCTCTAACCAGCCAAAGAAGTGGCACCAATGCAGGGGGCGCCACAAGATGGGCGGCAGAAAAAGAAATAAATTGTGAGAATGAAGAGTCCCACCCTGAAAACAGCCCCAGCCAGCACGATGCCCCACCGCCGCGACGAACGCGGCGCGATGCTGACCGCGATTGGCTTTGGGCTGGGTGGCGGACTCCTGCTGGCCTCGCCCGTGGCGGACTACCTCAGTAGCCCCCAGGTGAGCGAGCGCCATCAGCTCGTCAATCCCTTCAGCAGCTGGAACAGCCTGAGCGACGCCGATGTGGTGATCCTCGGCACCGACGTCGGCGGCGGGAACACCGACGTGATGTACACGATGCGTGTGCAGAACGGGGAAACCAAGCTGCTGCAGGTGCCCCGCGACACCTACATCAACTCCAGCAGCTTTGGCCCCGTGAAGGCCAATGCCCTTTACGCCTATGGCGGCCCCGAGGCCGTCAAAGCGGAGCTCTCCAAGCACCTGGGCCGCCCCGTGCGGCACCACATCCTGGTGAACCTGGCCGTGATCCGGCGCCTCGGGGATGCCCTGGGCGGCCTTGAGGTGAACGTGCCCAAGCGCATGTGGTATCACGACAACACCCAAGGCCTGCACATCGATCTGCAGCCCGGCCGCCAGGTCCTCAAGGGCAGAGACCTCGAAGGCTTCCTGCGCTTCCGCCACGACGAGATGGGTGACATCGGTCGCCTGGATCGCCAACGCCTGGTGCTGAAGGCCCTCTTCAAACAAATCACCCGACCGGAGAGCCTGGTGCGCCTTCCCGCGCTCCTGGCCGTGGCCGGCAAGGACCTGCGCACTGACCTCGGCCCGATGGAGATCGGCGGCCTGATCAGCGCGATGGGGAGCACCGACCTCAACGCCGAGCGCCTGAGGGGCCGTCCCTTTATGCACGAAGGCATCAGCTACTGGAAGGCCGAGTGGCCAGAAGCCACCGCCGCGGGCGCTGCAGCCTCCGGCAGCAGCGAGCGCTTCAAGTTCCTCTTCTAGGGCTCCTCAAGCATCCCGGAGCGGTAGGCCGCAGGAACGGCAACCAGAAACAGTCCCCACCAGGCCAACACGGCCACGGCCACCGGTGCGCTGATCCACCAGCGGTGCAGCAGGAACCAGCTGCCGGCGATCGCCAGAACACCGGTCAACAGGATGGACCAGGGCTGACACCACCAGGGTTTCAGGCTCCAGAAGGCGGGTTGACTCTCAGGCATGAATCAAGAACGAGCTCATCACAAGAGTTCTCCATAAGCTCCCAGCAGAACCACGACGCCGCGGCCTGTGGACGCCCTGCTGGTGCGCAACAGCCTGAAGATGTTCACAGCGGTGTTCATCACGGCGGCGATTGCGCTGTGGTTTGAGCGGATTGAGTTTGTTTGGTATCCGCTGATGGCGGTGGTGATTGTTGTTGATGACAACGATGACCACACCGTCAAAGCGGCGACCGCACGGGTGATGGGAACGGTGGTGGGCGGCCTGGTGACCTTTGTCGTCCACACCATCCTCAGCGGCTGGGTTGGTGTGCTGGTCTCGATCCTGTTGATGATTCCGGTTCTACGCCTCTTCGGCTGGCAATCGGGCCTGAGTACGGCCGCCACCTTGAGCGTGATGTTCCTGATGATTCCGCGCTACGAGGCGCTGGATTGGCACTACGTCTTCAACCGGGGCCTCGACACCGTCGTGGGCTGCCTGGTCGCCTTGGGGGTCGGTCTGTTGTTCTGGCCGCGCAACAGCTACCGGGAGTTGCAGAGCCTCGACCATCGACTCCTCTCGGATCTCCAGGCTCAACTGGCGCGGTACGAGGCCTGGCTGGCGGGCCAGCGCGAGCGGCCGACGCCCCTGAACACCGCCCCCCTGACGGGCGATCTGATGCGGATGACGGACCTGGTGGAGCGGGAACGCCGCGGCCCACGTCAGAAGCTCCTGCGCTCCAGCCGCTGGCAACAACGGTTGCGGCTCTGGCAGATCGTGCAATTCCACTGGATCGCCTGGGAGCGCTTGATCGAGGGGATGGCCCCGCTCGACATCCAACGCGCCGAGCCGCTGCAGGACAGCATTCGCGGGTTGCATCAGCAGCTGCATGGCGCAGGACAAACCACGCCACGCCGCGCACCCCAGCGCTGGCAAGCGCTCGCCCTCGCCCAACGGCTTCCCCTGCTGCAGTTGCTGGCCTTTGAAGAAGAGACCCGCCCCCTGCACGCCGGCCTCGGAACCCTGGCACGACAGCCATGCTGATCAACCGCGCCGAATTGCGGCTGGCCTTGGCCGCTGGTCTCTGCAATGGCTTCGCCACGATGAGCGGCTTGGCCTATGGCTTTTATTCCCCACTGGCCGTGGTGTCAGTCGGGACTGGCAGTTACGGCGGCGCGATCGAGTTGGGCCGTCAACGGCTCCTCGGAACCGTGCTCGGCTCGATCCTGCTGCTGGTGGGCTACTGGGGCTTGCGGGATCTGCCGATGCCGATCGCCATCGCGATCACCCTGGCGGCACTACGGCTCCTCGGTGGATGGCTGAAGCTCTTGGTGGGCTACAAGGTGGGCGGCCTGATCGTGGTGATGGGTTGGCTCTCCCACTCCACCAACCTGGGCACCTGGATTCCCCTTCGCTTCTTCTGGACGGCCTTTGGCGTCCTCGTGGGTCTGCTCAGCCTGCGGCTGTTCTGGCCGGCGCGAAGCTTCGACACCGTCCTCAAGCAGTACGGCGACCTCTTCCGCGACCTGCGCTTGACGTACCAGGACCTGGCCCAGCGGCTGGTGCAGGACAGCGCGGCGGGGCCTGAATTGGCGGACTACAGGCGCCTGCGCGCGCGGCTGATCAGCCTGCGGGGCCTGCGCCCCTCGCTCACACTTGAACTCGGTGAGGGCGCCAGTCGCCATCCCAGCGTTCAGCTGGTGCAGTGCCTGGATGACGCCTGCTCGCGCCTGATCCTGATGGTTGGAGGCATGGTGCGCCGGGCACCGACCCTGAACGACAGCGCCCTGATCGAGCAGCTCCATGCCGGCGAGGCCGCCTTGCTGCGGGCGCTGAGCACACGGCTGGAGCAGTGGGAAGTGCAACTCGCCGCGCGGCGCCGCAGCCTGCCGTCACCGCCGAGCGCTGCCCTGGCCCTGCCCCAGGCCTGGCTCGATCTAAACCGCGAACTGGCGGACCCCAGCTTGAACCGGATCCCGCTAGAGCGGCTGGAGCGCATCGCCGCCAGGCTGCTGCTCTGCCGCCAGGCCGAGCAAGCCATGCAGGATGCCGAACGGACCTGGGGCGCCCTCTTGCCCCGCTAGGCCTGCGGCCTGGAGGCCCACCAACGCTCAACCCGATAGCCCAGGACCACCAGCAGGACGACGAGCCAGAACCAGAGCTCCGGGGCGTTGGCGTTGAAGAGGATCAACAGCAAGACCACCTCGGCGACCAACCAGGGCAACTCCTTGCGCAGCAGGGCGTTGCGGATGGGAGGCAAACGCAACGCCTTGAGCTTCACTCCAAGGTTCCGGGCTGCCTGAGGAAGGGACGGTTCCATAGCGCGTCAATTCTGAGGGTGCGGTAGCCGCCGGTGAGCGAACGCAGCCCCGGAAGCACATAACTCAAGGGGGAGCGCCACTCCACGTAGCCGTAGGCGTTCAGAGTCAAGCCATCGCGGACGGGGAAGACCCCACTGCCCCCGGAGAGGGTCCAGCGGTAGCCGTCATTGCTCCAACTGTCGCGCCCAAGCTCGATCTCCGCACGCATAACCGGACCCTCCTTGGTGAGCTCCTTGGCCAACTGGGGGTTGCCCGTCGTGGTGGAGACATCGTCCTCGGTGGCCGGCAGGGTGAGGACCTGGCTGACCTGACCGACGATGCCGCCGAAGCGCCCGCGCTGTTTCCACTGCGGCACGAGCTCCATCCGCAACCCCAGCGGCAAGCGACGGGCATCGGCGGGAGAGAAGTAGGCGACGGCCCGCAACGGAGGAGCCTTGGCACCGGGCTTCTGCGGACGACCGATCGTCCCCAGTCGCTGCCCGGTGGACACCGTTTGACCGGAGATCACCTGGATGTCGAGCAGGTTGCCGTCACGGCCGGCCACCACCTCCCCGTCGTAGGCGATCTGGGCTTCCGTGACGCGGATCTGTAGCTTGAGGTCGTCGATCTGGTAGCGGCGGTTCAGGGCCTCGGTCTCGATCATGAGCTTCACCTGCTCGTAATCGGTCAGCACCTTCTTGCGCTGGATCTTCACGGCATCCAGGTCGACGCTGGTGTTGGTGAACCCCTGCTGCACCGCCACCACCTCGCGGGAGAGGGGCGCCACGACCTCGCGGCGCGCCAGCCAATCGAGGTTGCTGAGTTTGGAGCTGTAGGTGGACTGAAGCTGGGCGTAGCGGGTGCTGTCGTCGCTCAATTTCGCCAGGGCCACCTCCACGGCCCGCTGTTCGGTCTCCAGCCGACGCAGATCGCGCTGGTCGAGATCGGTGTTAATCCGCTCCAACTGGGCCAAGTTGCCCCGCTGCTGCGCCAGCTGTTTCTCCAGCACGGGCAAATACAAGGTCATCAAGACCTGGCCTTTGCGCACGGGCTCACCGACCTTGACGCCGACATCCAGCACCTGACCGCCGGAGCGGGCGTTAAGCACCCCGGCGCTGTCCGGGTAGAGGAAGACCCCTTGACCACTCACCTCGGTCGGCACGGGCCAAAACACCGCCCAGAGCGCCAGCACACCACCGACCCCCGCCAGGCAAACACCCACCTGGTTGTGGTCACTCAACCCCAGCCAACGCTGCTGGAGTTCCTGCCGCCGTTGCTGCCACATAGCGACAGGATGCTGGGCTCCAGCGATTCTGGCCAGAGTCGGCAGACTGCATCACAACTTCTCGGGGACGTTGCACGTCGCTGCAACACGGCGAATCGCGAGCCTGGCCTGCAGCCTGGCGCTGCTGAGCCTTGGCAGCCAGGCGGCGTTCGGGCAACCCGGCCTTGAAGCCAGCTCCGCCGAGGTGCAGAAGCTGGAACGCAGCTGGAAAGCGCTCGATGAGCAACTGCGGGTACTGGATGCCCTGATCCCCCCCGATCCCCAAGGGATTCCGCCGCGCGAAGCCGTCACCGCACCGATTCCCGGCAGCCTGCTCGAGCCGAATCGCGCCCCGAGCCAACCGCTGCAGCCAAACCAAGCCGCAGCCCCAGCGCCCTTGAGCCTTCCCAGCCCCCAACAGCTCCAAGAGGGAGTCGTTGAGGGCCTCAGCCTGCTCGAGGCCCTCGCCATTGGCTTCAAGAACAACCCCGAGCTGCAGGCCCAACGCGAACTCGTGGCGGCCTCACTCGATGACCTGCAGGCGGCCCTCGGCACCTACTGGCCAAGGATCAGCGCGGTCGCCGGCGGCAGCACCGGCCAGCTCAGCTCCAACAACACCGCTTCCGTTGGCAACGGCACCCTGAACCTGGGTCCCCTGTTTCAACCGGGGGGCGCCTTCTATGTCCCCACGGACGGGGGCGCCTATCTCAACCAATCCAGCAGCGTTGGGGCGGCCGGGCTGCAGCTCGATTACGCCCTCCTGGACTTCGCCCGCACGCCCAGGGTGCAGGCGGCCCGGGCGGTCCTCGAGCGGGAGCGGCAGATCTACGGCAACCAGCTGCGGCTGCTGCAGCTGAGCATCAGCGAGGCCTACTACCAGCTGCAGCAGGCCGATCAGAACGTGCGCATCCAGGATGCCGCGGTCCGCGATGACCTGCTGATCCTGCAGGACTCCCTCGACCTGAAATTGGCGGGCCTCGTGCCCCGGGTGGACGTGCTGCGCCGCCGCGCCATTGAGGCCAGTGACCAAGAGGCCCTGATCCAGGCCCTCGCCGATCGGGCCATCGCGCGGCGGCGCTTGGCCCTGGTGCTGAACCTGCCGGCCACGGTCACGCCGAGCGCCAGCGACCCGATCGCGGTGATGCCCCAATGGCCCCTGAACCTCGAGCAGAGCCTGCTGGCCGCCTACCGCGGCAACCCCGAGCTCGAAGCAATCCTCGCCACCCGAACGGCCCTGGCCCGGCAGAAGGACGCGACCGCGGCCCAACTCCTGCCGCGGCTCGCCCTGTTTGCCGGCGGCGGCAGCTACGGCCAGAACGTCAACCAGTTCAACATCACCACGAGCGGCGGGGGCTGTTGCGGCTCCACCGTCATCCCCACCCTGAACACCAGTGGGTACGACTGGTCCTTCGGTCTGAGCGTCCGCTGGTTGCTCTTTGACGCCGGCACCACCAGCGGTGAGACCCGAGCCCTGCAACGGCGCGTGGAAGCGGCTGGACAGAACTACGCCGCCCGCCGCAACGCGATTCGGCTGCGGCTCGAGGCGGCCTTCTTCAACCACGAGGCCAGCCTGGCGAAGTTGGCCTCAGCCCGGCGCGGCGTCGCCGCGGCCCTGGAGGCCTTCCGCGATGTGCGCCTCCGCTACCAAATGGGCCTCTCGAGCGAGGTGGATCTCTCGATCACCCAGGAGCGCCTGATCGCAAGCCTGGTGCAGCGGCTGAACGCCACCGTCGGGGTCAACATCACCTACGCGCAGCTACTGCGCGAACTGCTGCCGGTGCCGCGGGATCCCGCCGCCCTGCTCACCCCGGAGCTCACCTGGAGGGCGGCCACACCTGCTCCCAGCGAGTAGCCCGTCGGACAAATGTTTGCGCGCTCCTTGCTTGAGGCCGGATTTCAAATAACGCCCGAGGCGAAATTCAGCGGCTTCTTCATCAGCTCCTGGTTCCCCCAGCCCGTTTGCCCATAGGCTTGCGCGAGGTTTTCTGAGCGCATGATCCGCACCATTTGCTGCATTGGCGCCGGCTACGTGGGTGGCCCGACCATGGCGGTAATCGCGGATCGCTGTCCCGAGATCCAGGTCACGGTGGTGGACCTCAACCAGGCGCGGATTGATGCCTGGAACAACCCGGATCTCTCCAAGCTGCCGGTGTACGAGCCGGGGCTAGATGCCGTCGTTGGTCGTTGCCGTGGACGAAATCTCCACTTCACAACCGCAGTCGACGCTGCAATTGCGGCGGCTGACATGGTCTTCTTGTCGGTGAACACCCCCACAAAGACGAAGGGTGTCGGCGCCGGGCAGGCGAGTGACTTGCGCTGGATTGAAGCCTCCGCACGCCAAGTGGCGGCCTGCGCTCAGGGTCACACGATCGTGGTCGAGAAGAGCACCCTGCCGGTGCGCACGGCCGAGACAGTGAAGGCCATCCTTAATGCCGCCCAAGGGGAGGTTGCGGGAGCGGGTACTCCCAAAACCTTCTCGGTGCTGTCCAACCCAGAATTCTTGGCTGAGGGCACCGCGATCCCCGATTTGGAGGCCCCTGATCGCGTCTTGATTGGCGGGGAAGACCCCGCCTCGATTGATGCGCTCGCCAGCGTCTATGGCCACTGGGTTCCTCAGGAGCGCATCCTGCGCACCAACCTCTGGAGCTCTGAGCTCTCCAAACTCACCGCCAACGCGTTCTTGGCGCAGCGCATCAGCTCGATCAACTCCATTGCCGCCCTCTGCGAGGCCACCGGCGCTGACGTCAATGAGGTAGCCCATGCCATTGGCGCTGATAGCCGCATCGGCGCCAAGTTCCTCAAAGCTGGCCCTGGTTTTGGCGGCAGCTGCTTCCAGAAGGACATCCTCAACCTGGTGTACCTCTGCGGTCACTACGGCCTCCACGACGTTGCGGCCTATTGGCAGAGCGTGGTGGAGCTCAACAGCTGGCAGCAGCACCGCATCGCTCAGCTGGTGGTGCAGAAGTTGTTCGGAACCGTGACCGGTAAGCGCATCGCTGTTCTTGGTTTTGCCTTCAAAGCGGACACCAACGACACCCGTGAAGCGCCTGCAATTCGCATCTGCCAAGACCTCCTGGAAGAAGGTGCCCAACTGGCCATCTACGACCCCAAGGTCCCCGAAACCCAGATCGCGTCTGACCTTGGTTGCCAGCCTCTGACCGCTCCCCTAGGCAGTCCCCTCAGCGGAGATGGCGTGTGGCACCGCGTGACCACACCTGCGGAGGCGGTGGCTCAGGCCGACGCGGTCCTGATCCTCACGGAGTGGACGAGTTTCGCGGAGCTCAACTGGCAGGACTTAGCTGGGCGGATGCGCAAGCCGGCTTGGCTGTTTGATGCTCGCTCCATCGCTGATCTGGCGGCTGCTCAAGCTGCTGGGCTGCAGGTTTGGCGCGTCGGTTGCGGCTGAATTCGCGGGCTCAAAGGCTTGGACTTAAGCAAGGCCAAGCAACTCCGGATGCGCTTTGACCCAAGCCGCAAAGTGCTCCAAGCCTTGATCCAACGGCGTGTTGGGTTGGAAGCTGACCCAGGCCTCAAGGGCTGAGGTGTCAGCGGCAGTGGCGATCACGTCACCCGGTTGCATCGGTTGAAAGCTCTTGATCGCTTCAACACCCAAAGCCTGCTCCAGTAGCTCGATGAAGTGCAGCAGCGGCGTGGGCTGGGAGTTGCCGATGTTGAACAGCCGATGGGGCACTGCGGCGGTGGCGGGATTGGGATCGAGCGGATCGAAGCCTGGATCAGCCGTGGCGGGTTTCTTCAGGCATCGGATCACACCTTCGACAATGTCATCGATGTAGGTGAAGTCCCGCTGCATCTGGCCCTGGTTGAACACCTTGATGGGCTGCCCATTGAGAATTGCCTTGGCGAACAGGATTGGAGCCATGTCCGGCCGGCCCCAGGGGCCGTAAACCGTGAAAAAGCGCAAGCCCGTGGCCGGCAGGCCATAGAGATGGCTGTAGGTATGGGCCATCAGCTCATTGGCCTTTTTGGTTGCTGCGTAAAGGCTCACCGGGTGGTTGACCGGGTGTTGCTCAGAAAAAGGCATCTGCCGGTTGCCGCCATACACCGAGCTGCTGGAGGCATAAACCAGGTGTTGGACGCCCTGGTGCCGGCATCCCTCGAGAACATTCCCGAAGCCATCCAGGTTGCTCTGGATATAGGCCGCCGGGTTTTCGATGGAATAGCGCACCCCAGCCTGGGCGGCCAAATGAACGACGGCCTTTGGTTTCTGGGCTTCAAATAAATCAGCGATCGCTGCGCCGTTTTCCAGATCCAGTTGATGGAACGACCAGTTGCCACCGGCAGCCTCTAGTCGCGCGAGGCGTGCTCGCTTCAGAGCCGGGTCGTAATAGGCATTGAGGTTATCGAGACCGATCACCCGCTCACCGCTCTCAAGCAGGCGCAGGGCCACAGCCGCCCCGATGAATCCAGCTGCCCCGGTGACCAGCACCGTCATTGGCTCTCCACGCGGTGCTTAAGATCGATCATCTAACACCTGCGCTTTATTTCCTGCTGCCCGTCATGAAAAGGAGGGCGGCCACACCTGCAACTGCTCCAGCTGCCGCCGCGCCGTAGCGCTGCCCGTCGCCAAGACATCCGCCAACAGCGGTGCCAGCAGGGGGATCTGGGCAAAGCCCCCGCTGAAGCCACTGAAGCCAAACAGACCCGGGGCCTCCGGCAGAGGGCCGGCCCAGGGTATCCCGGTTGTGGAGAAGGCCACGGGCACCTGATGCCAAACCCCCTCGGCCTCGGCCAGGCCCTTCGGCAGGGGGGAAGCGGCGATGGCCTTCCGCAACGCCTGATCCATCCCCGGCGGGGGGGCGGAGAAGGCCAACCCGGGGGCAAAGCAGCTGATCTGACCTAGCAGCGCCCCAGCGCCGCGGGGCACCAAACCGGCATCGACGACCGAGCAGGGTTGGTTGAGCTCCCCACTCCGCCGTTCAACCGCCGGGCGCTGGAACTGGGACGGAAGCTGCAGGCGCGCTGCCGGGCAGTGGGGCAGCTCGAGAACCCCTGCCCAGTTGCCGCGCAGGACCTCCGGCCAGGCGGGCCAGAGGCTGCGGCAGGCCGCCCCGGCCGCCAGCACGAGTTGCCCGCTGCGCTGGACGCTGCCATCGCGGCAGGGCACCAGCCACTGCCCTTGATCCCACTGAACCCGCAGCGCCTCTGTCGCCAGTAGACGCACGCCGGCCTGACGCAACACCTCCGGCAGGCGGGCGTGAAAGCGGGCGGTGTCGACCTGCGCGGCAGGCAGGGGAACCAAAGGCGCCCAGGGTTTACCGCCATGGAGCGCAAGGCGTGCCTTGCCCCAACCCAGCTCGCCGTAACGCGCCTGCAGCTCAGTCCAGAGGGTGGAGGCCTTCGCGGCTTGAAGCGCCAGTGCTGAGGTGCCCAGGGGCAAGCCCGGGATCACCCCATAGCTCCATTGCGTGGCGGATGGCGCTTGATCGGCGATCAAAGAGACCTCGACCCCGCGTTCCCGCAGGGCCAGGGCCAGCATACCGCCGGCTAGCCCGCCGCCAACGATCAACACCGCCTTCAACGGAGCCGCGATCAGATGCGCAGGGTGAAGGAGGTGATCACCTGATGGAAGAGGCCTTGAACCTTGGGCCAGCGCAGTTCGTTGGTGCTGGCGGCGAAGGTGTAGAGCCGGCCGCGGTCCACAACAACGGTCGCCAGCTCATGGCGATCGCGATCGGGCAGATGGACGGCGTACTCCAGGTCATAGAAGGTGCGACCGCCGTCTTCCCGCTCGCGAGCCTCCACCAGTTCCGCCTCACGGCCGCTGCCTTCTGGGGCAATGACGACGCGGCGCAGCTTCTCACCGACGGCCACGGCACTGCCGAGGTTCTGGAGGTCGTTGGTCTCGTTCACATCGGAGACCACCAGGCTCAAGGTCTCATCGGCGTTGATCAGGTCGTGGAAGACCACCTGGGGCCCTTCGGTGACCTGCACCCGGGTCCAGCCGGTGGGGTAGAGGAAGGCGTAGCGCCCGTCGGGGCTCTGGAAGGAGTTCAGGCCTGCCGCGGCCGCACTGCAGCTCACCAACACCAGGACCAGACCGAGGGCCAGGAGAGAACGCACTCCTCGGGAGATCCAGCGGGTCAGCACGGCCATTGATCGACGCTTTAGCGCGGCTATTCTCACGCGCCGGCGCATCGCTTGCGATGCCTCTTAGATTCTCGCCAGTTGCCCAAAGGGATCTGAGCGGCTTCACCAGACCCCTGGCACGGCTGATCGATCAGTTCGAGCGGCTCCCCGGCATCGGGCCTCGCACGGCCCAGCGGCTGGCGCTGCACCTGTTGAACCAGCCCAGCGAGCAGATCCAAGCCTTCGCAGACGCCCTGCTCGCGGCCCGCAGCCAGGTGGGCCAATGCCAACGCTGCTTCCACCTCTCCGCGGATCCCCTCTGCGAGATCTGCCGCAATGAAACACGCAGCACCGGCGTGATCTGTGTGGTCGCTGATTCCCGTGATCTGCTGGCCCTAGAGCGCACCCGCGAATTCAAGGGGAGCTATCACGTCCTTGGCGGGCTGATCTCACCGATGGATGGGATCGGTCCGGAGCTCCTGCACATCCAGCCGCTCGTGGAACGGGTGGATCGGGATGGCATCAACGAGGTCATCCTGGCCCTCACCCCCAGCGTCGAGGGGGACACCACCAGCCTTTACCTCGCCCGCCTACTGAAACCCTTCACCCAGGTCAGCCGCATCGCCTACGGGCTGCCGGTGGGTAGCGAACTGGAGTACGCCGATGAGGTGACCCTGGCGCGGGCCCTCGAGGGCCGGCGGCGGATGGAGTGACCCGATGAGCCGCTACAGCCAGGTCCCTCCAAAAGAACGGCTACCGGAATGGATCCGCACGCCGATCGGCAATGCCACCGAACTGGAGTCGGTGCAGGCCGTGGTGAAGCAGCAGCGGCTGCATACCATCTGCGAGGAGGGGCGCTGCCCAAACCGCGGTGAGTGCTACGCCTCCGGAACGGCCACGTTTTTGCTGGGGGGATCGATCTGCACCCGCAGCTGCGCCTTCTGCCAGGTGGACAAGGGACTTGCCCCCGAGCCCCTTGATGACCAGGAAGCCGAGCGCGTCGCCGAGGCCGTCACCACCCTGGGGTTGCGCTATGTCGTGCTCACCTCGGTCGCCCGGGACGATCAAAGCGACCACGGGGCCTACCTCTTCACCCGGGCCATGGCCGCCATCCGGGCAAGGAATCCACTGATCGCGATCGAGGTACTCACCCCAGACTTCTGGGGGGGCTACCGCGACGAAGCCGAGGGGATCGCCGCCCAACGGCAACGGCTGCAAACGGTGCTCGCAGCCCAGCCGGTCTGCTTCAACCACAACCTCGAAACCGTGGAGCGCCTGCAGGGCGAGGTCCGCCGCGGGGCCACCTACCGCCCCTCTCTCGGACTGCTGGCCGCCGCCCGCGAGCTGGCGCCGGGGATTCCCACCAAGAGCGGTCTGATGCTCGGCCTGGGTGAAACCGCCAACGAGGTGGTCGCGGCGATGCGCGATCTACGGGCCGTGGACTGCCAGAGGCTCACGATCGGCCAGTACCTGAGGCCCTCCTTGGCCCACATCCCTGTGGAGCGCTACTGGACTCCCGAGGAGTTCGACGAGCTCGGACAGATCGCAAGAGACCTTGGCTTCAGGGATGTCCGCTCCGGCCCCCTGGTGCGCAGCAGTTATCACGCGGCAAACCCCAGCTAGCTGCCGGGATGCCGATCCTCTTGGCGTAATTCCAGGGCCAAGAAGAAGTTCAGGAAGGTCCGAATCAAGGCCACCGCACCCAACTGGATCAGGGCATTGGGCTCGCGGCTGATGGTCGTCAAGACCACATCGGCTCCCAACTGAAACTCCAGCGCCAGGGCAACCCAGGAGCCGAAGGTGACCCGGGCCATCGTCACCGGCCCCCGTTGCACCAGATGGGGCGGGATCTCCCGCAGCCGCAACTTGCGGGCGCCGCTCAGCACAGCCACCAAGCCGATCGCCACGGAGATCAGCGAGAGGAACTCCAGCAGCTGCCGAAGCGCTTGGGCGGAATGGTTGAGCAGTAGCTCCGTCCCATGGAGATTCATCGCCCGAGTGTTCAGCCACTGCCCGCAGTGTGGCGCGCGCAAACGGGCAACACCAACAGCCCGCCACCCGGCTCGCCGTAGACGTCGACTGGGGATCCCTCGGCCAACAGCTCTGCGAAGAGCGCGCAGACGGCCGCATCAATCCAGTCAATGCTGCTCAAGCCACTCCGCGAAACACCAAAGCGCTCCAGCAGTGCTGAGCGCTGCTCGAGCTTCAGGGCGGCCTTCACCTCCAGCTGCGGGGAGAGGGCGATGGTGATGCCGTGGGGAAAGCTCTCAAAGCAGCAGCGAGCCTGCAGGGCTTGCACCTCACGGGCGATTGGCACCCCGTGCCCTTGCAGCGCCGCATAGAGCGCTTCACCGCGGAGCATCCAGCCGTAGAAATTGCTGCGGCTGGCCAGCGCCGCATCCCGGGTGGGCGTCGCGAAGCAATGAACGCCGGCGGCCAAAAGCTGACGCTCACAGAGGCGCGAGCGCTGCCCCGCCAGGGCCCAGCCGCAGGGGGCATCGATCGCGATCCGCTCCGCCCGGAGACACCAATGCGCCAACGCCTCCGCATCGGAGGTGTTGCGCTGATCCACCACGCGGCGGCCCTCCAGCAACACCGCGTGGAAACCCTTGCGGGCGCCACCCACATCGATGCCAGCGACGATCACAGCCGGCGGCTGACGCGCTCGAGCCCTTCGGTGATGTCCCCGCGCATCAGCAAGCCCGCACCACCCCAGACCAGGCGCAGGGGGAGATCCAGCGCCGCGGCCGCCACCTCACGGGTAGGCTCAAAGCCGAGCTGACGGAAATAACGGACCAAACGACGGTGCTGCTGCTCGTTGTCGCGGATCGCCAGCAACCGAGCGCTTCGGCAGGGGGTGGACTCCAGGGCCCAGGCAAAGGTGGCGGCCCAGATCAGGGGACTAACCCCCTGGGTGTCCTGCCCCTGAACGCGCATCGTGTCGAGCTGCAGGCCATCGGGCAGGGGCAATGCCCAGCCCTTGAGTTCGCCGAGCAACAGGGGTGGCTGTCCCTGCCGCGGTCGCGCCACCACCACCCGCAGGATCGTGACCGCCAAGAGCTGCTTGACCTGCAACCGCAGCAGCAGCCCCCGCGCCGTGGCCCGTTGCTCAATCTCCGTGAGTGACAAGCGTTCAGCCACGACTACCAGCGCTCCACCAAACAGACCGCATCCAAGGGCAAGGGCCCATACAGATGGGGGAAAAGCTCACCGCTGCCGGGTGCGGCCTCCGGTCGCACCGCGATGCCATGGGCCGCCAAGCGGGTCGGATCGATCACCAGCAAGCGCAGATCGCTGACATCGGCGTAGAAGCGCTGGTGAGTCCCCTCCAATTGATCCGCGTAGCTGGCATGGATGAAACCCACTTGCTCCAGGCTCTGGCCGCGGGTGGAGATTCGGTACTCCCCGAGCTGACGCGCCTGCTGCCAATCGGCGGCCAGGGCCAGGTGATACAGCCAACGCGGTGAACGCCAGCAGCGGCGCTCCGCCCAAGGGGAGTCCATCACTCGCGCCAACAGCTCGGAGCGCTCAAACCGCGTCAACCAGTCTTTGATGCCATCAAGAGCGGGCTCCGACGCGAAGCCATCCGGGTCCGCCAGGCGGAACTGGCGCACAAAGGGCAGCAGGGACCAATCCGCCAGGGTGGCCTGGGCACCGAGCAACCAACCCCCAACGGCGAGCCGCTGCTCCCACTCCCGCAGGATCACCAGCGCCGCCGCTCGATGCTCCATGGGCTCCACCTCGCCGTAGCGGTCGGGGTACTTGAAGCGATCGAGGTGCCGCTTGAAGGGCCCGTCGTTCTGCGCGATCAGAGCTGCGGTTGCAGCCTGATCGGCCTGCAACCAGCCCAGCGGATCGGCCTGCTCGAGCGCCCAGCGCATGATCTCGAGGCTCTCCTCGAGCACCGCCCCATCGGTTTGCACGAGCACCGGCACGGTGCCCTTCGCGGAAGCCTCCAGGAGCTCGGGCGCCTTGGCTTTTAAGGCCACCTCCCGCAACTCCACGACCTGCCCCGCCGCCGCCAGAGCCAGGCGCGCCCGCATCGCATAGGGACAGCGGCGGAAGCTGTAGAGAACGGGCCCCATCAGCCCTAACCGAGGTGCTGCTGACCGCGCTCGCGGGCCAAATGCATCTGGCGCTGGCGCTCGGCAAAACGCTCACGATCCGCGTCACTAAAGCGGTCGATGCAATGGGGACAGCTGATGCCTTCGCGATAGCTCGGCTCCAAACGCTGGGCCGGGGACACCGGCAAACCGCAGGCATGGCAGAGGCTGTAGCTGCCGGGCTGCAGCTGGTGATTGACGCTCACCCGCTGATCGAAGACGTAGCACTCCCCCTGCCAGCTGCTGCGCGCCTCTGGGATCTCCTCGAGGTACCTCAGGATTCCGCCCTGCAGGTGGTGGACGTTCTCAAAGCCCTGCTGGAGCAAATAGGCCGTACTCTTCTCGCAACGGATGCCGCCGGTGCAGAACATCGCAATCGCCTTGGGTTGTGTCTCTTCCACCAGCGGCCGCAGCGTCTGCTCGACCCAGGCGGGGAATTCCCGAAAGCTCTCCGTCCCGGGATCAATCGCCCCGGCGAAGCTGCCCACTTCGACCTCGTAGCGGTTGCGCGTGTCCACCACCAAGGTGTCCGGATCGGCGATCAGGGCGTTCCACTGCTCGGGTGGGACATAGGTCCCCACCTGCTCGGCCGGCTTCACCGTGGGGCAGCCCATGGTGACGATCTCGCGCTTCAGCCGCACCTTGAGCCGATGGAAGGTCTGCTGCTCCGCGCGGCTGAACTTGGCCTCAAGCCCCTCCAGGCCGGGCAGCTGCCGCAGCCGATCCAGGACCGCCGTCACACCGGCATCGGGGCCACTGATGGTGCCGTTCACCCCTTCTTCGGCCAGCAGGATCGTGCCCCGCACGCACCCCTGCTCCGCCAGGGCCTTGAGCTCCTGCTGCAGCGCCGGCAGTCCCTCCATGGCGGTGAAGCCGTAGAAGGCCATCACCAGGCTGCTCACGCCAGCACCTGCTCCTGCCAGGGGGTAACGCCCGCCAGGGCCATCAGCTGTTGATCGGCCTCCACATCGGGGTTTCCGGTGGTCAGCAGGGTCTCGCCATAGAAGATCGAATCCGCACCCGCCAACAGGCAGAGCACCTGACCCTCGCGGCTCATGGTTTCCCGGCCCGCACTCAGGCGAACGCGGCTGTGGGGCATCAGGATCCGAGCGACGGCCACCATGCGCACCAGATCAAGGGGATCAACGGCGGGTTGCTCCTCCAGCGGGGTGCCTTCCACAGCCACTAGGGCGTTGATCGGAACGCTCTCGGGATGGGGGTTCATCGAGGCGAGCACCTGCAGCAGCGAAGCCCGGTCGGTCAGGCTCTCGCCCATGCCGATGATCCCGCCGCAGCACATCGAGATCCCGGCCTTGCGCACCCGGGCCAGGGTCTCGAGGCGCTCCTCATAGGTACGCGTCGTGATGATCCGGTCGTAGTGCTCCGGGCTCGTGTCGAGGTTGTGGTTGTAAGAGGTCAACCCCGCCTCGGCCAAACGGGCGGCCTGACTGTCAGTCAGCATCCCGGCGGTGACACAGGCCTCCATGCCCAGCTCACGGACGCCGCGCACCATCGACAACATCGCCTCAAAGGGGGCGCCATCACGGATGTCGCGCCAGGCCCAACCCATGCAGAAACGATGGGCGCCGGCCTCCTTGGCGGCTCGTGCCCGGGCCAAGACAGGCTCCACCTCGAGCTCGGGCTGTCCGGCCACATCGCTGCTGTTGTGCATCGACTGCGGGCAATAGGCGCAGTCCTCCTCGCAGCCGCCGGTTTTGACACTCAACAGGGAGGCCAACTGAACCCGATACCCGGGATTGGCCTGGCGGTGCACCTCCTGGGCCTGCCAGAGCAGATCCATCAGCGGCAGCTCAAGAAGCGCCTGGATCTCAGCGGTGCTCCAATCGTGGCGCACCGAAAGGGAGGAGGAGGTCACGGGAGTCAGGAGGAGACGGATTCAACGCCGCCGAAGCGGCGTTGGCGGTTCTGGAAATCCATCAAGGCCGTCACCAGAGCCGTTTCATCGAAATCAGGCCAGAGGACGTCGGTGATGTGCAGCTCGGCGTAGGCCAATTGCCAGAGCAGAAAATTGCTAATGCGCTGCTCACCGCTGGTGCGAATCAACAGATCAGGATCCGGTTCACCGGCGGTGAGGAGCTTTGAGGCAAAGGCCTGCTCATCGATGGCCCCTGGCTCGAGCTCACCCCGGGCCACCTGCTCGGCCAACAACCTGGCGGCGCGGACCAGCTCGCGGCGACCGCCGTAGTTGGTGCAGACGTTGAAGCGAATGCCCGTGTTGGACGCGGTGCGATCCGTGGCGTCCTGAATCAGCTGCTGGAGTCCCTCGGGAAGTTGCTCGAGATCGCCCAGAAAGCGGATGCGCACCTGCTCCTGCTCCAGAGCCTTCAGCTCCTTGGCGAGGACCCGCTCGAACAGGGTCATCAGGAAGCTGACTTCTTCTCCGGGTCGGTTCCAGTTCTCCGTGGAGAAGGCGTAGGCCGTGAGCGAGCCAATCCCCCAGTCGCTGCAGAGGCGCAGGGTGCGCTTGAGCGCTTCAACACCCTCACGGTGCCCCATCACCCGGGGCAACTTGCGCTGACCAGCCCAGCGGCCATTGCCGTCCATGATCACGGCGACATGGGCTGGCAGGCGACCTGGGTCCAGCCCAGGCGGGAGGGCGCAGCGCGAGGGCCTGTTCCCTTCGACAGTGGGTGCAGTCGTCAGGGAACGACTCATGCGAGAGGCTCCGACGAATCTACGGACACGCTACGACCAGCACTTTTTGTTGCTGATTTGGGAGCCTGGGCGAGGGCCTCACTCAACAAGTCCTGCAGGCGAGAGCTGGTAATCGGTCGTTCCAGCCGGCCCTGCTTGGCCAACGAGAGGGTGCCCGTTTCCTCGGACACGACGATGCAGAGGCAGCGGTCAAACCGTTCGGTGATCCCCAACGCCGCCAGGTGGCGGGTGCCATAGCGGTTCAGCCCCTGGCGGGAGAGCGGCAGGATCACGCCGGCCGAAAGGATCCGATTGCCCTTGACCAGCACCGCGCCGTCATGGAGCGGTGTGTCTATCGCAAACAGGTTGAGCAGCAAATCAACCGAGAGCTGGGCATCGAGGGCAATGCCGGGGTTCAGGAAGTCCTCCGGACGCAGGTCGCTGCCGAGATCGAGGACGATCAAGCCACCGCGGCGGATCTGGGAGAGGCGGCCAGCGGCCTCACTGAGGACACCGACGGAGCTCGAGGCGAGCTTGTTGGCCCGTTGGCTGCCAAAGAGAACATCGAGGCGACCGGTTCCCAGCAGCTCCATCAGGCGCCGCAATTCCCCTTGCCAGAGGATGGCCAGGGCCAAGCTGCAGGCCATGACCAGGGCGTCCACCAGCTTGCTGGTGAGGGGCAAATTCGCGTAGCGCTGAACCACCCAGGCCAGGGCCACGAGCGTCAGGTACCCCCGCAACAGCCATAGTGTGCGCGGCTCGTTCACACGAGCCAGCACGACCATGCCAAGGGCGGTGGCCAACAGGAGATCCAGCACGAAGCCCAGCTGGATTCCCCCGATCAACCCGAGCACCCTTGCTCTATTCGCTGATTATCAGAGTACTGGCCGAAGGCGTTCGGGCAGAACGTCGTAGCGCAGCAATTCCTCTGGCAACTCACGGCGTTGCACCAACTCCGCCATCCCGTCATGCACCATCACCGCCGCGGGGTGGGGAATGCGGTTGTAGTTGGAGGCCATCGAGGAGTTGTAGGCGCCGGTGGCAAAGACTGCCAAAACATCGCCCGCCTGCGAAGGAGGCAGGGCCAGGTCCTTCAGCAAGACATCGCCGGACTCGCAGTGCTTGCCGGCCAGGGTGACGGTGTCGCTGGCCTCGGCCTCGGGGCGATCAGCCAGAACGGCGGTGTACAGCGATTGATACGTAATCGGCCGGGGGTTGTCGCTCATCCCGCCATCGACGGAGAGGTAGGTACGAATCCCGGGGATCTCCTTGCGGCTGCCCACGCTGTAAAGGGTCACCCCCGCGGTGGCCACCAGGGAGCGGCCGGGCTCACAGAGCAGACGCGGCAAGTCCAGCCCACGATCGTGGCAAGCAGCCGCGACGGCTTCGGCGACGGTGCGCACCCATTCATCAATGGACGGGGGGTCATCGGATTCGACGTAACGAATCCCCAAACCGCCACCGATGTTCAGATCGGAAACGGGATGACCGAGCTCACGGGCCAGCTTGAGCGCATCCGCCATCACCACCGCCAGGTCGCGGTGGGGTTGGAGCTCGAAAATCTGGGAACCGATGTGGGCGTGCAGGCCGGTCACCAGGGCCCAGCTGCAGCCCTTGAGGTGCTGAAGCACCGGCTCGAGTTGATCGGGGTCAAAGCCGAACTTGCTGTCCAGGTGCCCGGTGCGGATGTACTCGTGCGTGTGACACTCGATCCCGGGGGTGAAGCGCAGCATCAGCCGCACGGGCTGGCTCAAGCCGAGTTCAGCGAGCAGCTCGAGGTCGGACCAGTTATCGGCCACCACGGTGACGCCGAGGTCGGCGGCCAGCTGGAGCTCGTCGCGGCTCTTGTTGTTGCCGTGGAAGACGATGCGCTCCGGAGGCATACCCCCCTGGACCGCCGTCAGGAGCTCACCGGCGGAGACCGCATCGAGGCCAAGGCCTTCCGAAGCAACGACGGCGGTGATTGCCAGGCTGCTGTTGGCCTTGGAGGCATAGAGCGCCAAGGCCGAGCCGGGGTAGTGCGAGGCCAGAGCCTTGCGGTAGGCCTGGGCCGTGCCGCGCAGGGTGGCCTCGTCGAGCACATACAAGGGCGTGCCGTAGCGGCGAGCCAGATCGCTCAGGCCGCAGCCGCCCACTTCCAGCGCACCGGTGGGACCGACGGATGTGGTGACCGGAGTCAGGTTGCGGTTGGGGCTGCTGGTATCGCGATTGCTCTCAAAGGGCCGGTTGCTCACTTGGAGATCGGCTGTCGCCATCGAAGAAGTCATCGAGCGATCCTAAAGAGGACGCATCGAGGCCACCGTGGCGCCCAACACAGCCGATCCCTTGATCCGGCTCGCGCCCCTGCTGCCCGAGCACCTCGCCCCTTGCCTCGCCCTCGATCAAGCCGCCCTGGGGGGCCTCTGGAGCGAAGCGCAATGGTGCAGCGAACTCGCTGACTTGAAGCGACCAGGACGGGGGCTCTGGCGAGCCGACCAGCTCGTCGCCCTGGCCTGCGGCCTGCTGGTGCTCGACGAACTGCAAATCACCACCGTGGCCGTTGCCCCAGGACTGCGGCGTCAAGGCCTGGGACGGCAGGTCCTTCAGGCCCTACTCAGTGAGGCACGCAGCCAGGGCGCCTGCCAGGCAACCCTCGAAGTGGCCTCCGACAACGCGGCGGCCCTGGCGCTCTATGGACAACTGGGCTTCAGCACAGCCGGAATCCGTCGCGGCTACTACCGCAACGGAAGCGATGCCCTGATCCAATGGGTCGAAATACGCGACTGAGAGGCGGTACGGATTGCCGCCCTTTCCTGATAGCGAGAACCGGAAACTTTTGGCGGCTTCAGTGTGACGATCATGCGGGGGGATCGCTGTCGTGGAGCTGATTTCTGGACATTTGAAATCCATCCCACACACCCCCAAGCAACCCTGATAAATTGGGGGTAAATGCAGCCAGGCCCCGCCCCATGTTCGAGCGGTTTACCGAGAAGGCCATCAAGGTGATCATGCTGGCCCAAGAAGAGGCCCGCCGCCTGGGTCACAACTTCGTGGGCACCGAGCAGATCCTCCTGGGCTTGATCGGAGAAGGCACCGGCGTCGCCGCGAAGGTCCTGAAGTCCATGGGGGTCAACCTCAAGGACGCTCGCGTCGAGGTCGAGAAAATCATCGGCCGCGGTTCCGGCTTCGTCGCGGTTGAGATTCCGTTCACGCCCAGAGCGAAACGGGTGCTGGAGCTCTCCCTCGAGGAAGCCCGTCAGCTCGGCCACAACTACATCGGTACGGAACACCTGCTCCTGGGCCTGATCCGCGAAGGCGAAGGCGTCGCAGCCCGTGTTCTCGAGAACCTCGGCGTCGACCTGGCCAAGGTCCGCACCCAGGTCATTCGCATGCTGGGCGAGACCGCTGAAGTGGCCAGCGGTGGCGGTGGCGGTGGCGGCGGAAAGGGTTCCACGAAGACCCCGACCCTGGACGAATTCGGTAGCAACCTGACCCAGCAAGCCTGCGACGGCAAGCTCGACCCCGTCGTCGGTCGTCAGCACGAAATTGAACGGGTCATCCAGATCCTGGGTCGCCGCACCAAGAACAACCCGGTGCTGATCGGCGAGCCCGGCGTGGGCAAAACCGCCATCGCCGAGGGCCTGGCCCAGCGCATCAACTCCGGTGATGTTCCCGACATCCTCGAAGACAAGCGTGTCCTCACTCTGGACATCGGCCTGCTGGTCGCTGGCACGAAGTACCGAGGCGAATTTGAGGAACGCCTTAAAAAGATCATGGAGGAGATCCGTGGCGCCGGGAACGTGATCCTGGTGATCGACGAAGTCCACACCCTGATCGGTGCCGGCGCCGCCGAGGGCGCCATCGATGCCGCCAACATCCTCAAGCCGGCCCTGGCCCGCGGTGAACTGCAGTGCATCGGCGCAACGACCCTCGACGAGTACCGCAAACACATCGAGCGGGATGCCGCTCTTGAGCGTCGCTTCCAGCCGGTGCAGGTGGGCGAGCCCTCGGTCGAGGACACTATTGAGATCCTGCGGGGCCTGAAGGAGCGCTACGAATCGCACCACCGCCTCAAGATTGCCGATGAGGCCCTGGTGGCAGCCGCGACCCTGGGTGACCGCTACATCTCCGATCGCTTCCTGCCCGACAAGGCCATCGACTTGATCGATGAAGCCGGCAGCCGCGTGCGCCTGATGAATTCCAAGCTGCCCCCGGCGGCCAAGGAAGTCGACAAGCAGCTGCGCGACATCGAGAAGCAAAAGGATGAAGCCGTGCGCGAGCAGGACTTCGCCAAAGCTGGAGAACTGCGCGACAAAGAAGTGGAACTGCGCGAGCAGATCCGCTCAATCCTTCAGAACCGCAACGAAGAGAAGCCGGCTGAGTCCCCCGAAGCTTCAGCCGAAGCCACCACCACAGAGACGCCCGTCGCGGTTGTCGAGGCACCAATTACTGCCGCTGCCGAATCCGGTCCGATGGTGACCGAAGAGGACATCGCTCAGATCGTTGCCTCCTGGACCGGAGTTCCTGTCCAAAAGCTGACCGAGAGCGAGTCGGCCAAGCTGCTGAACATGGAGGAAACCCTCCACCAGCGCCTGATCGGGCAGGACGAAGCCGTGAAGGCCGTGTCCCGCGCCATTCGCCGTGCCCGGGTTGGCCTGAAGAACCCCAACCGTCCGATCGCCAGCTTCATCTTCTCCGGCCCCACCGGTGTTGGTAAGACCGAGCTGACGAAGTCCCTGGCGGCGTACTTCTTCGGCAGCGAAGAAGCGATGATCCGCCTCGACATGTCGGAGTTCATGGAGCGCCACACGGTCAGCAAGCTGATTGGTTCGCCTCCGGGTTATGTGGGCTTCAACGAAGGCGGTCAGCTCACCGAAGCGGTCCGTCGTCGTCCCTACACCGTGGTGCTGTTCGACGAGATCGAGAAGGCCCACCCCGATGTGTTCAACCTGCTGCTGCAACTCCTGGAAGACGGTCGCCTGACCGATTCCAAGGGCCGCACGGTGGACTTCAAGAACACCTTGATCATCATGACCTCGAACATCGGTTCGAAGGTCATCGAGAAAGGTGGCGGTGGCCTCGGTTTCGAGTTCTCGGGTGGCGATGCCGAAGAGACGAACTACAACCGCATCCGTTCCTTGGTGAACGAAGAGCTGAAGCAGTACTTCCGCCCTGAGTTCCTCAACCGTCTCGACGAAATCATCGTCTTCCGTCAGCTCAGCCGCGACGAGGTCAAGGAAATCTCCGAGATCATGCTCAAGGAGGTCTTTGCTCGGATGCAGGAGAAGGGCATCACCCTGACGGTGACCGAAGCCTTCAAGGAACGCCTGGTAGATGAGGGCTACAACCCCAGCTACGGAGCCCGCCCGCTTCGCCGCGCGGTGATGCGTCTACTGGAAGATTCCCTCGCCGAAGAGTTCCTCTCCGGCAGGATCGGCGAAGGCGACACCGCCCTGGTGGATGTCGACGACGACAAGCAGGTGGTTATCCGCAAGGACTCCACTACCCCTTCGATCCCTGAGTTTGCTTCGGTATAAGCAAGACTTTCTGCATCAAAAAGATCATCAAGCCCGGTCAATGACCGGGCTTTTTCATGCACGGGCCTGAAACATCAAAGCAGCGACAAGGGAAGATTGATCAGAGCCAGATAATGCAGGAGCAATGTCAAATAAGAGACAGATGAGCCATCGGAGAAGCCAGAAGTGCGCTCTCGGAGTCACTACAAATGAAGAAGACGGACAAGAAATCAAGCTATTCCTCCCACCAATTGGAACAGACGATCAAAGTACCTGGAGTTAAGTAGACAAATCACACCGGAACTGGTGAACGGTGATCCCATTACAGGCCGCTGCTGCGAAACACGCATCTGGCAAAAGCTGTATGGCAACTGGAAGCAGGTGCACGTGCATCGCTCCTGATTACGCGGCAATCTGAATGTCCTGATTGGAGTCAAAAAGCCGCTGGGTCCCGTGCTCCAGCGGCTTTCTCTTTCTTGGTGGATGCGCCGAGGTTGAGATCTTGGGGTGAGCGGCTCTTCCTCGAGCCGCACAACCGCAGCACTAAGGGATCAAAGTCTTGAGGCGAGGGGGCTCAGCTTGGATACTCACCTGGTTATTTCAAGCCAACAAAAAAGCCACCCTTAAGGGGTGGCTTTCTCGCCTCAACCCATGGCTCTCATCTTCAGAAGAGAGCGGCATGGATTGAGTTAGTGGAGCGAATGTTTTACCTGGCATCGACCTATTTTCTCAGGGGGCTACCCCCCAAATATCGTCGGCGCTACAGCGTTTCACAGCCGAGTTCGAGATGGATCGGAGTGGTTCCACTGCGCCATGGACACCAGGATAGATATTCGCTCTCAGGTGAACCCTGAGAACTGCATAGGTTACGAACAACTCTCATGCTTGCTTTCGCTTGCTTGAGGTTGTCGCTCTGTAATTCAAAAGCTCTCCACATTGACCTTGCGATCATTGTGTTTTGAGAGATGAGATTTGGTCAAGCCCTCGGTCTATTAGTACTCCTCTGCTTCACGCATTACTGCGCTTCCACATAGAGCCTATCAACGGGTGTTCTGCCCGTGACCTTACTGGCTTAAGCCATGGGAATACTCATCTTGAGGTGGGCTTCCCACTTAGATGCTTTCAGCGGTTATCCACTCCGCACATGGCTACCCAGCGTTTACCGTTGGCACGATAACTGGTACACCAGAGGTGCGTTCCTCCCGGTCCTCTCGTACTAGGGAGAAATCCTCTCAATATTCCTGCGCATGCACCGGATATGGACCGAACTGTCTCACGACGTTCTGAACCCAGCTCGCGTACCGCTTTAATGGGCGAACAGCCCAACCCTTGGGACCGACTTCAGCCCCAGGTTGCGATGAGCCGACATCGAGGTGCCAAACCTCCCCGTCGATGTGAACTCTTGGGGGAGATCAGCCTGTTATCCCTAGAGTAACTTTTATCCGTTGAGCGACGGCCCTTCCACTCAGAACCGTCGGATCACTAAAGCCTACTTTCGTACCTGTTCGACTTGTAGGTCTCACAGTCAAGCTCCCTTCTGCTTTTGCACTCGTCGGCTGATTTCCAACCAGCCTGAGGGAACCTTTGCGCGCCTCCGTTACCTTTTAGGAGGCGACCGCCCCAGTCAAACTGCCCACCAGATACTGTCCGGTTCCCGGATAACGGGTAACCGTTAGAACCCTAGCTCGCAAAGAGTGGTATCTCACCAGTGGCTCACCATCACCCACAAGCAATGGATCAAAGCCTCCCACCTATCCTGCGCATTGCGAGCCCGAGCACAATACCAAGCTACAGTAAAGCTTCATAGGGTCTTTCTGTCCGGGTGCACGTAGTCCGCATCTTCACAGACAATTCTATTTCGCCGAGCCTCTCTCCGAGACAGCGCCCAGATCGTTACGCCTTTCGTGCGGGTCGGAACTTACCCGACAAGGAATTTCGCTACCTTAGGACCGTTATAGTTACGGCCGCCGTTCACCGGGGCTTCAGTCGTTAGCTTCGCTTGCGCTGACCAACTTCTTTAACCTTCCGGCACTGGGCAGGCGTCAGCCCCCATACATCGTCTTGCGACTTAGCGGAGACCTGTGTTTTTGGTAAACAGTCGCCTGGGCCTATTCACTGCGACCAGCTCGCGCTGGCACCCCTTCTCCCGAAGTTACGGGGTCATTTTGCCGAGTTCCTTAGAGAGAGTTACCTCGCGCCCCTCGGTATTCTCTACCACCCCACCTGTGTCGGTTTCGGGTACAGGTAATCATGCCTTAACGGGTATAGGGCTTTTCTTGGAAGCTTGACGTCACCAACTTCGCTGCCGTAGCAGCTCGCACTCACGCCTCAGCTCAAGCTGTTTTCGCCAGCTCTCAACGCCTCGAACGCTTGGACCGGTAACCAACATCCGGATTGGCTAGCCTTCTCCGTCCTCCTTCCCAAAACATGATCAGTACAGGAATGTTGACCTGTTATCCATCGACTACGCCTTTCGGCCTCGCCTTAGGTCCTGACTAACCCTCCGCGGACGAGCCTGCCGGAGGAACCCTTAGGGTTTCGGGGAATGGGATTCTCACCCATTTTTTCGCTACTCAAGCCGACATTCTCACTTCTATGCAGTCCACGCCCGCTTACGCTAACGCTTCACCCCACATAGAACGCTCCCCTACCATTAAACAAGTTTAATCCGCAGCTTCGGTACAACACTTAGCCCCGTTCATTTTCGGCGCAGGATCGCTCGACCAGTGAGCTATTACGCACTCCTTTGAGGATGGCTGCTTCTAGGCAAACCTCCTGGTTGTCTCGGCAATCCCACCTCCTTTATCACTTAGTGTTGATTTGGGGACCTTAGCTGGCGGTCTGGGCTGTTTCCCTTTCGACCATGGAGCTTATCCCCCACAGTCTGACTGCCTAGTTACACACAGGGTATTCAGAGTTCGTCTCGATTTGGTACCGCTCTCGCAGCCCGCACCGAAACGGTGGCTTTACCCCCCTGCTGGAGCACTAGACGCTACGCCTCAACGTATTTCGGGGAGAACCAGCTAGCTCCGGGTTCGATTGGCATTTCACCCCTAACCACAGCTCATCCGCTGATTTTTCAACATCAGTCGGTTCGGACCTCCACTTGGTATCACCCAAGCTTCATCCTGGCCATGGTTAGATCACCCGGGTTCGGGTCTATAAACACCGACAATCGCCCTATTCAGACTCGCTTTCGCTATGGCTCCACCATTTCCGGTTTAACCTGCCAGTGCCTATAAGTCGCCGGCTCATTCTTCAACAGGCACACGGTCACCCTATGAGTAGGGCTCCCATTGCTTGTAAGCTCACGGTTTCATGTTCTATTTCACTCCCCTCCCGGGGTTCTTTTCACCTTTCCCTCGCGGTACTGTTGCGCTATCGGTCACACAGGAGTACTTAGCCTTACGAGGTGGTCCTCGCTGATTCACACGGAATTCCACGTGCTCCGTGCTACTCGGGATACAGCTAGCTCAGTTCAGTTTTCGAATACGGGGCTTTCACCCTCTGTGGCGCGCCATTCAAACGCTTCTTCTAACCTCCCTGATACACGTTGCTGTCCCACAACCCCGATAGTCGAAACTATCGGTTTAGGCTCTTCCCCGTTCGCTCGCCGCTACTTAGGGAGTCGTTTTTACTTTCCTTTCCTCCAGCTACTAAGATGTTTCAGTTCGCTGGGTTGGCTCGCGCCAGCCTATAGATTCAGCTGGCCGTTCTAGGGGTTGCCCCATTCGGAAATTCCCGGATCAAAGCGTTTTTCCAGCTCCCCGAGACTTATCGCAGGTAAACACGTCCTTCATCGCCTCTGTGTGCCAAGGTATCCACCGTGAGCCCTTTGTAGCTTGACCAATTAATCCTCCTAACGCTTCAGGCTGTTGAGGCCCATTCTCTCAGTTTTCTCTTAACCAAAGATCAGATTGCTCTGCTTCTCGATCAGTTAGAAAAAAGGATCAAACTCCCCGCTCCTCGGCGGATTGGGAAGAACGCTAGAAGGTCTCGGCTCTCAAAAATAGAATTATCAGGTCACCATTCACCTTGCGGTGAACAATGCTCTGATCTCTATGAGATGCTTTTGTCTTTCCAGACTCACCTATGCAGTTGTCAAGGTTCTGCTAAATCCTCTCTCTTTCGAGAGTGAATTCAGCATCAGCTCAATCTTGACTCAATCATGAATCAGCAATGAGCTGAGGCTGAATACATCTGGTTCAACCAGTGGATTCTCTGCGAACAACGTCTAGTCACCAACTCAGAAGCTCTTCCTGGCTTAGGAGTTCAGATATGTTAGTGGAGGTTAGCGGACTCGAACCGCTGACATCCTGCTTGCAAAGCAGGCGCTCTACCAACTGAGCTAAACCCCCAAATGATCCAAAACTGGATTTTGGAATGGGCCATCCTGGACTTGAACCAGGGACCTCACCCTTATCAGGGGTGCGCTCTAACCACCTGAGCTAATGGCCCAGGAAGTGAACCCTCTATGGGGTGACCTAGACAACGTTTAGGAACTAAAAATCAATCGTTGTGCAGCCTTACGACTCACAGGATTGAAGTTGAGGTACCGATCGACCTAAGGTGACAGGATTTCGGCCTAAGAATAAAAGTACTCAGGCATCAAAATCGTTGTTTGTCTCCCTGTTAGGAGGTGATCCAGCCGCACCTTCCGGTACGGCTACCTTGTTACGACTTCACCCCAGTCATCAGCCCCACCTTCGACGTCCTCCTCCACAAGGGTTGGAGTAACGGCTTCGGGCGTGGCCAACTTCCATGGTGTGACGGGCGGTGTGTACAAGGCCCGGGAACGTATTCACCGCAGTATGCTGACCTGCGATTACTAGCGATTCCTCCTTCACGTAGGCGAGTTGCAGCCTACGATCTGAACTGAGCCACGGTTTATGGGATTTGCTAGCTCTCGCGAGTTTGCTGCCCTTTGTCCGTAGCATTGTAGTACGTGTGTAGCCCAGGATGTAAGGGGCATGATGACTTGACGTCATCCACACCTTCCTCCGGTTTATCACCGGCGGTCTCGCTAGAGTGCCCAACTAAATGCTGGCAACTAACGACGTGGGTTGCGCTCGTTGCGGGACTTAACCCAACATCTCACGACACGAGCTGACGACAGCCATGCACCACCTGTCACTGCGTTCCCGAAGGCACTCTCTCGTTTCCAAGAGATTCGCAGGATGTCAAACCCTGGTAAGGTTCTTCGCGTTGCATCGAATTAAACCACATACTCCACCGCTTGTGCGGGCCCCCGTCAATTCCTTTGAGTTTCACACTTGCGTGCGTACTCCCCAGGCGGAACACTTAACGCGTTGGCTACGACACCGAGGGGGTCGATTCCCCCGACACCTAGTGTTCATCGTTTACGGCCAGGACTACAGGGGTATCTAATCCCTTTCGCTCCCCTGGCTTTCGTCCATGAGCGTCAGTTATGGCCCAGCAGAGCGCCTTCGCCACTGGTGTTCTTCCCGATATCTACGCATTTCACCGCTACACCGGGAATTCCCTCTGCCCCTACCACACTCTAGTCTGTCAGTTTCCACTGCCGAAATGGAGTTAAGCTCCACGCTTTAACAGCAGACTTGACAGACCGCCTGCGGACGCTTTACGCCCAATAATTCCGGATAACGCTTGCCACTCCCGTATTACCGCGGCTGCTGGCACGGAATTAGCCGTGGCTTATTCATCAAGTACCGTCAGATCTTCTTCCTTGATAAAAGAGGTTTACAGCCCAGAGGCCTTCATCCCTCACGCGGCGTTGCTCCGTCAGGCTTTCGCCCATTGCGGAAAATTCCCCACTGCTGCCTCCCGTAGGAGTCTGGGCCGTGTCTCAGTCCCAGTGTGGCTGATCATCCTCTCAGACCAGCTACTGATCGATGTCTTGGTAGGCCATTACCCCACCAACTAACTAATCAGACGCGAGCTCATCCTCAGGCGAAATTCATTTCACCTCTCGGCATATGGGGTATTAGCGGTCGTTTCCAACCGTTATCCCCCTCCTGAGGGCAGATTCTCACGCGTTACTCACCCGTCCGCCACTAACCCGAAGGTTCGTTCGACTTGCATGTGTTAAGCACGCCGCCAGCGTTCATCCTGAGCCAGGATCAAACTCTCCGTTGTAGATCAAATCCTATTGATCACTTTCGTGATCTCAATTTGACTTGCCTCACCCACAACTCGCGCTGGCGCACGGTCGCAGTTGATGCCACTTCCTCTGACAGAAGCGTTCAAAGAGTGCAAAACAAAATCTCTTTCGTTCAGACTTTCCAGGATCTCAGATCCGGTCGTTGCTCCACTTGCTGCACACCGACACAACCGTCAACCGTGAGAGTCGACAGATCGTGCAAGCAACAAGCTTCCACAACTAAAAAACTTTTGACGGGACCTCACACCCTCACTGCATCTTCGTTAACCACTCACCTCAGCCTCTCAGCCTCAGCTCGCGACTAACGCAGTGAAAGCGTCAGTTCCTAAACGTTCAGTTGTCCAGGTGCTCCGATCGCCACACGCTTCTCAGCTCGACCCTCTCAGGTCTTTCGGGCTCTCGGTCCGCGGCCTCGCGACCGCTTGTTGAACTTACATCACCGAGTTCCCTCGGCTTTCAGTTCACCGCCCGTGATCTCGCGATCGCTGAGCGCTACGGAAACATACCAGAGCCGCTGTCGCCTCCGCTACCGATCGGCGTCGTTCAGATGTCCTCGCCAGACTCCGGATCGGAGAGGAAGGTCTCCAAGGTCGTCAGCAGGAGGGCCAAGGCTGAATGACGCTCCAGATCCGCTCCAATGACATGGTCCAGCCACTGCCCTGAGAGCTGTTCGATCTGGGAGAACAGGGCCTGTCCCTCCCGAAGCCGTTCCATCACCCGATCAACGTTCGCCTCATCGGTTTCCGGCAGGGGACCCACGACATATCGGCGTCCGTCATCCCCCACATAGGTGAGGTTGCCGTCCGAATCAAAGATCGGAACCGCATGGGGTGTGATCGGTCTGTCGTCCACAGCTCCCCCAGCACCGGCTAACCCCTGGTTAGCTCTGCCCAGGAGCTGCGGCAACCTGCCAGGCTGCGGCCATGGTGCGTCTGCTGCTGGAACTCGCCCCATGCCTTCTGGCTGGGGTCTGGCTGGGCCGACGTTTTCCAGGACTTCCGGGCCAACTTGCCCCCGCTCTCCTGCGGTGGGGCATGCCCTTGAGCCTGACCGGACTACTGCTGAAAAGCGGTATGCCCCTCAGCAGCATCCCCATGGCTGGGCTGATTGCAGCGATCACCAGCGGCGGCCTACTCCTCTGCCTCCAGCTCCCGTCGCTCCTGCCGAGCCGCAGCCTCCAGCTGGGGGCCATCGTCGGCAACACCGGTTACTTCGGTCTGCCGTTGGCCATCGCCCTCCTGCCCAGCGAGGCCCTCGGCTTCAGCGTCATCTATGACCTCATCGGCACCTTGATCACCTGGAGCGCAGGCCCCCTCCTGCTCTCGCCTGATCAGAGCAGGCCCAGTGCTCTCTCCTTACTCAAGACGCCGGTCGTCCAGGCCCTGCTGCTAGCGCTCCCGCTGGGGCTCACCCCTTGGGGAACCGTCCTTGGGCAGTGGCTCTGGCTTCCGGCCAGGCTGGTGCTCTGGCTGCTCCTGTTGTTGGTGGGCATGCGTCTAGGGCTTGTCCTCCAGCGGATCCATCGGGACGACGACAGACAGCGCCTGTCGCTCCACGCCGCCCTCGCCATCAAGATCTTGGCACTACCGGCAGTGATGGCCCTGGCAACCAGCCTGCTGCACCTGCCCGAGCTGATGCGGCAAGCCCTGGTACTACAAGCCGCCGCCCCGACGGCCATGTCCGTGCTGCTGCTCGCCGAAGCCGCTGACGCCCAAAACAACAGTGATAAGGAGACCCTGCCCGCCGCCCGATTGGTGCTCTGGAGCAGCGGGCTCTCGCTGATCAGCCTGCCGCTCTGGTTTCAGCTCACCGCGGCCATGTGACGGATCAGGTCAATGCACTTGCAGCTGTAGGCCCACTCGTTGTCGTACCAGGACACCAACTTCATAAAGGTGTCGCTCAGGGCCATGCCCGCGCCGGCATCGAAGACCGAGGTGCAGCTTTCCCCAAGGAAATCGTTGGAGACCACGTGGTCCTCCGTATATCCGAGGACGCCCTTCAGTTCCCCCTCTGAAGCGGACTTCATGGCGGCCTTGACCTCCTCGTAGCTGGCGGACTTGGCCAGGTTCACGGTGAGGTCCACCACCGAGACATCCGGGGTGGGCACCCGGAAGGCCATCCCGGTGAGCTTGCCGTTGAGTTCGGGGATGACCCGGCCGACAGCCCTCGCGGCACCGGTGGAGCTGGGGATGATGCTCTGGCCAGCCCCGCGGCCGCCGCGCCAGTCCTTCAGCGAGGGGCTATCCACCGGTTTTTGGGTGGCCGTCGTGGCATGGACGGTGCTCATCAGGCCACTGACAATGCCGAAGTTGTCGTGGACGACCTTGGCCAGGGGCGCAAGGCAGTTGGTCGTGCAGCTGGCGTTGGAGACAATGTCCTGGCCGCTGTAGGTGCTGTGGTTGACCCCCATCACGAACATCGGGGTCTCGTCCTTGGAGGGGGCGCTCATCACCACCCGCTTCGCGCCAGCCTGAAGGTGGGTGCGCGCCAGGGGATCCGTCAGGAAGAAACCCGTGCTCTCCAGCACCGTGTCGACACCAATGGCATCCCACTTCAAATTGCTTGGATCGCGCTCCGCCGTGATCCGGATGACCTGTCCATCCACCACCAACTGGCCGTTCTCGACCTTGACCTCGCCCTTGAAGCGGCCGTGGGTGGAGTCGTAGCGAAGCAGATAGGCCAGGTAATCGACATCAATCAGGTCATTGATGCCGGCGACCTCAACTCCGGGCGTCGCCATCGCCCGCCGGAAGGCCAGGCGACCAATGCGACCAAAACCATTGATGCCAATCCGGATGGTCAAGGAAACAGGCCCGAATGCCGGTCCCTAATACAGCCAGTGCTCCGGATCTGTCTATGAAAAGACAGCAGACCTAGATCAAACGCTCAGCCCTCCTTGGGCCCCGCTTCAAATTGATCTGTCAGCAAACGCCGCTGGTATTCCGCCGTCAGGGCATTGAGGTGCTCAACCGCTGCCGCTTCCATCTCCTCATCGATCTGATCAAAAGCCGAGCCCTCCGGGACCGTGATCCCGAGCACCAGTGCCAACGCGTCGAACAAACGCACCTGGTCGTTCTGCCAGGCCTGGTAGTCACCGGCGACCTCGATCAAGGCGTCCTGCTCGACCGTTCCGCGATCCACCTCCGTGCGGATCGTCTGGATCTGGGCCAGCCGCGCAGAACTAACCACCGCGTGAGCGGCACCCAGGGCCGCCAAGGCATCGCTGGCTTCACGCTTCAGGACGCTCAGGTCCCGGTTGCGCACGGCCTTATCAATCGTCAGGGGGGAACGCAGGCCCGGCATCTGACTGACCGCAGAGCGCTTCTGGGGCGTCGGGGCCGGACGAATCGCTGCGGTCGCGGGTTTCAAGGCTTGCCCCCAACGAATCAGGGCATTCCCCAAGCGCCGTCTCCAACCCCGTCTTGCCATTCGACGCCGACTCGACCTGCATCCAATCTGACGGGACAGGGGCGAAATGGGTAGCGGGAAACCGAATGGGTCCTACGGGATGGGCTCGATTTGCAGGGTGCTGTGCTCAATGCCCAGCTCCCGCAAGCGCTCCTCCCCAAGCCGCAGCAGATCGGCGGCCGGGACGCCCTGCACCTGGAGATGGGCTGTCAGGGCAACCCGGCGTCCACCCAACCCCCAGACGTGCAGTTCACTGACCGCCATCACTCCGGGCAACCCGCGCAGGGCTGCCTCGATCAGCTGGAGATCCTGGCCCTCGGGAACCGCATCCAGGCTGGCCGCCAAGGCTTGCTTGAGCAGTCCGTAGGCACTGACCATGACGGCCGCACCGACCGCGATGGCCGTGATCGCGTCCAGCTCGGTTCGGCCGGTCAGCGCCACCAAGATCGCGCTGAGCAGCACCGCCGCAGAGACCGCCGCATCGCTCAGCAGGTGCAGCACCGCCGCCCGGCGATTGAGATCCAGGTGGGAGTCCGTGCCAAAGAGTCGAGCCGAAAGCAAGTTGATCGCAATGCCCGCGGCGGCCGCCACCGCCACGGGGCCGGCCACCAGGGGTTCAGGCTGCTGCAGGCGGTCCAGCCCCTCCACCACCACCAGCAGCCCCGCACCAAAAACCAACAAGCCATTGATCAAGGCCGCCAGGTGGGTGCTGCGTCCATAGCCATAGGTGAAGCGACCGCGGGCAGGACGCAGGCTCAGCCGCTCAGCGCCCCAGGCCAGCAGCAGACCCACCACATCCCCCAGGTTGTGGATCGCATCGCCGATCAGGGCCAGCGAGCCAAAGCCGAAGCCAATCGCCAACTGGGCCCCGGTCAGCAGGGCATTGAGCAGAACGCTCCAGCGAAACGCTGCGGCTGCGCCTCCGTGATGGTGGTGATGCGCTCCCATCGATCAGCGGCAACCACACCACTTTTAGAGTGATTTCATGGCCGCATCCTCCCTGCAGCAACACGCCATTGCCCCAGCCACCGTGCTGCGGGGCGAAGGAGCTTGGGCTGAAGCCCTGCCCCTCATCGCTGGCCTGAGCCAAGCGCCGTTGCTGCTCGGCCGCAGCGCTGCCACCCAAGCCCTGCGCGAAGGGCTGAAGAGCGATCTGGAGCAGAACGGTCTGCGGGTGACCAGCGCGGAACTGGAGTTCGACTGCTGCGAAGCCGACCTCGCGCGCCTCGCCGAGCTGACCCAAGCCAACGGCTGCGACGGGGTGCTGGCCTGCGGCGGCGGCAAGGTCCTCGATGCCGGCAAGTTGCTGGCCCACCGCGTCGGCCTCCCCTGCATCACCGTCCCCAGCAGCGCGGCCACCTGCGCGGGCTGGACGGCCCTGGCCAACCTCTACAGCCCCCAAGGTGCCTTCGAGGGGGATGTCGCCCTCGATCACTGCCCCGAGCTGCTGGTCTTTGACCACTCCCTGGTGGCCTCGGCCCCCCAGCGCACCCTGGCCAGCGGCATCGCTGATGCGATGGCCAAGTGGTACGAGGCCTCCGTCAGCAGCGGCGCCAGCCGCGATGGCCTCGTGCAACAGGCCGTGCAGCAGGCCCGCGTCCTGCGGGATCAACTGCTACTGGAAGCCGAGCAGGCCCTCACGGAGGTGGGCGGCGAAGCCTGGGTCCGCGTCGCGGAAGCCAGCGGCCTCACCGCCGGCCTGATCGGCGGCATTGGCGGCGCCCGCTGCCGCACCGTGGCCGCCCACGCGGTGCACAACGGCCTGACCCAGCTGGAGGCCAGCCACGGCCAACTCCATGGGGAGAAGGTGGGCTTTGGAATCCTGGTGCAGCTGCGCCTGGAGGAAAGCATCGGCGGCAACCAACTGGCGGCCCAAGCCCGGCGCCAACTGCTGCCCTTCTTCCAACACCTGAACCTGCCGGTCAGCCTGACGGACCTCGGACTGGCCCAGGCCAGCCTCGCGGAGCTGCAGGCGGTGGCGGAGTTTGCCTGCCGCCCGGGATCGGATCTGCATCACCTGCCCTTCGCCGTCGGCCCGGCCGATGTGCTGGCGGCCCTCGTCAGCACCACCGCGGCCCTGAGCACGGTTGATGCCTGAGGCCCTGGATCAGCGGCAGCTGCTGGAGCGCGCCGCCAAAACCCTGCTGGATCCCCAAGGACAGGCCATCGCTCGGGCGGTGCAGTGGTGGGACCTGCCCAATGCCTGCGGCCAAACCAACGAGCCCTGGCCTGTAGCGGTTCTCGGCTCCGGTCCTCCGGTGCTGCTCCTGCATGGCTTCGACAGCTCCCACCAGGAATTCCGGCGGCTGAGCCCGCTGCTGTCGGCCCACGCCCAACTGTTCATCCCCGATCTCTACGGCTTTGGCTTCTGCCCACGGCCCGAGGGCGGCAACTACAGCCCCGTAGGCGTGCTGCGCCATCTGGAGGCCGTGCTCGACGCGGTACTTGAGCGCAGTGGCGCCAAGCGCGTCGGCCTGATTGGGGCGTCGATGGGGGGATCGGCGGCCGTGGAATTGGCCCGCCGACGCCCCGAGCAGATTGAGCGCCTGCTGCTGCTGGCCCCCGCCGGCCTTACCGGCAAACCAATGCCGGTACCTCCGCTCTTGAATCAGCTGGGCGCGCGCTTTTTGGCACTGCCGGCGATTCGCCGCGGGCTCTGCCGCAGTGCCTTTGCCCAACCCGACCGTGATGTCGGTCCCGCAGAACTGGAGATCGCCTCGATCCACCTGCGCTGCCCGAACTGGGCGCCGGCCTTGGCGGCCTTTGCCGGCAGTGGCGGTTTTGGGGGCTGCGGGCTGCCGCTGCCCAGCCAACCGCTCGAGGTGCTCTGGGGGGCCAACGACCGGATCCTGCAGGGCAAACCGAAAGCCGACGCGGCAGTTCTGTTAGGAGAGCGGATCACCGAGCTCAGCGATTGCGGGCACCTGCCCCACATCGATCTGCCCGGCACCGTGGTGCGCACCTGGCATGGCTGATCCCGTTCTGCAACTGCTGGCCAGTGGCCTGCAGTTCTGGATTCGCCAGCAATGCGAGTCCGTCGAGCAGCTCGAGCTGCAGCTGCACGGCTCCACCCTGGCGCTGCTGCGGGGCCGGCTGGAGGGGGTGAGCCTGGTGGCCCGCAAGGCGGTCTTCAGTGCCCTGGAGATCGAGCGGGTGGAGCTGCGCAGCGGGGCGATCAGCGTCCAGATGGGCAAGCTGATGAAGGGCCAGTCGCTGCAGCTCGAGCAGCCTTTTCCGGTGCAGGGGAGCGCAGAATTCAGTGGTCCAGGCCTCAGCCGTTCCTTCAGTGGCGCCCACTGGCGCGGGCTGGGGGACCAGATCAGCGAAGCGCTGCTGGGGCTGACGCCACTGCAGGAGCTGACGATCGAGAACGAGCAGCTTCTGGTGCGGGCCCAGGGGCGGGAGATGGCCACCCAGCCCCTCGCCGAGGCGGGCTGTGTGGTGCTGCAGCAATGCGATGGTCCCCAGCGCTACGCCCTGCCGGGGGACCCCAACATCACGATCGAGCAGGCGGAGTTGCAGTCCGGGCGGCTGCTAGTGAGCGGCACCGCGATGGTGCAGCCCTAGGCCAGGAAGGTCACCAGGGTGAAAAACACCGCTGGGATGAACAGATAGCTGTCGATGCGATCGAGGATGCCGCCATGGCCGGGCAGGAAATCGCCCGAATCCTTCACCCCGGCATCGCGCTTCATCATCGATTCGGTCAGGTCCCCCACCAGGGCAAAGACCGTGACCATCACCCCGAGCAGGGCGCCGATGGCCCAGCCCCAGCTCCAGCCCAGCAGCACCCCAAACAGGGCACCCAGCAGCATCGAGCAGACCAGACCCCCCAGAGCTCCCTCGACGGTTTTCCCCGGTGAGGTGGGAGAGAGCGGCGTGCGGCCGTAGCGGCGGCCAATCATGTAGCTGCCGATGTCCGTGGCCACGATCTGCAGGCAGGCCATCAGCATCAAGACCATCCCCGAGGTCAGCGGCCAAGGCCAGTGCTGCAGGTTGGGGGCCAAGAGCGGATCGGTGAGATCCCGCAGCCGAATCCAGTAGCTCGGCAAATAGCCCAAATAGAAGAGGGCAAAGATCGAGGAGGCGATATCCGCGATCGTCCCGGTGACGGGCTGCAGCAACAGCCAACCGCAGATGATCGCCCCAGCCACCGGCAGGACCGCGGCCGAGAGTTCCGCGGCAAAACCGACACCCGCCACATCACCGCCGTGGGCCCACTGGGTGGTGATCAACAGCAGCTGCACCAGCACCAAGGTGGTCTTGCTGGCCGGGCGGATCCCCTTGGCACGGGCGAGGTCGAAGTACTCGAGCAGCCCCAGGTGCACCATCACCCCAAGGGCGATCGTGAACCACCAGCCCCCCAGACCCACCACCAGCAGGCCAAAGGCACCGGCGGCGTAGCCGCTCAGCAGGCGCTGGGGGGAGGTTCGAGTGCGCGGGGGAGGAATCAAGGGCGTTCTGCCGCAATCAAGAAGAGCGGTTCGGCGGCCGCCAAACGGGCCTGGCTGCCGCGGCGCTGCATCCGGTGAACCGTGGCTTGCACCACCTGCAGATCAACCGCGGCCAGTTGTCCCAAGGTATCGGTGGCGTCCACCAACCCCTCCAGGCTGGCGGTACTGATCACGAGGCGACCGGCTGGGACCAGGGCCTCCCAGACCTGATGGAGGACATCCCGCAGCGGACGCCCCACCTCCAGCAGGACCCGATCGGGGCGCGGCGGCAACTGGGCCAACCCCTCGGGTGCTTCTCCCTGGTGGATGTGGAGGTTCTCGATGCCAAAGCGGCGGCGGTTGCGCTCCAGCAGCTCAATGCCGTCGGGATCCCGCTCCAGGGTGTGCACCGCTCCGGCGGGCATCAGCCGGGCGATCTCCAGGGCCAGGGCACCGGTGCCACCACCCACATCCCAGACCAGGGAGTCACTCTTGGGCCGCAGGTGCGAGAGCAGCATCACCCGCTGCTCCATCGGCGTAGGGCTAAAGCCCGGGGCATCGGCAAAGGCCGCATCCGGCAGCCCCGGGGTGACGAAGTCCCATTGGAAGGAGCCCTGGCCTGCCGCGGGCATGCTCCGCCTCACGCGATCACCACCTTCACCGTATCAGCGATCTGCTGGGGCCAAAGCCGGCGCTGCTCCTGCAACCAGGCGGCCCGCGGCCCATCGATGCGCTCGCCGGAAATCAACAGGGGAATCCCCGGGGGGTACGGGCAGAGCGGTTCCGCCGCCAGGCGCCCGGCGGCCTGATCCAAGGGAACGGCTTCACTCTTCGCCCGCCAGGCCTCGCCGAGGGGCAGCTCGGGGCTGGCGACCAGGGGCAATGGCGGCCGGCTGAAGGACCGTGCGCCAGCCCCACCCAGCTCCTGGCGCAACTGCTCAAGCACCGCCGGCAACAGCCGCAACAGCCGGCGCGGCGGCCGGAGACCCAAACAAAAGGTCAAACAGCCCGGTTCCGGCAGCTCCGCAATCACCCCCCGCTCCATCAACCACGCGTCCGCCTCCAGGCCATTGATCCCGTCGGCCGCGCAGATCCAGCTCAGGCGCAAGGGGTCCTGGGTCTCTAGTAGCTGAAAACCACAGGCCACCAGGCGCTGCCGCAGCCGCTCGCCGCACGTCAGGGCCCGGGCGAGTTGCCGGCGCCCCTTGGCGCTGTGGAGATGCTGCAAAGACGCTTCCGCGGACGCCAGCAGCAGGGCGCTGGGGCTGGAGGTCTGCAGCCAAAGCAATGCCCGCTCAATCCGCGCTGGATCGACGCCACTGCCGCTGCCCTGGAGCAGAACAGCGCTCTGGGCCAAACCGCCGGCGGCCTTTTGCAGGGACTGCACCACAAGATCAGCTCCGGTGCTCAGGCCCGAAGGCGGCAGGCGCGGATCCAGCCCCAGATGGGCGCCGTGGGCTTCATCGAGCAGGACCGGCACTCCCTGCCGCTGGGCCAGCGCCACCAGCGCCACGAGATCACCCACGCAGCCCTGGTAGCTCGGTGACACCAGCACCACGGCCGCCAGGGGGGCCTGGGCGAGGGCGGCGCGCAGGACCGCGTCCAAGTGCTCTGGACTGGGCGGCAACCAGAGCCCCGAGACCGGATCAAAGGGCAAATCAAAGAGCACGGGCTCAAGCTGCCCGAGCAAGCAGCCGTGCAGCAGCGAGCGGTGCAGGTTGCGTGGCAGCAGCACCCGCTCACCCGGCTGAGCGAGGGCCAGCAGACCGGCCTGGAGCAACCCACTGGCGCCATTGACGCCATACCAGCAGCGCTGGGCCCCGAGCAGCTGGGCGATGGCCGCTTGGCTCTCGGCCACGGCCCCCTCGGATTCCAGCGGCCCGCCGATCTCGGGCAGCTCCGGCAAATCCCAGCTCCCTGGGATTTGGCGCAGCAGTTGCGCCAGGGCAGGCGCCAGGGCACGTCCTCGGCCGTGGGCGGGGAGATGCAGCGGCAGACGCGGCCGGCGCCCCTGAAGCAACTGCTTGAGCAACACCATTCCTAGAGTTTGCTGCCAGCTGCCCCTCCCCCCGGTTCCATGGCCACCTACAACCCGGGGCGAGATCTGCGTTGGCTGCTGTTGCGGCCCTGGCTGTTGATCGGCCGCCTGGTGGTGGTGCTGAGCAGCCTGCTGAGCCTGGCGCTGGTGCTGGTCTTCCAGGCCAACATCCCCGATCCCAAGGTGCAACAGCGCCTGGGGCAACGCATTTTCTCCACCCTGACGGGCCTGGGACCCTGCTTCATCAAGGTCGGCCAGGCCCTCTCAACGCGACCGGATCTGGTGCGGCGCGATTGGCTGGATCAGCTGACCCAACTGCAGGACAACCTGCCGGCCTTCCCCCACGCCATCGCCCTGCAGACGATTGAGGCGGACCTGGGGGCTCCGGTCCAACAACTCTTTGAGGAGTTCCCGGACTACCCCGTGGCGGCGGCGAGCCTGGGCCAGGTGTACCGGGCCAAACCCGTCGGCGGCCACTGGGTGGCGGTGAAGGTGCAGCGCCCCCAGCTCGAGCGGCAACTGCGCCGGGATCTGGTGCTGATTCGCCTGCTCGGCGTGATGGCCGCTCCTTTTCTCCCTCTGAACCTGGGCTTTGGCCTGGGGGAAATCATTGATGAATTCGGTCGCTCCCTATTTGAGGAGATCGACTACCGCAAGGAGGCCGACAACGCCGAGCGCTTCGCGCGGATGTTCGAAAAGAACCCAGCGGTGATCGTGCCGCGGGTGGACCGCAGTCTCTCTGGGGAGCGGGTGCTGACGACGACCTGGATCAACGGCACGAAGCTCCAGCAGCGCCAGGAGCTGGAGGCCCAGCAGCTCGATCCAGCCGCATTGATCCGCACGGGGGTGATCTCGGGGCTGCAGCAACTGCTGGAGTTCGGCTACTTCCACGCCGACCCCCACCCCGGCAACCTGTTTGCCCTGCCGGGCAAAACTGGAGCGATGGGCCATGTGGCCTACGTGGACTTCGGGATGATGGATTCGATCAGCAACAGCGATCGCCTGACCCTGACCGGGGCGGTCGTGCACCTGATCAACCGCGACTTCGAAGGCCTGGCCCAGGACTTCGTCGATCTGGGCTTCCTGAATGCCAAGACCGATCTGACGCCAATCATTCCCGCCCTCGAGGAGGTGCTGGGCGGCGCCCTGGGGGAGAACGTGGGCTCGTTCAACTTCAAGGCGATCACGGATCGCTTCTCGGAGCTGATGTACGCCTATCCCTTCCGGGTGCCGGCGCGCTTCGCCCTGATCATCCGCGCCGTGGTCAGCCAGGAGGGCCTGGCGATGCGTCTGGACCCGAGCTTCCGGATCATCAACGTGGCCTACCCCTACGTGGCCCGGCGCCTGCTGGCGGGGGACACCGCGGAGATGCGCGAGAAATTGCTGGAGGTGCTCTTCGATCAGGAGGGCCGACTGCAGCTGGAGCACCTGGAGAACCTGCTGCAGGTGGTCGAAAACGACGACGGCGGTGGCGGCGCCACGGACCTGCTGCCGGTGGCAGGCGCCGGCCTGAAGTTGCTGGTGGGCGAAGAGGGCAAGAGCCTGCGCCAGCGGCTGCTGCTGACCCTGGTGCGCGACAACCGCCTCAACACGGATGACCTGCGCGGTCTGATGGACCTGATGCGGCGCACCTTCTCCCCGCGGCGCGTGGCAGGCCGACTGCTCACCCGGCTGAACCCGCTGGCCGCTTAGGGTCAGCGCGATTTGCAGACCACCAATGTCCCTGGCCCCGATCAACCTGAGCGAAGCCACCCAGGACTTCGCGACAGGGGACTTCGGTGACCTGGAGCCGGGCGACATCCTGCTGGAATTCGCCCCGATGTTCCAGCCGCCCTACGTGCTGGCGGGAATCGGCCTGGCCATGGGCATCCTCTGCGGCCTGACCTTCGCCAAGCTCGTGCAGAACAAGTTGGACGGCTGGAAGCAGGACCGCCTGGCCTTGCTGCCCCTGGGGAACTTCGAGACCAACCTCCCCTACACGGGGATCATCGTCGGCATCACCCTGTTCATCGGCGGCAGCCTGCAGATCTTCGGCTTCGCCTCGGGTGCAGCGCTGCTGGTGGCCTTCGTGCTGTCCATGGCGACGGCTGGCGCGCTGTGGGTGCAGCTGGAGCGGCTGATGACCCAAGTCGAGAACGGCACCTTCAGCGCCGTCGACTTCGACAACTTCGACGAGTTCTTCTAAGCCGCCAGATAGGCGTGCATCGCCTCGGAGCGGCGGCGCAGCTCCTCGTGGGCCTTGCGCTCCAGGCTGCGGGCGCGGTCGCGGCTCATTTCCAGGGAGCGAGCGATGGAGCTCAGGCTCATCGGCTCCTCGCAGTCGATGCCGTAGCGCATCTTCAGGACGCGGCCCTGCAGGTCCGGCAGTTGGTCCAGCAGCCCCCGCATGTCCATCCGCAAGCACTCGCCATCCACAAGCTCGGAAGGCTGGGTGCCGTCGGCCGCCAGCAGGTCCAGCAGCTCCGTGTCATCCCCGTCGCCCACCTTGGTCTCCAGGCTCACCGGCTGACGCGCGCGGCAGAGCAGGTCCTTCACCTCCTCCTCCGGCAGGTCAACAAACTCAGCCAGCTCCGTCACGGTTGGCGTCCTGCCGAGCTCTTGGCTCAGTTCCCGCTGGCCCTTCTTGAGCTTGTTCAGGGTCTCCGTGATGTGGATCGGCAAGCGGATCGTTCGGCTCTTCTCTGCAATGGCCCGTGTGATCCCCTGGCGGATCCACCAATACGCATAGGTACTGAACTTGTAGCCGCGGGTCGGGTCGAACTTCTCAACACCCCGGACCAGGCCAATGGTTCCCTCCTGGATCAGATCCAGGAGCTCCATGTTCCGCTTGGTGTACTTCTTGGCCACGCTCACCACCAACCTCAAGTTGGCGGCCACCATCCGCTCCTTGGCCCGCTGACCACTGCGCAGCCGCTTCTTGAGTTGAACCTGCGTCAGACCCGCTTCTTTAGCGAGCACCGCAGGCGAAGGCTTCTCGACGCCCTCACGGCTCGCCAGTTCCTGCTCCAGCACCTCAAGTGCCACCAGCTCTTGGACCTGACGGCCCAGCGTGATCTCCTGCTCGTGGGTCAGCAGCGGCACCCGGCCGATGTCCCGCAGGTACGAGCGCACCAAATCCGTTCCGCCGGCCAGCGCGGTCTCGCGGTCAGCTCGCAGGATCGGAACGGAAGGCATCGCGGAAACGAATTACGAAACCCAGGGGTTTCGTAAGGCAGATGCGGAACCGTATCACTTTTTTCTGGTGAGCAAAATGCTTTTGGGCACAGCGCTGAGATGGCCGCCGAACGACTGCAAAAGCTGATCGCCCAGGCGGGGGTCTGCTCCAGGCGCCGTGCCGAGGAGCTCCTCAGGGACGGCCGCGTCACGGTCAATGGCCAGCGGGCCCAGCTCGGGGACAAGGCCGATCTCAACAGTGATTCGATTGCCCTCGATGGCGAACCGCTCGGAGCAGCGGCCGAGCCGATGGTGCTGCTGCTCAACAAGCCCGCCGGGGTCCTCAGCAGCTGCTTTGACCCAGAAGGCCGGCCGATCGTGCTCGACTTCCTTCCCCCCGAGCTCGCCCGGGGCCAGGGGCTCCACCCGGTCGGGCGCCTGGACTTTGAAAGCCGTGGGGCCCTACTGCTGAGCAATGACGGCGCCCTCACCCTGGAACTGACCCACCCCCGCTTTGCCCACCGCAAGACCTACCGGGTCTGGGTCCAAGGCCGGCCCAGCCAACGGGTGCTGGATCAATGGGCCCGCGGGGTGAGCCTCGATGGGGCCCCCTCCCAGCCGGTACAGGTCAGCGTCGCCGACAGCGAGCCTGATCACACCCTGCTTGAGCTGGTCATGGGTGAGGGAAAAAACCGCCAGATCCGTCGCACCGCCGAGCTTCTCGGCCACCGTGTCGTCGATCTCCAGCGCGTCGCCATCGGCCCGATTCATCTCGGAGCACTGCCAGAGGGTCGCTGGAGACGAATCAACGACCAAGAATGGAATTAACCAGCTGATCGGCCGGAATGCCTCGGTTCGCCCTCTCCATCCCAGGTTTCTCGCGTCTGCTGGGCCGGGGTAACGGCGGAGAGGGCTCCGCTTCGGAGATCCCCGAACCGGAAGATCCCTTACTGGAAGTGGGCCGGCGGCTCAAAAGCGAGCGGGAAGCCCGGGGCCTGAACCTGCGGCAGATGGCCCTCGAGACCAAGATCAGCACCCCCGTGCTCGAAGCGCTCGAGCGGGGCTGGCGCGATCGACTTCCAGAGGGCGCCTACCTCAAATCCATGCTCCCGCTGCTGGAGGAGTACCTGAACCTGCCAGGCGGCAGTCTCTCGGCCGCCCTGCCTGCGGAAAGCGAAAGCGCCACAACGCCCGGCATGGTGCAGCGCTTTACCCCGGGGTCGATCGATGTCTTCAGCAGCTGGCAAGGCACCGTCCTCTACGGCGCGATCACCCTCGGCCTGATCTACGGCCTGAACCTGCAGCAGCGCCAACTCGCCGCGGCCAACCTGCTGAGCTACCAGCCGATTCCAGCCCTCAAACCGAGCGAGCAGGCCAAACCGGTCCAAGCCGGCAACAGCCTCTTGGCCGCCTACCCCGACCTCAAGCCACTCGAGCGCGCCAAGCAAGGCAGTGGCGCCGCCGCCCTGCGCCAACAACTCCAAGACCCCAAACAACAAGGACAGGGCGTGCTCGAACTCAACCTGAGCCAGGCCAGTGCCCTGGACCTCAGCAGTGAGGGGGGCCAACGCACCCGCCTCAGCGGCAGCAAGGGACAGGTGGTGCTGCAGCTGCAACCGCCCCTGACGCTCTCGATCGCACCGGCACCGAAAACCGGTGAGGTGCTCTGGAACGGCAAGCCCCTGGCCGCCCTAGCCAAGCAGCCGGGACGGTTCCAAGTGCCGGCGCCCCAGGCTCAGCGTCCGTAGCGGCGGGCCAATTCCCCATAGCCCAGGAGGGGGCCGGCCACTGAGGCAATGGACTGGGGCAGGCGCCAGGTCCAGTTGCCCTCCGTTGTCCCAGGGGTGTTGAAGCGGGCCTCATCCCCCAAGTGCAAGAGGTCCTGCAGCGGCACCAGGGCCAATCCGGCATTGGTCTGGAGGGCCAACTCCAGCAGCTGCCAGCCCGGGGCATGAACGGGACCGGTCAGGGCCTCCACCTGAGCGCGCTGTTCCTGGCTGAGCTGCTGCCACCACCCAATCGAAGTGGCGTTGTCATGGGTGCCCGTGTAGACGACCCAGTTCTCCCCCTTGATGTTGGCCGGGAGGTAGGGATTGGCTGGATTGCCGTCAAAGGCGAACTGCAGGATCTTCATCCCGGGCAAGCCGAAGCGATCCCGCAGGGCTTCCACCTCAGGGGTGATCACGCCCAAGTCTTCGGCGATCAATGGCAGCGGTGAGGGCAGCCGTGTCTGCAATTGGCGCAACAGGCTGGTACCCGGCGTCCGCACCCACACCCCACGCTCGGCGGTGCGGTCCGCACCAGGAACGATCCAAGCGGCTTCCAGAGCGCGGAAGTGATCGATCCGCAGCAGGTCAAAGACCTCCAGCTGACGGCGCAGGCGGCGCTTCCACCAGCGGAAACGGCTCAAGCGATGCAGCGCCCAGCGGTAGACGGGCGTGCCCCAGAGCTGACCGGTCTCTGAGAAGTAATCCGGCGGCACACCGCTCTGCAAACGGAGACGTCCGGAGCGCTCCACCGAGAAGAGGCGGCGATGGCTCCAGACGTCGGCGCTGTCATGGGCGACGTAGAAGGGGATGTCGCCGATCACCTGCACGCCGACGCGGCGAGCATGCTCAAGCAGCTGCTGCCACTGCACCTGCAGCTGCCACTGGAGCAGGGCTTCCCGCAACAGCGGCTGCGCGTGGGACTGGTCAAAGGCCTGAAGGGCCGAGCGTCGCCGGCGGGCCAGGGGAGCCGGCCAAGACCACCAGGGCTGACCACCCTGGTGTTGTTTCAGGACGACAAAGCGGCAGTGGTCCTTGAGCCAGTGGCCTTCCTGCCCTCGCCACTGCTCAAAGGCCTGCCGGACACTGGCATCCCAGTTCGGGTAACGCTGCAGCAACGCATCCGCCAAAGCCGCTGAGCGGCGCTGGGCCAGATCGAAGTCCAGCCGGGTTTGCGGCTCGGCCGTGGGGAGTCCGCGCAGGTCTTCAGCGCTGAGGAGACCAGCGGTCAGCAACGCCTCCGCGTCCAGGAACCAGGGATTCAGAGCGAACGCACTCGGGGCGCTGTAGGGGGAGCCCAAACCATCGGTGGGCGCCAGCGGTAGGACCTGCCAGGCCTGAATACCCTGACTGGCAAGCGCCTCCACCCACTGGTGGGCAGCTGCCCCAAACGTCCCGCAGGCCGGCGTCCCCGGGAGGGCCGTGACGTGCAGCAGGACCCCGGCGCGTCTCATGGGTTGGGGAGCTTGTAGCGGCTGATGATCCGCTTAGCGAAGGCCGGAATGTGGGCGTCGACCTTCTCGGGGTGATTCCGCCGCAGCCAGAGGGCATTACGGGTGAAGTGGGAGTCGATGGAAAAACGGCCGTACTCCAACCCCTGGGGTCCAAAGCGACCGACAAAGCAGCCAATGATGTTGGCTAGCCAGATCGGCAGCTTGACCGCCTTGTCGTAGGCATCGATCCCCTGCTGCACCGCCGCCTGGCGCTGCCCGCGACTGGTCACCGGTGCGACATCCAGTTCAGCCTCCACGAGATCCAGTAGTTGCTGACCGCGGGGGTTGCGGACCGTGAGCCATTGGCAGCCAAACGTCGCCCCCATGTAGCCGACCACCAGGTCGGCGCCGGCATTGGTGTAGTCAAAGCAGCTCAGACAGCTCGGTGCGAAGACGTTCTTGAGCTTGGGAGTATCCAAGCCAAAGAAGGGCACCGTCTCCTCACGGCCATCGCTGTGGCGGAAGTGGATCCGGAAGTCCTGCATGAACTCGTAGTGCACCACGGTCTCCGGGGAGCTGACCGTGGTCTCCAGGAAGGTCTGCAGACCCTCCCGCGAGACGTTGTCGGTGCAGGGCAGACCCAGCACGTAGAGCTGATCGAGGGGCAGGGTGGACTCCACCGCCCGCAGGGCCTGGATCTGGCAGCCTACGCCGATGGCCAGGAGGTTGCGGATGCCGCTGCCCGGCAGCTGCTCCAGCACCTCCAGGTTGGGGGAGAGGGTCGGCTTGTTCACCCGTGCACTGAGCACCTCCTCCGGGGTGCGGGCCAAGCGGGGAACCGGAGTGAAGCGATCGTCCTCGCTTTGACCGACGCAGAGCACGGCATCCACCAGGCCACTCTCCAGGGCCAGGACGCCAATGCGGCTGGCGATCCCCGTCCACTGGGCTCCGGCGATGGGCTGCTGGAGGCGGGCGGTAAGCATCCGCTGCTGCACGCCGAAGTAGAGCTCGTTCTCGTTCTCGAGATCACGGCTGCGGCCATGGGCCGCGGTCTCCATCGCCTCAAAGCGCTGGTTCAAGAAGGCGCAGCTGTCTTTGACGTAGGCGACCCAACGACTGTCGCAGAGGCCGCACTGGCTGCAGAGGTCCTTGGCCGGATAGGTGCTGCCCTTGGCCAGGGGCTTGGCCCGCTCATGGGGCAGCGGTGAGCCTGGGGAGGAGGCGGCGACAGACAAGGACTTGGCCGGGCGAGGCCACAACCTATCTGGCATGCCTGCAATAACGGCGTCAGAACCGGCTGACCTAAGTCAAAGTGGGGCGTCCTTGTCCGCCGCCCGTCCATGGCGAATCGCCCGCAGCGCAGTGCTCGCCAACGGGCCTCAATCCGTCTCTTGGCCGCTGGGGCGGGAATCGTGGCGGGCCTAGGGACCCTGAGCCGGGTCTGGCCCCTTCAAGACCACTCCGCCAAAGAGGACGGTCCGCCCAGCGCCGATGCCCTGGCGGAGCGGCCAAACCGGGCCTTGAACGTGCTGCTGATCGGCAGTGACGCGGACCATCAAGGCGCCATCAGCAACGGGGCCGCCCCCGCCGGACCCGCCAACAGCGACGCGCTGCTGCTGGTCCACATCGACCCCGATGGCCCCGTGCAGGTCATGAATCTGCCGGTCGAAGGGGCCGTGCGCCTGCCTGGGGATGCAACGCCGGTCCCCCTCGGAAGCCTTTACCGGCGCGGCGGCACGGCCCTGGTGGCCAGCGCCAGCGCCGAGCTGCTCGGGCTCCCGGAGGGAGAACCAGAGCGATACGTCGTGCTGCCCAGAACCGCCCTGCGGGAGCTGGTGGATGGAATGGGTCGTCTGGAGCTGGCCCCTGACCGGACCATGGCCTACACCGATCAAAGCCAGAAGCTGACCATCGCCCTGCAGGGGGGCCTGCAACAGCTCAATGGCGCCCAAGTGGAGCAGTACCTGCGCTTCAAGGACCCCCTGAACGGGCAGGAGCGCCGCCGGGACCGCCAGGAGCTGGCGATTACGACCCTGCTGCGTCAGATGCGCCAGGGAACCCAGCTCCAGCGCCTGCCGTCCCTGGTCAGCGAGCTGCGGCCCCAGGTGGACAGCAACCTCAGCCCCCAGGAGGTGCTGAGCCTGATGGCGGTGGCCCTTGAGCCCGGCCAGACCGTCCAGTTCCAGACCCTGAGCCTGCGGCCGGCCCTCAATGGGAAGGCATCGATGCGGGAGCTGGAGGAGCGGCGGCTGCAGCCCCGCTGGCCGCAATAAGGCGCCAGCGCAGATCCGCTGAAGCCTCCTGATCGCCCAGGTGGCCCAGCCAAGGCAGTCCCTCAGTGCGGCGATCGGCGGGGCTCCAGTCCCCACCCGCCTGAATCAGCCCCAGGAGGGGCACGCGGTAGTGGCGCAGCAGCGCCCAATGGCTCCGGGCGAATCCCGCTACGCGGTCGGCGTCGCTGCAGACCAGACAGGTCGGGATGCGCCAGGCCCCCAAGGCTTCAGCCCAGCACTCCCATCCTGAAACGGTCTGCCCCGGGTCGAACGCCAAGGGTTGAAGCCAGCCTGGCGACGCCGCCGTGAGCGCTTGGAACGCGCGATTGCAATCGGCGAGATCGCCCGGCCAGTCAGGCAGGAGCCGCCACTGACAGAGCTGAGCGAGCTGGGCAGCCGCCGAGCCGATGCGCCCACCAGGGGCCACCAAACACACCCCGGAATTGGTGCTGAATTCGGGGGAATTCGTCAACGGATGGGGCTCCAGAGTGCTGACCGCGAACCGAGCGGCTTCTACGATCGGAGTTCTACCGTCCAGCCAGCGGCCCCGTGACCAGTTTCCTGACCGCAGAACGGGTCGATCAGGCAAGCATGGGCCACGACACCAAGCGCCTGCGCCTGTTCAGCGGCACCTCGAACCAGGCCCTGGCCCGCGAAATCGGCGCCTACCTGGGGGTCCCTGATGGCCCGCGGGTGATCAAACGCTTTGCGGACGGCGAGCTCTACATCCAGATCCAGGAATCGATCCGGGGCTGTGACGTCTTCCTGATCCAACCCACCTGCGCCCCGGTGAACGATCACCTGATGGAGCTGCTCGTGATGGTGGATGCCTGCAAACGGGCCTCGGCCCGGCAGATCACGGCGGTGATTCCCTACTACGGCTATGCCCGGGCCGACCGCAAGACGGCTGGACGCGAGTCCATCACCGCCAAGCTGGTGGCCAACCTGCTCGCCAAGTCGGGGGTGGACCGGGTCCTGGCCATGGACCTGCACTCCGCCCAGATCCAGGGCTATTTCGATATCCCCTGCGACCACATCTACGGCTCACCGGTGCTGGTGGATTACCTCTCCGGCCGTGACCTCGGTGATGTCGTGGTGGTCTCCCCGGACGTCGGTGGTGTGGCCCGGGCCCGCGCCTTCGCCAAGCAACTCGGCGACGCCCCGCTGGCGATCATCGACAAGCGCCGCTCGGGCCACAACGTGGCCGAGAGCCTCACGGTGATCGGCGATGTGGCCGGCAAGACCGCGATCGTGATCGACGACATGATCGACACCGGCGGCACCATCTGCGCCGGCGCCCGCCTGCTGCGGCAAAACGGCGCCACCCAGGTGCTGGCCTGTGCCACCCACGCCGTCTTCTCCCCGCCTGCGGTCGAGCGCCTCTCTGAGCCGGGACTCTTCGAGGAGGTGATCGTCACCAACTCCATCCCCCTCAGCGAAGACCGCCACTTCCCGCAGCTCCAAGTGCTCTCAGTCGCCAACATGCTCGGTGAGGCGATCTGGCGCATCCACGACGAGAGCTCCGTGAGCTCGATGTTCCGTTGAGGCAAAACTCCTTCTAGGAGCCAGGTTTACCCAGGAACACTGGGCCTGTTGCTAAAAGGTGTTGCAGAACTGCTGCTTTACCCAGCAATGGGGAGACCGCAAAAGGTCATTCAGCAACGCGCCAACGGCACCTACTACGTCCGCCTCCACAAGGACGGCAGGAGGCTCACAAGGAGCCTTGGCACCAAGGACCCGCTCGTAGCGGCTTCAAGGGCCTCAGAGGCCATCAGAAGCCTTCAGGAGGACGAGCGCGGGCTTGAGGCGGAGCGCTGGCCCGGAGACGAACCGGCCGTCATCGGTGAAATGCAGCCCGACGGGACGTGGGTAGAGCGGGAAACAACCTGGCGGGAAATCGCTGAGCCAGAAGAGCTTTTGAGAACGGACTGGAAGGACCTCCTCAGGGAAGCCGTGGCAGTCAGGAAGCGCTCTGAAGGCAAAGACTTCTCAGACAGCTGGTACACGAACAACGAGCTCGCCATTCGCGACTGCCCTTTCACGCTCGATGAAGCCTCTCCGAAGGCCATCCGTAAATGGATCGAGTCAATGGGGCCAAGCGGCAAGGGCTACAAGGGCCGCACTGTGGAAATGCGATGCGGCGCACTGAGCAACCTGATCAATGTCTCGATCAAGTCAGGTCTGCTCGAGGAGTTCTCGAACCCGTTTGAAAAGGTCAGCTTCACGAACAAGAGCACGAAGCACATCTACACAGCATCAGAAGAGGACTACGAACGGATGAAAGCTGTCCTGGAGACAGCCCCAACCGGAACACGACTGCTGCTTCTGATCCAGATGTATGGGGGGACGCGAGTCAGCGAGGTGCAAAAGCGCGAGCCAAAGGATTTCGACCTCGAAGCAGGGACGATGACGATTCCGATAGGTACAGGCAAAAACAAGTCGTCAGAGCGCACCATTCCGCTTCCCTCGTGGTTGTGCGAAGAGATAAAAGCCTGGGGCTTTCAGAGAAGCTGGCCTGTGACGACGGGCGTGAATCAAAGACTGAGCCTGGCCAAGAAAGAGCTAACGACTCACTCGTTTCGGCATGGCTTTATTCGGCTGAGCCGCGAACTGGGCTGCGAGCCGATGGCCATCGAAGCCTTCATCGGTCACCGCCTACCGGGAATGCAGGCCACATATGGATCGGGATTCTCAGTGAACGCTCTTGCAAAAGCAGCTGCACCAATCTGGAAAAGAATCGACGAGCTGACTAGTCGCGCATAGTCCAGGAACTAACGCATTAAAGGGAAGCCATTGGGACCAGTTAAAAGCCCCTACCGACTACGAGACCAAACGAACAGGCTCAGCCGCAAACGGGGCTCAAACACTCATTCAACAGATTTTAGTCGACTAAAATGGGCCTATTTGAGATAGAAAGGATTAGACACGAAGCCAACGAGCAACAACTTCACTACCTAAGGACCAACCTTGAACCAGAAGATCTAGCAGGCGTAGACCGGCTCATACAAGAAAGCCAAAAGGCATTCAGAACATACTCACATCACCTGGAAGCCATCTTCTCAGTTTTGACATGTGCGCCAAATGAACTACACATGAAGAGCATCGAGGAATCGGTCATTGCTCACCTAAAAGAACAAGGAATAAGCGCAACCTGGATTTCAATGGTGAAAGGCGCATTAAGGCTTAGAAAGCTAATAAGCAGCCATCGGGAGTGGTATAGCGATGACGAGGCCAAAGTGTTACTCGGCCTTGAATCAGAAAAGGCATACCTGGCAAGCCGAATGACCATCGAGGGTCAGAAAAGACTCTGCAAGATCCACCAAGAGCGTGGAGGGATATCGGTCAGAGAGACACGCAAACACCTCAAGGATTTTCAATTTGACCCGTCATCCCTATGGAAAGGCACGTCACAAGCCAAAAAGAAGACGCAAGAGAGAAGCATCGGGGCCGCAAACTAGCTTGAGCCACAAAGAGCTGTCTCTCAGGAGGTGTTAGACCTTGTCAATCAACTAAGTATAATCATAGAGAGCCTTTCAGAGCTTCATCAAGCCTGGGAAAAGGATCCAAGGGTTCATGCAATGGTCGACAGAGCTCTACTAACCAGACTCACGAGAGCTTTCTGCATCGATTGGCGCGAAGAGCAGAATGAATATGATTTCTAAACTGAAGCCCTTGGCATAAGTAGAGTAACAAGCAGATACTAATGGAATAAAGGAGTCTTGGCCAAGCCAGAGAGCAAGCGAGCTCGAGCAGGCTCCACCCAAGACTCCAAGCTAGCGTAGACTCAAGAAAGCACTGTCAAGAACGCAAAACGACCAAAGGGGACTAGCAAAACTATGCGATCAAAAGTTATAGTCTTTTTGTCTATAGTGACTCTCGGAACATTTGGCTGCTCGCCCGATGCTGGAAAAACAGAGAATATTGATTTAAAGCCGAAACGACTTGAGTTACTCAGTAAATCAAGCAAGACACTTAGCGAAAAGGAAGTTCAGAAGATTGCAGAAGACATTGTGGTTATGATTGAAGGCCCCGCTGATCCTGGCAGTGGATTTCTTTTATCACACAGTGATGGCGAATACACCGTAGCGACGGCATGGCACGTCCTAAGGAGTGCACAAGCAGGCGATGAATTATGGATACACACGTCTGACAACAAGAAACACAGATCATCCATGGACACTATAACTAGAGTGCCCGGCGTTGACCTGGGCATCGTAACATTCAAGTCAGAGGCTAGATATAGTGTTGCTCAAATCGAAAGGAACGACTTCGTAGATTCTGGCGATGTAATATATGTCTCTGGGTACCCCAAGCCGACTACCTCTATACCAGTGCAGCTTCTGAGAACACTCTCAGGCAAGATTGTTGGAATTAGCTCAAAGAAAATACCTGACGGATATCAGCTTCTTTATACCAACAAAACTCTGCCCGGCATGAGTGGAGGACCTGTCCTAAGCGCCAGAGGAGGCGTCATCGGAGTGCACGGAAGAGCAGAAACGGATATTGCACTAACCGAGCAGGCGCAGGTAGCGGTTAAGACTGGCACCAATCAAGGAGTGCCCGTCGAATATCTTCTTAAAGCCATCGACCGAGTAGATCTGATCGAGACCAATAGAGTTCGCGGCAAAGAGAACGAATACATAGCAAAGGCCATCCAATTGGTAGAGGAAAGCAAGCGGATGCACATGCTACTTGTGTATGAGTCGGAAGCGTTTGCGAGCAATGAAAGCAAGGTTGTACCAGCATCGCTTACCAAGCGTGCGTTGGAGATGGTAAACAAGGCGATAGAAATAAACCCACAGGGCTACTATTATTACCTACGCGGCAAGTACAGGTTTAATTGCATAAACTATAGCCTCGCCTGCGGGAACGGTGGCTCAAAGAGTATTAAAGAGGATTTTAGAAAAGCCATTGAACTGGAGCCTGATTTGGCCGAAGCATATGTCGCCCTTGCAAAGGAGACGAGTGCATATGAAGACCGGGATGAAGTTCTACGCTTAACCGAAAAGGCTATTTCACTAAACCCACGGCTTGTCGATGCCCACATAAGAAAGTCATTTGTAGCAGGACTTATTACCGACAGCGAAGAGGCTGGTATTTCAGGTGAACAGTGGGGAAGACTTCACGATCAAAGGCGCCAAGCATCTATCGACGTTCTTAGAAGGGCCCTCAAGATAATGCCTCTAAGTTACGAGCTTAATCGGGAGCTGGCAGATAAGCTGAAGAGTTTTGCTTGGCAACTGAATGAGGCCAACCCGCAATATAGACGTCTTCTGAAAGAATCTGTTGATCTATACACAAAAGCAATCAGCATAAAACCAATAGATGAATACGGAATTGGCTCTGACTATCAGATGAGAAGCTCAGCCTACAGATCCCTAGGTGACTTCACCAAAGCAAGGAATGACGAGATAGCCGCAGTAGAAATGATACTTTCAGGAAATTTTCCAGAAAACAAATGGCTCGGAAAACTCGCAAGTGCCTATCAGAGTATTGGGGACTTTGAGGACAAACTGGGTAACCTAGAATCCGCCAGAAGCTATTACAAGAAATCAATTGAGACCCTTAACATTGAGCCCGCGAAGAATGCATTGGGAGTGAGCATCGAGCTTCACTTGAACGAGATTCAACGGTCGGCACAGAAGAAGATGACATTAGCATATAAGAATGGTGACCTTGATGAATCATGCCTTGACTTTGACCTTTGGTTAGCAACTCACGAAGCTGGAATCAGGTGGTACTGGTTCCCAGAGAGTGAAGAACTTGATAGCTGGAAGGAACGTTGTTCAGGCAAAGTCAGCCCATATAGGTCTGTTGTTCAGGCGAGAAAGGGAAAGTACTATTTTTGAGCTGATTGCTAAGTCAAGTTGCGCGAATGCGTGCTGATATAAAGTGGTACCAGTGATCTTGGAAGTGATGAGGCTTCACGCCTTGGCAGTTGCGAGCGTCCTTGCGGTTCAGCCATCTGTACACGCGGCTGAACCTCTTGCATCCAGCATCTCCTGCATGGATGCTGAAGGAATCCCGGCGACCGTGGTCTCCACCAAGAGCGGCAAGCGGGTCCCGATCATCTACTGGAAGAGCGAGACCTTCAGCAGCTCAGGCTGGAACCCAACTCGCCGCTGCAAAGAAGTCTCCGCTCGTTTCCAGGAGTACCACCAAGCAGGAACACTGGAGTTCATCACCACTGGTCGGATGAACGGAATGCCAGTGCTTTGTGTCTCCAAGACCGACGGCGGCGGCTGCGCTGGTCTCCTCTACACGCTTAAGCCTGGTCAGAACGCAACTGCAACACTCAAGAAGCTCTTTGACATTAGAAATAAGCCTGGTGCAGCTCCTCTTGAGGAGACAACCGCTCGTCTCTACGTGAACTTCGAGACTGTCGTCCGAAACAAGGCTGCATCAGGGGTGACGTCCAGTCCGTCCTTGGTGAAGCCTGTAGCTGGTCCGAATCAGTCTGCACCGCTTTTCTGATCAGCCATGAGACAGATCGTCGTTCGCGCAGGCCTGCTTGCTGCTCAAGCTCTGGGTCTAATTGCTGTCTCGGCAGGCGGTGTCAAGGCGGACACGAATAAGGACGTTCAGGATTTCATTGGGCTGATTAAGCAGACCGGCACCAAGGTCCAAAAGAGCGATAAATGTCCCGGTGATACCTATGGTTTTTACCAGCAACCACAGAAAGACGGTACGGGTGACCGAATTGTCTTCTGTACAAACAACATTGACCTAGAGGATACCAGTGCTGTCTGGGAGGTTCTTGCTCACGAGGGTGCTCACGTCATGCAGGCCTGTAATGGCGGTCTGCTTTGGAAAGACGAGTACCACCCACGGATTCTGAGGAACCTCAAGGAACGCGCTCCTCACTACGCCAAGATCCTGGATCAGTACAGGGGGCGGGACAAGATGTATGAGCTTGAGGCCTTCGATATGGAGCTCAAGACCGCTCAGAACGTCATTCGATACTTCCGGGAGTTCTGCAAAGAGGCAGAAGAAACGCCACAGACAGCTGAGGCTCAACCAGCTCCAACAGGGAGAAACAGCTCGGTCGGTTCTGTGCTAGCAGTGGTTGGTGGAGAAGAATCCTTCAAGACACTGATGGCTTGGGCTGCAGAGAATCTGACAATTCAAGAGCAGCAACAGTTAATGGCGATTCTTAAGTCAGGGAACATAGAACAGATTAAGAAAACTCTAATTGCACTACAGAACCGGTTTAATCAGACTCAGAGTTACCAGAATTACAGATTATTCTAGGCTTGCGATTACTTACAGTAGTCTTCGAGCGAGCCCTGCATCTTGTCATATCTTAAGGCCAACTTCCAATCTCTACAGGCGCCAACAATGTCGTTAAGACGGGATTTGGCCATGGTTCGCAATGCATAAAGCTGGGCCATCGGGAAGGGGGCATCTGGAGCAAGGGGCAATGCTTTATTAACTAAATCAATCGTTTTCCCCGGTGAACCAATCCCTTGCTTCATAAGTTCATAGCCTATTCTGTAGCGCAAGCAGTCATCTTTGTCATAAGAACAATACTCCGGAGAATTTAGATAGTATTTCTCATACAGCGAGCCATCAAGAGTCACAAAGGAAGAAGAACTAGCAAGCTTCCAGTAAGGCTCCCAGTTATTTGGATCGAGGTCTCTGGCCTTCTCGTAAGCTGTGATTGATTGCAGAGTATTCTCTCGCTTAAGTGAAGGGTTAGCAGAAGTCGATCTGGCTCTGATGTAGTCGCCATAGGCAACATAAGCATCAGAGCTTGATGGAACTCTGGTCATCATTTCATCAATCACCAGCTTTCTTTCTCGCTTATCAGTGTATGTTCCAAGCAGTGCAATATATCCACTGACGGTGTTCGGCTCTAACCTAATCGCTGTTCTGTAATCACGCCTAGAGCGCAGCCTATCGGACTCTGCCGAGCCACGCTGAATATATAGAGATGCATTCTTAGGGTCCAGTCTTATTGCATTACTAAAGTCATCAACAGCATTTAGTTTTTGAAGTGCTATTTCTTGATCGACTGCGTCTACGGAAATCTGGAGCGGGATGGTGATCCTGTACATAGGGAATGCCTTCCTGGCAGCACCACGAAGCTCATAGGCTTTAGCACTGGGCTTAATCTGAAGAGCCAACGTAGATAGACGGATAACTTCACGAGCACGAGACTGATCGATACGTGGGTCGTTCAAGGTCATCCGTTCACGGAAAAGAAGAGACGATGTATTGGCAGCAGCAACTAGATACTCATCAAATCGAGAACTACTAGTACCTCCTGGCATCGGAGTAGCAGATGGGACTGCTCGGACTGATGTATTAGACCTCCCCAGGACAGAGTCCTCCTTCCTCGACAACGTACCGTACAAATTAATTGGCAGAGCAAGGTTTGTACCCGTCTTTACTGATACACCTGACTGCTCAGTAGCTTTGAAATCTGTTTCACCTCGCCCATGTATCCCCACTAAAAGACCGAAACTATTAATGACGGCACCACCACTCATTCCAGGTAGCGTACGGTTCGTATAAAGTATTTGATAACCATCTGGAAGTGGAGCAGGACTATAAGCAATCACTTGACCCGGCAAGAATCGCATGATTCGAACCGGGACTGCTGTTGTTGAGAGCGGAAAACCTGCAACATAGATTTTAGCCCCTTGACTAATTTTGTCAGCGCTTCCAATTTCAACGGGCTTATACACTTTAGAGCTTTTAAATGTAATAGCCGCCATGTCTACATTGCCTATTCTCCTTGCATTCACAATGCTTGTCTTATGACTTGCACCGTCAGGCGTCTTAATGACAATTTCTTCACCAAGCCGATTTCCATTGATTACATGCCAGGCGGTTAATACTGTATATTCTTCACCACGACGATCTACGAGAACTCCTGAGCCTTCAGTAGCACCTTCCACTAACACACTCGCACTTCTCGCCACTTCAGCAATTTCTGAAGCAGTCTTTGCTATGCACGGCAATGGTGAAATAAATAGAGCAAAAGTAAGCCCAAAGACTCTTCCATACAGAGTGTTTTTTACTAATGAATGGAGAGCCATCGCTTATAAGCCCTGGAAAGCAGAGCAAGGAGCAAAGAATGCTAGAGTATTGTATACCAAGTATTGACGGAAGAGATCCTTGAGTTTAAACAGGGCAATAGTTACTTGTGCACTATTAAGCTTAGCCGCTGGGTGCATGCAGAGTAGTTATTCATTAGATGAGGACAGCGGCATCAAACATAACAATGATTATGAGGTCAAAGTCATATCACCTGGGGCTTCTGCATTGGGGAAGAGGGAGCTAAGCCAAAAGTCAAAGGATATTTCACTATTAGTACAGGGTCCATCATCACCAGGAAGTGGCGTAATTATTGCAAGGACAGGAGCAAATTATTATGCACTTACCGCATGGCATGTACTTAAAAACTATGTAGAAGGAGAAGAGCTGCAGGTACGGACATCAGACGGCCAATGGCATGATGTAGTGTCATCCTCCATCAAGAAGATACAAGGAGTGGATATAGCCGAATTCACTTTTAGATCAAGAAATAAGTATGCAATAGCTGAGGTTGGCAATTTAAAGAGTCTCAGTCCCGGAGATGATGTATTTGTTTCGGGTTTCCCACTGCCAACAAGTTCAGTGCCGAAGAGCATTCACAGGTTTTTAGAAGGAAGTCTTGTAGCCCTTTCGGGGCAATCACAAGCCGATGGATATGATCTTTTATACTCTAATCCAACCCTGCCAGGAATGAGTGGGGGGCCTGTACTCTCCAAAAGAGGAGGATTAATCGGAGTGCATGGTAGAGCCGAGACTGACGTTACTCTTAGCGAGCAAGAAGGTATTGCTGTCAAGACCGGAATCAATCAGGCGATTCCAATCACACATGTATTAAAGCAGTTAAATGTAGGTTCAGTCCAAAAGGATCTATCACTTCCAGATGAGCATCAGCAACTGATTGCAGCAGCTACTCAGAAGATTGATTTGATTAAGACGATAAGAGAATCTACGCACCGAACAGAGTGGAAAAATGACCAGCGCAGAAACGAACTTAACGGAATGTCTGCTTCTCTTGCAAAGCAAGCCGTAGACCTAGTTTCAGCTTCGATCGTTCACAAGAAAGTCGGATATTCATATTACCTTCGTGGAACTTACAAGTTAGTAGCGAATGGATATCAACTCGATCAATACTCAGAAGATAGTATTTTAAGCGACTTCAAGAAAGCACTAAGCCTCGATGATCAGATAGCCCCGGCATATTTACGAATAGCAAGCATGATGGAATTTAACAATTACGAACTTGGAGACAAGAAGAACTTGGATGTAATCCGGTATTATGAAAAGGCACTTAGCCTTGACCCTTTTCTTGAGGAGGGTTACCTAAGGTACGGTGCAATTTACTGGGATCCCGACCATGTAGAAAAGAAATTAGCGATTTACGAGCGTGGGCTCAAGAAGATTCCAACCAGTGCGCGGCTTAACTGGGAAGTAGCTAACAATATATTGGCAATTGCAGTGAAAAGATCTATCAAGCTACAGAACGAAAAGACAGATGCAATGATCAAGAAGAACGCATATGACTTTGATAACCAGCCAGCACAAAATAAAAGGATTAGAGAAGAAGTGGCTAAGGAGATGGGTTATAGGAAGATCCTGTTGCGAGCTGAGAAGCTATTGGATACCTCGTTGGCCATGAACCCTGGAGACAGTTTTTGGGCAAGAAGATATAGAGCAGATGTCAGGGACAAGCTAGGAAACAAGAAGGGTGCAATCGATGACTATTCAATTCATATCTCTACCTCAACATTAGTTTGGCCTGAAGACCTCGCCAAGCTGAGTGATCTTTACAGAGAGGCCGGCAACCATAGCGGAATAGTAGATACAGTTGATACGGCGTTTCTTCTTCAATCCAAAAAGATTGTAAAGTTCACGGATTTTACACAATACGCAAATCTCTATATAAAGAGGGCCCAAGCTTACGAAGCTATGGGAATTCACGCGAAGGCATGTGAAGATCTTGGGGGCTTCCTTGCATATGGAGGAGGTTATGAGTTTGTCGGCTCAAAGGAAGACTTTGCTTCTTGGGCCGGTAGATGCAACTGGGAAGTGCCAAAGGAGATACTAGATAACTATTTTTAATAATGCCTAAATTGCGGTGTCTCTAATAGTTAGTGGAACAATCTTCTCTTGCTGTTCGAGCTCGAGCGTTAACCGACGGCCAAAATCATCTAAAAATTCACCATAGATTTCTGAGTGCCTTCACGATGGGCCTCACAGACGACTCTCTCTCCCACTTTCTCTCTTAGGCCCCCTATCGCAGAGCTGAGCTCCTACCTGTTCAACAGTGCACTCAGCGGTGAAACAGGTCGGTCTGGGTGCCGCCAGAATGTGTTGCATAACTCTGTTACAGAACTTCCCATCCAGGACAAGGTTTTTGGGCAGGGTATGCTTATGTCAGAAAGGTACAGACTTGTGAAGCCTTTTAAAGGTGTATTAACGGCACTGCTAGTCGCTGCCTCTCAGCCGTGTGTCCATAGCCTATCTATTGGGTCGCTAGCAATACTCTCTTCTCAGTTGCCTTCGCATGCGCAGGCTGCAGAGTCTGTGGCTGAAATTGCGAAGGAAATCACAGTTCGAATTGAAGGAGCAACGCAAGGCTCTGGTGTAATCGTCAAACAAGATAGAGATACCTATATCGTCTTAACAGCTTGGCATGTGATTGGTGGACAAAGAGCTAATGAGGAGATCTCTATCTTTACTAATGATGGCTATAGGCACGAGGTATCGCTCGGATCTATTAGGAAGATTGACAACGTTGACCTTGGAACGCTTGTATTTCAAAGCTCAAGGCGTTATACGTCAGCCAACGTCGGTAGCTCCCAGAGTGTTGTCATGGGGAGCCCAGTATATGTAGCTGGATTTCCTGTCTCAACGCAAGCTGTTCCTCAAAGACTGCTGAGATTTAAAGCTGGATTCGTTGAGGCTAACGCAAAGATAGCAATGCCTAGAGGGTACCAGCTCATCTATTCAAACTCAACTCTTCCTGGAATGAGTGGAGGTTCTGTTCTTAATAGCAAGGGTGAGTTGGTAGCTATTCATGGTCAAGCTGAAATAGATAAAAACCTTACAATCAAAGCGGGCATTGCTGTTAAGAGTGGGTCCAATCAGGCTATCCCAGTTGACCATTATTCTTCATCTGGTAATTGGTCTCGCCAGACTAACGTTTCAGCCTCGTTCTCAGTTGATGACTTGATTCTGAAGGCTAGGAACCTTGAGGGTGATCCGGCCAGGCAACAGGAGTTGCTTGAGTTATCCGACAAGATTATCTCACGCAAAGAAATTCCTATCGCATATTATTTAAGAGGCTCTGCACTAAATAAGTTAGGCAACTATGAAGCATCTAAGGCTAGCCTCTCAAGAGCAATAGAGCTTCTTCCAGATTACGATGAGGCGTATTATCTGAGATCAATAATTTACCAAAAGACGGGTGACCTTGGCAAAGCTTTTTCTGATATCGAAAAAGCATTGGAGCTCGACTCCAAATATGCACCTTACTTTGCGCAGAGAGCTGATTTAAAGAATGAATCGGATGACTACAGTGGTGCTCTTAGAGATAGCAACATTGCTCTTTCCCTAGACTCCGCTTCTGCCTTTGCATTATGGACCAGGGGTGACTCTTACTACTACACAGGAAAAGATGAGCTTGCCATAAGGGACTACAACCTGTCGCTAGATCTTGATCCTAACTCTTCATATGTGCTCTATTCAAGAGGCATGGCTTTCAACGCCTTGGGGCAGCATGCGAAATCTATAAACGACTGTCGCAAGTCTGCAGAGCTAGATACGAGCTACGCAAAGCCTCTCTGGTGTATTGGCCTTAACAAATATGACTTGGAAGACTACCCGGCCGCGATAGATGCGTTTAATTCTGCGATTCGAGTCGATTCAAAGTGGTATCGACCATATTTGTGGAGGGCTAAGGCCAGGATGGCCCTTGATGATCTGGCAAGTGCTTTGGACGATATTCAGATTGCACTTGGGATCAGTCCAGATGATGCTTACTCTCGAGAGACTCGTGCCGATATCTACTACGAGCTTAAGCGCTATATGAGCGCAATTAATGACTACTCGGCTGTCCTTAATATAGAGCCAGATAATCTATACGCTCTTGTGAGTCGTGGTATTGCCTTTATGGATAATGGCGATCATGAAGAAGCCCTTACAGACTTGACTGCCTATATCGAAAGGGATGCCGATGATGACAGTGTTTATGCTCTAAGGGGGTACATCCATGAACTTATGTCTGACATGAAGTCGGCATGTGCAGATTGGAGGGTCGCCTCATCGCTTGGGAATGAGAATGCTTCCAACGAGGTTTCCTCGAAATGCTCCTCCTAGCACTTTCTATTTGGCGTCTCTTCGTCTTTTAGAAAAGCCTGAAGACCGGGTCCATCTCATTGAGCTGTCTCTCCGTTTGTTGATCTGAAGAGCCTCTTCTGAGCATTTCTTTCCTGAGAGCAATAATTTCTTGCCGTAGTGCCTCTACTTGATCCTTGTAGAAGGTTCCTTGCCTCACTAATTCACTAGTTTGAATGGCTGCATTCCTCAGAAGATCAACTGCTTCTGGATTCGTCTCAAACCGAAGTAGCAAGTCCCTGATTTCATCGATTCCCTTTCTAGTTGCGATTTCACGTTCGAGGAACTTCCTGACCTCCTCAATTTTCTGCTCGAGCCGCTTTTCTTCAAGTGACTGTGTTTTGGAGCCCCGTTGCCTGGCAAGGTCATTGAGTGCAAGCTCCAACCTCTTAGCGGCATCGCTGTACGAGTCGATGTCTTTGGCCTTCCCAAGATCAGCCTCAGCTTGCTTCGCTCGATTTAGCGCTGAATCTTCTGTTTTCTCCGACCGCTGACCGTTCCCGCATAGGCCAACCCTGCAAAGGGCATCTGGAGCTGTTGCCGTGAACAAAGCCCCAAGAAGGACAACAGATGCTCCGATACCGGCACCGATGAGTGATCCTTTGCTGGGCTTTCGCAGGCTTCCAGTTCTTGGTCGTGGTTTGGTGTGTTCCTCGGCTTCCATTGCTTCAGGCTGCCCTGAGGCGCTGGGGCTTGGCTTCTCTTCCTTTGGAGTCTCTATCGGAAGGTTCAAGACCCCGCATAGAACGGCGTCTATCGCCTCGAGTGCCTGTGGTGCAAAGACAGTTGACAGATCAGACAGAAAAGCCTGCTTCTCGATCTGTCCCTTGCCGCTGCCGCTGAGGTTCAGCAGCTTGTGAAAGCCATCACGGCTCGCCACAACCTTGAGCGCGCTTCGTAAGTCAGGGTCGTTTGGCGCGAGGTCTGCAACCAATGCCTCGAGCTTCTTGCTACCGGATGGATCGTTACTCCAGGCCTTGGCATAAAGCCCGAGCTGCTCGCCTACCCATCGACGTTGTTGGGTTTGCTCTTGGGCACCAGGCATTGGCTCGCTACTTCAGCCCTTTGCTCTTGCAATCAGGCTAGCCATGCAAATCCTCTAAAAAATTCGCCGGAAATTTCCGAGGGCCTTCACGAAGAGCAGGCAACGAGAGCTTCCCCCCCTTGGGTCACTTACCTCTGAGCTAAGGCCCCCTCCCTCTTGATACGAAGGCTCCCGGCGGTCGAACAGGTCGGGCTTGGTGCGCCAAAATGTGCTGCATAACTCTGTTGCAGTACTGGCTCAGCTGTTGCAGAATTTCCTGTCCAGGACAAGGTTTTCGGGCAATGTTCCGTTGACGCGCAGGCTGGTAGGCCTGCTGCTCCTTGGACTGCTGGCCCCCCTTGCCGGGCTGGCGAAGGAGCCTGAACCGAGACTCATTGGCGTTTGGCTGACCAACAGCCCAAGCCCGCTCTACTACTCCAGGCAGCGGATCAACGAAGCCGTCGAAGAACTCAGCGCGGCGGGCTTCAACACCCTCTACCCCAACGTCTGGAGCCGCGGCACGACCTTCCACAGGAGCCGCTGGGCACCGATGGAGCCCGCCCTGCTCCAGAGCGCCCCCAAGCTCGATCCGATCTGCCGTTTCACCGAGGCCGCCCACCGGCGCAGCCTGCGGGTGATCCCCTGGTTTGAGTACGGCCTGATGGAGCCGGCGGATGCCGCGGTGGTCCGCGAACACCCCGAGTGGGTGCTGCAGAACAGCGCCGGCGAAAGCAACGTGGCCATGCATGGCAAGCAAATGGTCTGGCTCAACCCCGCTCACCCGGGGGTGCGGGCGCGGTTCCTTGGGCTGATCGGCGAGATCGTGCAGCGCTGCAAGGTTGACGGCATTCAGCTCGATGACCACTTCGCCTGGCCCGTCGAACTGGGGTACGACCCCTACACCCGCGCGCTCTACCGCGAGGAGACCGGCGAGGAGCCACCGGAGCTGCACACCGACCGGGCCTGGATGAACTGGCGTCGACGCCAACTGACGGGTCTGTTGCGGGACTTGCGCCGCACCCTTAAAGAGAGCGGCCAGGGGAGCCCCTACGTCAGCCTCTCTCCCGGCCCGTTCCGCTTTGCCTACAACCACTGGCTGCAGGACTGGGAGATCTGGGCCCTGGGGGGCCTGATCGATGAGCTGGTGGTGCAGAACTACGCCTATTCCTTGGCAGGGTTTGAAAAAGACCTCGAGCAGCCTGCGCTGACCAAATCCAGCAGCTGGGGCATCCCCGTGGAGATCGGCATCCTGGCGGGCTTTGGCGGACGGACCACACCGCTGCCGGACCTAAGTGAACGGGTCAAGTTGGCTGTCGCCCGCGGCCACGGGGTCATTTATTTCTATTGGGAGGGCCTCTGGGGCGCCCATGCCGGTCCGGAGGGAGCCGCCCTACGGCGCGAAGGCCTCAAGCAGCTCCACCAGACCCTGCCCTAGGCCAACTGCAGGCACTGATCCACCACTTCCCGGCTGTTCGGCGAGAGGGGCGTTGCGGACAACTGCTTGAGGGCCTCCAGCATCCGCTCGGAGCGCAGCGAGCCGTAGCTTTGCCAGCGGCTGAAGACCTTGGCCATCCGCGACGCGGTGATCGGATTGCGCTGGTCCAACGCCGAAATCTGCTCGGCCATGAAGCGATAGCCGCTGCCATCGAGGGCATGGAATTGGCTGACGTTGCCAGCAAAGCCTCCGAGAACCGCCCGCAGCGAGTTCGGTGCCGCCGGATCAAACCGGGGGTGATCCATCAGCTGCCGCACCCGCTCCACCCCATCGCCAAAGGGGGTGGCCGCCTCCAGGCCAAACCAGGCATCGAGGATGACGGGCTTCTCCTGCCAGCGGTCGTGGAAGGCCTGCAGGGCCGCGTTGCGCTCAGGGCTGTCGATGGACTGCAGCGCCCGCAAACCAGCCCGCGCGAGGGTCATCGACGGCCCTGAGACCGCCGCCGCCGCCTCGGCACGAACCCCTGCGTCACCCGCCGCCACACGCCAACTCCAGATGGTGGCCGTGAGATCGCGATCGCCGACACCCTCAGGCCAGTGCTGCTGCCACTGGTTGCGGCAGCTGGCCAAGACCGTCTCGAGCGGCCCCTGGAGCTCGTCGCCCAAGCGGGTCCGCAGGGCCAAGACCGCCTCAAACAACGCCGGCGGGTCCACCGTGCCGTTTTGGGCCAGGGCCGCATCCTCCAGCTCCGGCAATCCGGGGAACGCCATCAGAGCACTGCGGTACGAATCCCCCAAGTCCCCCTCCAGCAGGATCCGCTCAAAGGCGGCCACCAGCCCCTCTTCGAGCTCGTCATTGATCGCGCCCGACGCCCGCTCCAGCAGGGCCTGACGCAGCAGGACCTGGCCGGCATCCCAGCGGGCAAAGGATTCGCTGTCGCACGCGAGCAGGTGCAGTAGCTCATTGCTAGAGCGCTCCATCGCGACGCGCACCGGGGCCGAGAAGCCGCGGGGCAAGGAGACAGCCGGTGGGTGGGAATGGGCCTCGAGTCCCACGAACAGCAGGTCCTGCTCGGCGCGGTCGATCACAAAGAGGCGACTGGCGCTGCCCCATTCAGCGGGGAGCGTGGCTGCGGCCACGTCTTTGGCGTGCTCCCCGGGCAACTGGAGCGGCAGCGGATCACCGCCTTGGCCCACCAGACCCAGCACCAGTGGGATCACGACCGGCTCCTTCTGGGGTTGCCCTGGGGTCGCTGGGGTGCTCTGACGAACGCTCAGCCGCAGGGTGCCGGCATCACCATCCCAGTGACGCTCGATCTGCAACTGGGGCGTGCCCGCCTGGCTGTACCAGCGGCGGAACTGCTGAAAATCAAAACGGGGCAACGCCGCGCCCGCAGCCCAGGCCTGCTCAGCGGCATCTTCCATCGCTTGAACGAAGTCCTGGCAGGTGGCGGCGGTGCCGTCATGACGGCTCACATAGAGAGCCATACCCCGCATGAACGTCTCCTCACCCAGCAGGGTGTGCAACACACGGATGACTTCAGATCCCTTCTCGTAAATCGTCGTTGTGTAGAAGTTGTCGATCGCCTGGTAGTGATCCGGCTGAATCGGATGGGCCGTGGGTCCCGCATCCTCACGGAACTGGGTGTTGCGCAGCAGGGCCACATCATCAATGCGCTTCACCTCCGGTGAATGCAAATCCGCCGTGAAACTCGCGTCACGGAAGACCGTGAGTCCCTCCTTCAGCGAGAGCTGGAACCAGTCCCGGCAGGTGATGCGGTTGCCCGTCCAGTTGTGGAAGTACTCGTGGCCGATGACGCTTTCGATGCGCTCCAGCTCGGCATCCGTCGCGGTCTCCGCATCCGCCAGCACCAACTTGGAGTTGAAGATGTTGAGACTCTTGTTCTCCATCGCGCCCATGTTGAAGTGGCGCACGGCGACGAGGTTGAACTCCTCGAGGTCGTACTCGAGGCCATAGCGGCGTTCATCCCAGGCCATGGAGCGCTTCAGGGAGGCCATCGCGTGGGCCGTAAAGGGCGCATCCCCGGGCTCGACATGAATCCGCAGCTGAACCGTCCGGCCGCTGCAGGTCACGAATTGATCGCGCACCTCCTCCAGGGCGCCCGCCACCAGGGCGAACAGGTAGGAGGGCTTCGGGAAGGGGTCGTCCCAGACGGCGTAGTGACGGCCGGGCTCCCCGGGAATAACCCCCGTCTCCAGGCAGTTGCCGTTGGAGAGCAGCACCGGGCAGCTGGCTTGATCGGCTTCGATGCGCACCCGGAAACGACTGAGCAGATCAGGGCGGTCGGGATGGAAGGTGATCCGCCGAAAGCCCTCGGCCTCGCATTGGGTGGTGAAGAGGCCGCCGCTTACGTAGAGCCCCTCCAGGCTGGTGTTGGTCTGGGGCTGGATCTTGACCCGGGTGCGCAGGCAGCAGGCCGCCTCTGGTGGCGCCAGCAGCACCAACTTGCCGGGCTCCAGCCGATAGGCCTCCGCGGCGAGCAGCTCACCGTCCAGCTCAATCGAGAGCAGCTCCAGTTGCTCCCCCAGGAACTCCCAGGGAGCCGCCTCGGCGGCTCCCGCGGGAACCAGCTGAAACGCGGCGTCGACCACGGTGTGATCGGCGTGCAGCTGGAACAACAGCTGGGTGTGCTCGATCGTGAACGGGGCCGGGCGGTAGTCAGCGAGGCGGACGGTGGCCATGCGGAGGAACAATTACCAAGGAACGGGACCCCGCCCCGTCGCCACGCTGCAGCCCATCTGAGAGCCGAGCAGAGCACCAAGGGGAATCGCCCATGCCCGTCCATCCTGGCGGGAGAGCGCGTAGGCCGCCGCCCCTCCGGTTAAGCCGCCCAAGAGTCGTCCGGTGTTGCAACGCTCCGGCGTGGAGCGGACCTGGCGCCAGGGTTCCCGCTGGCTGAGGTGCGATTCACGCAGCTCGCCTGCTGGAGCTTGCTGAGCGTGTGACCAGCGCTTCTTGGCCTTGAGATTGGCGCGCTGCCAACTCTCTAAATGGTGTTGACGCCAATGCTGGGCGCGTGACCAGCGCCGCTCAGCCTTCAAGCTGCCCGAATGCCAGTGGTGCTCGTGTCGCCAACGCGGGGAGTGGGCGAGCGCGGGGTTCGGCAGCAGGCTCAACAGCGGGGCTGTGGCCGCGCAAGCCAGCAACAGCGATCGTCCGCTACGCAGACCGAAGCGAAAAACGGAGGCCATCGGAGAAGGTCCAATCGGGGACCCCTCCAGACAACCTCCGCTGCAGCGCTGATCTCTGACTGAGGGCGCTCTGACCTACGACGAGATGCGACTCAAGGCTTTTTGGCTGGGGCCTTGGGTTGGGTGGTGCGTCCTTTCACCGCTTCTTCGACCTTGGCTTTGACATCAGCCGGCACCTCATTGGGGCACACCTCAACGGCGCCAAGAACGGCCGAATTGATCGAACCTCGGCGCAGCTCTTCGATCGACAGAGGCTTGGTGCCCACCTGTGCGATCTGCGACTGGTGCCCGCCTTGGATCACCTGGGCGATCGTTTCACCGGCGATCGCTACAGCTTTGTCGAAGTCGGTGTCCGCCGCGCGAGCGATACAGACGTTGAGGGCCGCGATGCGCGTGTAGAGGTTCATCTCCGCCTCCGTGGCCGGGGCGGCTTGAGCCGACAGCGGTGCGATCCAGAGCACCAAGGGCAGGATCAGCAGACCGAATTGGCTTCGAGACAAACGCACGAGAGAAGCAGCAATCGCCTGTTAATCCTGCTGCATCACTGAACTAGCTCTCGCCGCGCAAAGGTGCTCCGGCTTCTTCGACACGAATTTCATGGTGGGTTTCCACCAATTCAAGATTTCCATCGCGCCATGAGTAGATGGTGCGCGCCCTGAACTGATCCTGATTCACCAGGCGGATGTACTCGAAGATGTCCCACTCCTGGTAGTGGGACTCGAAAACAACCTCATGCTCATCCGCCTGGCGGACCTGACTCTTGGTCGGTGAGCCGCAGAGGTAGCCACGACTACGGCGCAGCTGATGGCCGCACAAGGTGGCTTCCATCGTGCCTTCGCGGACGTAACGGGGCTTGATGTCAAAGAAGTCGTATTCCTTTTCGGGCCACCAACTGAAGCGGTAGCGCGGCTCGGATTCCGCCTGGTCCTCAAACGTTTCGACCCGCAGGAGCATGTCGACCCGCAGGACCTCGTCGTCGGGGAAAAAATATTGCCGGCGTGAGCGCCACAAGCCGAGATTGCGGTTAAACCAGCGCCGCAGGGTCGTATCAAATTGAATGCGTCCAGTTCTTGGCGCTGAAGGCATCCACGAGACCGGATGGACCCGAGTCGATAGTTCCCGTTGATGGACCACTGGGACTTATCAGACAACGACTCATCACAGTCGTCATAGCGAGGCCAGCAGGACTTGCCTAACCCCCATAACGTGAAACCACAATTTCTCCAGGTTTCACCCTCCGGTGCACTCTGCTGGGGAAGCAAGCCCCGACGGAAACGAGTCGATCCGCAGGATGCCTGCGGAAGGCCCTGTTGCGCCTGATGGTCGAGGGGCTGTTGATCCGCTCTCGCTCGACGACGAAGACTCAGCGCAACGTCGACACCTGAAGTTGCTCCTGGTGGCTGGAACCCGGCACAGGGCCAGCGCTGATGTCAGGAGCCTCGTTGCGTTTCTCGAGAAGGAGGACTTTGGTTTTGAGGTGAGCCTGGAGCTCGCCGATCCTGCCCAACGGCCCGAGCTCCTCGAGCTGCACCGCCTGGTGGCGACCCCGGCGCTGATCAAGCTCGAGCCGGCACCCAAACAGGTGTTTGCCGGAAACATGCTCCTGCAACAGCTGCGCAACTGGTTGCCGCGCTGGCAGCAACTGGAGGTGGTGAGCGGCCTAGGCATGAGCCTGCGGCCGGCAGAAAGCGACGGCAGTCGGACTCAACGGGAACTGCAACTCGAAGACCAGGTCTTGGTGCTGCGCCAGGAAAACGAAACCTTGATCGAGCGGCTACGCGGCCAGGAGCGGCTGCTGCGGATGGTGGCCCACGAACTGCGCACCCCCCTTACGGCCTCCAAGCTGGCCCTCCAAAGCCTGAACCTCGGGCAGATCGATCAAACCCGCTTTCGCGATGTCCTCGATCGCCGGCTCGATGACATTGAACAGCTCTCGAAAGACCTCCTGGAGGTCGGGACCACCCGCTGGGAGGCCCTGTTCAACCCGCAACGCATTGCCCTCGGCCCCCTGGCCGCTGAAGCGATCCTCGAACTCGAGAAACGCTGGGTGGGACGGGGGCTCGAGCTGATCACCGATATCCCCAGTGACCTGCCGGATGTCTATGCCGACCAACGGCGGATGCGTCAGGTCTTCTTGAACCTGCTCGAGAACGCCTTCAAATACACGCCGGATGGCGGGAAAGTGCGAATGGCGATCTTCCACCGCACCAGCCAGTGGATTGAGGTCAGCGTCTGCGATTCCGGCCCCGGGATTCCCGTGGATGAGCAGGAGCGGATCTTTCAGGATCGGGTGCGCTTACCCCAGACCTCCTCGACCACATCAGGCTTTGGTGTGGGGCTCTCGGTCTGCAGGCGGATCACGGAAGTGCATGGCGGCCGCATCTGGGTGGTCTCCGAACCCGATGAAGGCGCCTGCTTCTACTTCACGGTGCCCGTCTGGGACGGCCAGGGGGCCAGTTGAGTTGCAGGTCATGACCTTGATTGACGAAGGGCCCCTCTGACCCGTAATTTCTTTCCATCGGGCGCGGCGTTCAAACGCCATGCACTGCAAGGGAACTTGAGTTCACCTGGCAACCGAGTCCTAGCCCCCATCGTCTAGAGGCCTAGGACACCTCCCTTTCACGGAGGCGACAGGGGTTCGAATCCCCTTGGGGGTATCCAAAGAGAAGCGGCTTCGGCCGCTTTTTTTGTGTCCAAATGCCGCCAGCTCAGCGGACTCTCCCGAGGGCGATGGACCTCAGGCCGTGGCTTGTCTGCGCTGGGCTTCGGCCTGAACCGCCCGCAGATTAGCGGCCAGATCTTCCTGCAGGCGTTGCTCAATCAAGCCGATCGGCATGCCAACGCAGCCTTGAACCGTGAGCTCGTAGAGCAAGGTCGTGCTCTCACCGTCTAAGCCGATGGTCCAGACCCCATCAAAACGGCGGAAATCACCTTTGAGCATGGTGAAGGTGAGCTGCCGGGCTTCGGGGTGCTCGGTGAGCTCCAGCTGCACTCGCGCCTTGAACTGCATCCCCATGAAGCGCTGGGCACCCTCCTGTTCAAGGCCCACAACGGCACCGCGGCGCCAGAGCAGACGGGAGGTCTGGAGATTGGGAATGAATTGACTCAGTCGGTCGTAATCGGTCAGAACGGCCCAGATCCAGCTGGGATCAATGGCCAAGCGCAGTTGAACGGCCAACCGGCGGGTCCCCCCCGGCAAGCGCTCCATCTCCTGCTGGATGGTGTCGAGCGAGCAAGCCCCTTGTCCTGAGGACGCTGCATTCAGCGTTTCGCTCAGCGATGAGGTCGAATCCGGTGGCACCGACAACTGGGTCAAGGATTGCGCCGGGGGGCTCAAACACAAGAAGCTTCAACCTAACCCGCTCTGGAATGCAACGGAGGGCGCTCCAGACCCGGAGGATTACTATGATCGCGCGCGTTCTCAGGGCAGAAGAGATCCATGCGTGTTTCGACCGCTCCATCAAGCCGCAGCGACTCACGCATGTTCACGGTTGTTGTGCGGGGTTACGGCAGTGCTCACCCCCGCAACGCCGAGCGCAGCATCAGCGTTCCCTTCTCCCGCCTGCAGGCACTGATGCAATCCATCAGTCAGCTCGGTGGAATGATCGTTTCGGTCACTCCCTCGGGCGAGGCCCCTGCCCCAACGCCCGCGGCCAAGCCTGCCCCGGCCGCCGCGGCCAAAAAAGCCCCCGCTAAAAAAGCTGCTTCTGTGTCACACGCTGCCGTTCCGGTCAATCTCTACAAGCCCAAGACCCCTTTCCTGGGAACCGTTACCGAGAACTACAGCCTGCTGGGAGAAGGTGCCATTGGCCGGGTGAACCACATCACCTTCGACCTCAAGGGTGGCGACCCCCAGCTGCATTACGTCGAAGGCCAGTCCATCGGCATCATTCCCGATGGTGAAGATGCCAACGGCAAGCCCCACAAGCTGCGCCTCTACTCGATCGCCAGCACCCGCCACGGCGACGACCTGGCGGATGACACCGTCTCCCTCTGTGTGCGCCAACTGCAGTACGAGAAGGACGGCGAGACCATCAATGGTGTCTGCTCCACCTTCCTCTGCGACATCAAGCCCGGCGCCAAGGTGAAGATCACCGGCCCCGTGGGCAAGGAAATGCTCCTGCCTGAGGACGAGGACGCCAACATCATCATGCTGGCCACCGGCACGGGCATTGCTCCGATGCGCACCTACCTGCGCCGGATGTTCGAAGCCAGCGAGCGCGAGAAGAACGGCTGGAACTTCCGCGGTAAGGCCTGGTTGTTCATGGGTGCTCCCACCACCGCAAACCTCCTGTACGAAGACGATTTCAACCGCTACGAGCGTGAGTTCCCCGAGAACTTCCGCTACACCAAGGCGATCAGCCGCGAGCAGCAAAACGCCAACGGCGGCCGCATGTACATCCAGGACCGCGTCAGCGAGAACGCTGACGAGATCTTCGCGATGATCGAAAACCCCAAGACCCACGTCTACATGTGTGGTCTACGCGGTATGGAGCCCGGCATCGACGAAGCCATGACCACCGCCGCTGCGGCCAAGGGTCTGGACTGGTCCGAGCTGCGTCCCAAGCTGAAGAAGGCCGAGCGCTGGCACGTGGAGACCTACTGAGCTCCGAGCTCAGGTCAGCCTTTGCTCAAAAGCCCGCTTCGGCGGGCTTTTTTTGTGACTACTCGCTGCCGAGCTCAGGAACCGCCGTTAAACCAAGAGCACGCGCGCCTTGCCCATGCCGGCCCAGCAAACCAACCCCCTACGGGTCGGCCTTCGACAGGAGCGCGTCATCTCACCGCAGTGCCTGGTGATCTTCGGCGCGAGCGGCGACCTCACCCACCGCAAGTTGATTCCGGCGCTGTTCGAGCTGTTCCGGCAACGGCGCCTACCGACTGAATTCGCGATCCTCGGCTGCGCGCGGCGGCCCTGGAGTGATGAGGATTTCCGGGAGCGGATGGCCGAAGCGATGGCCAGCGAAATCCAGCAGCACCAAAGCGCCTGGGAGCAATTCAGCGGCTGCCTCTTCTATGAGCCGGTGGACCTGCAAAAGGACGAGGACGTCGTCAGTTTGGGCACGCGGCTCGAGGCCCTGGATCGCCTGAAGGCCACCCGCGGCAACCGCACCTTCTATCTCTCCGTTTCACCGGCGTTCTACGGCAGTGGCTGCCGGGCCCTGGCCAAGGCTGGACTGCTGCAGGACCCCAGCCGCAGCCGGGTTGTCATCGAGAAACCCTTTGGCACGGACTACAGCAGTGCCCAAACCCTGAACCGGATTGTTCAGAGCTGCGGTAAGGAATCCCAGATCTTCCGCATCGACCACTACCTGGGCAAAGAGACCGTCCAGAACATCCTGGTCCTGCGCTTCGCGAACGCGATCTTCGAGCCGATCTGGAACCGGAACTACATCTCCAGCGTCCAGATCACGGCCGCCGAGACCGTCGGCGTCGAGGAGCGGGCCGGGTACTACGAGACCAGCGGTGCCCTGCGGGACATGGTGCAGAACCACCTCACCCAGATGCTGGCCCTCACCGCCATGGAAGCGCCGGGCCACTTCGACCCTGAGGCGATCCGCAACGAGAAAGCCAAGGTGCTGCAGGCCGCCCGCCTGGCCAATGAGGACGAACCCTGGAAATGCTGTGTCCGGGGACAGTACAGCCGCGGCGGCAGCCCCGCCAACCCCCTGGCGGGCTATCGCGAGGAGCCGGGTGTGAATCCAGACAGCACCACCGAAACCTATGTCGCGATGAAGCTCTTCATCGACAACTGGCGTTGGCAAGGGGTCCCCTTCTATCTGCGCACGGGCAAACGTCTCCCCAAACGCCTCTCGGAAGTCGTCCTGACCTTCCGCAAGGCTCCCGTCCAACTCTTCGATGCGGCTGGGGGAACGCCGACGGCGAACCAACTGGTGCTGCGGATCCAGCCGGATGAAGGGGCTGGCTTTGTCTTCGACGTGAAGGCGCCGGGGTCGGGCATGCGCAGCCGTCCCGTCGACATGCACTTCAGCTACGACGAAAGCTTCGGCGAGCCCTCGGATGAGGGCTACGTGCGCCTGTTGGCCGACGCGATGCTCGGCGATCCCACCCTGTTCACCCGCAGCGACGAGGTGGAAGCGGCCTGGAGGCTCTACACGCCGCTGCTCGAACTGATTGAAGACGCCCCAGCACGTCTCCCGGTGTACCCCTACGAAGCCCGGACCTGGGGGCCAGCCGCCTCCGATTCGCTCCTGGCCGAGGACGGCCTGATGTGGAGACGCCCGTAACCCTCCCGCTTTTCGTCGTTCTCTTCCTCAGCGATCCCCATGGCTCCCCAACTGACCCTTCAGGCCCCGATCGAGATGGCACCCCAAGAGGTGCCGGCCTATCTGAACCGGCTCTGGAGTGACCATCTCAAGGACTCCAGCGGTGCCTCGACCTTCACCCTGGTGGTCTGGGAGCCCTCCTGGCTGCAGCAGCAGCTGATCCGCACTGGCCGCGCCGAGGGCCCCTTGAGCGGTTTGCTGAACGATGAACTGCTCGCGGCCGCCCGGCGGGCAAGCGGCGAATTGGGGCTCCCCACTGGGACAGCGCCCACCGCACCCCAGGTGGCCTGGGCCCTTGGACAGGAGGCCGGTCAGCACCAAGCGCAGGATCTACGCGGGCAATTCGTCGACCGCGCCATCAGCGCCCACCAACCCAGGCGACTGATCACCCTGGCGCCCACCCTGGCCGCGGACCAGCAGTTGCAATCGATGGTGGCCGCTTACTGCCCGCTGCCGGAGGAGCGGGGAACCAACAACGATGCCTGTGGCGATGTCGTGGTCCTGCGCGGGGGCATGGGAGCCATGTCCCAGGGCTTGTCGATGCTGCAGGAGCTGATCCCCTCTGACCTGCCCTGCTGGGTCTGGTGGAACGGGAGCATGGATGAGTCGCCCGAATTGCTGGAGGGATTGGCGACCCTGCCCCGGCGTCTGGTGGTGGATAGCTCCATCGGCGAGCCCCGGCGCTGCCTGGATCTGCTGGCTCAGCGCATTGCCCTCGGCCAAGCCGTCAATGACCTCAATTGGCTAAGGCTGCGGACCTGGAGGGAATCGTTGGCGATGGTCTTCGACCCCCCCAGCCGCCAAAGCGCCCTCGATCAGGTGGTCCAACTGGACATCGATGTCGAAGGCCAGCACCCGGTCAAGGGACTGCTGCTGGCCGCCTGGATTGCCGATCGGCTCGGCTGGCATCTGGTCAGCAGTTTCTGGGTCGATGGCGCCAGCCCCGAAGAGCGGGGTGTGGGGGCCGAATTCCAGCGCACCGATGGTCAGAGCGTGCAGTTCCGGCTGATGCCCGTGCCGGTTGGGGTGAGCAAGGTTCACCCCGGTGCGCTGGTGGGCCTGCGCTTGATCTGTGCCCCGCCCAACCGTTCACCCCTGTGCGTGATCCTCTGCTCGGAGTCGGGCGGCTGCATGCGCCTGGAGGCCGGTGGTGTCGCCTCAATGGAACTCGCGGAGGAAGTGGTGCCCCTGCCCAACGAGAGCGAGGAGATGGAAATGGCCCGTCTGCTCGGAGGCGGCCATGACAGCACCAACCCCTTGATGGCCGCCGCCGTCGCCCTCGCTGCCAAGCTGCTGCCCAGTTAGGAACCCCCATGCCCTGCCTGATTGCCGCTCCTGCCAGCGGCAGCGGCAAGACCCTGGTGAGCCTGGCCCTTGCGGCCCTGGCCCACCGCCGCGGCCTGAGCCTGCAGACCTTCAAAGTTGGGCCGGACTATCTCGACCCGCAGCTGCTCTCGCTCGCCAGTGGCCGGGCCTGCCGCAACCTCGACGCCCTGCTCTGCGGAGGGCCCTGGCTGCAGCGGTCATTCCAGCGCCATGGCGCCCAGGCCGATCTCTGCCTCGTGGAAGGAGTGATGGGCCTCTTCGATGGCAAAGGCCCCTCAACCGAGGGGAGCTCGGCCCATGTGGCTTCGCTGTTGCAGCTACCTATCGTCCTGGTGGTGGAGGCAAGCCGGCAGGCCGGGTCCTTGGCCGCCCTGGTGCGCGGCTTCCGGGACCACGATCCAAGCCTGACCATCGCTGGCGTGGTGCTCAATGGGGTGGGCAGTCCACGCCATGAGGCGCTGCTGCGGGAGGCCCTGGCCTCGATCGCGATGCCGGTACTGGGAGCCCTGCCGAGGCACACCAGCCTGGAGCTGCCCTCGCGGCACCTAGGGCTCCTGCCGGCCCATGAACTCGAGGATGTCCAACTGCGCCTGGAGGCCTGGGCGACGCTCGCCGAAGCGCATCTGGATCTCGATCAGCTGTGGCCTTTGCTCAGCGCGCCAGCCCCGGGTGAAGCCGCGCCAGCACCAGCCGCACCGGCGAACGACCCTGTCCCGGTGGCCCTCGCCAGCGACGCCGCCTTCCACTTCCGCTACCCCGAGGCGATCGAGCTGCTCGAGCAGAACGGACTCATTGTCGAACCCTGGTCGCCGTTGGCCGATGAACCCCTACCCCAGGGGTGCCATGGTGTGATCCTCCCCGGCGGCTATCCGGAACTGCATGCGGACACCCTGACGGCGAGCTCCCGCAGCCTCGCCGCCCTGCGGCAGGCGCGGCAGATGGGCCTGCCGATCTACGCGGAATGCGGAGGCTTACTGCTGCTGGGTAAGGGCCTAGAGGACCAGGACGGCGTCCTCCACCCCATGGCGGGCCTGCTGCCTTTTCAGGCACGGCGCGGAAGCCTGAGCTTGGGCTACCGCCAGGCCTCCCCCCGCTGCGATGGCTTGGTGGTGCGCCAAGGCGAGACGCTCTGGGGCCACGAGTTCCACCGCTGGCAGCTGGATCAAGGCAATACAGGCGAGGCGGCGCTCTGGGACCTGGAGGGCTGGGGGAGCCCCGCGCGATCCGAAGGGTGGGGCGATGGCCAGCTCCATGCCAGCTGGCTACACCTGCATTGGGGAGGCTGCCCCGCCATCCCCGAGCGCTTTGCCGCCTCGGCCCGTCTGGCCGCACCCCTTGGTCGCTGATTCCTGATGGCCTCACTGCAGCTTTGGCTCCTGCGCCACGGCGCCACGGAATGGGCCGTCAATGGACGCCACACCGGCAGCACTGATCTCCCCCTGCTGCCCGAGGGCGAACGGGAAGCGCAGGCCCTAGCGCCGGTGCTCGCCCAACAGACCTTCGCGGCGGTCTTCAGCAGCCCCCTGCAGCGGGCCCGGCGCACCTGTGAGTTGGCTGGGCTGGGCGATCAAGCGCAGATCGAGCCGGGCCTGAAGGAATGGGACTACGGCGATTACGAGGGACTCACCACCCCCGAGATCCGCGCCCACGTCCCCGGTTGGAGCGTCTTCAGCCACCCCTGCCCCGGTGGCGAAAGCAGCGAACAAGTCCAGCAGCGCTGCGAGCGGGTGATTGCGCGCGCCAGCCAGGTCGCCAGTGCCGCCGACGGAGCGATCTGCCCGGTGGCGCTCTTCGCCCATGGCCACATCCTGCGCAGCCTGGCGGGCTGCTGGCTCGGGCGCGGCCCCGCCGGCGGAGCCCAGTTGGCACTTGGCACAGGCAGCTTCTGCGTCCTGGGATACGAGCGGCAAAACCGTGCCCTAATCCACTGGAATGCACCGGTGATCCAGCCGTAGCCGAAAGCCCAAACCCGTGCCACCTTGAAGACATCAGGCCTTCGCAGGGGGGTGGATGGATAAGGGGGACCGGTCAGAGCGTCAGTCGGGAACACCAGGCTGGCTGATCGCCGATACGCGGCCACTCAACCGTGGCAACCGCACCACGAAGGTGCGGCAATGGGTGCGCCAGGAGCAGCGCCACCCCAACCCAAGCGCGCTGCGCATCGAACGCTGGCAACTGCAGGTGCGGGGCCGTGTCCAGGGCGTCGGCTTCCGTGAAAGCTGCAGCCGGATGGCGAAGGACCTCAACCTGAGCGGCTGGGTCCGGAATTGCCCGGACGGATCCGTCGAGGTGCAGGCCGAAGGACAGCCCTATCAACTTACCGAATTGCGGCTCTGGTGCGAGCGCGGCCCCAGGGAGGCCGAGGTGCTGAGCGTGAGCCAAAGCCAACTCGCGCCCCTCAAGGAAGACTGGTTCGAAATTCGCCGCTAGATGACCAACGGGACCCTCTGGGCCGAATTGCTGGCCTACGGCAGTGGGATCGCCCTCAGCCCCCTCCACATCGGCCTCTTGCTGTTGCTGCTGCTGGGGCCCAACCCCCTGCGGCGCGGGGGACTCTTGGTGATGGGCTGGATGCTCACCGTGAGCGCCATGCTGGTGCTGCTTCTGACCGTGGGCCATGGCCTGCTGCTGACCATGGAGAAAGGCAGCAGCCACCGCACCGGCCTTGACCTGCTCGCGGCGGGTGTCCTCCTGGCCCTGGGTCTCAAGGAACTGCTGGACCGAAGGGAAGAGGGCGAAGAAGCCCCGGGCTGGACCCGTCAGCTCGATCGTTTGTGTGCCATGCCCTTGCCCCTGCTGCTGGGGGTGAGCTCGGCCCTCGAGGTGGTCAGCCCCGATGACCTCTTCCTGTTTGCCAAGACCGCCTCTGCGCTCTTGGCTGCAGGACTGACCCGTCTGCAGGAGACGCTCTACACCGGGGCGTTCACCCTGGCGAGCAGCACCGCCTTGCTGTTGCCCTTCCTCGCGGTGTTGATCGGCCGTGAGCAGGTGCTGCCTCTGCTGGAGCGGGGCAAAACCCTGCTCTTCAACAAGGGGGACCTGCTGGTGGGCGGCCTGAGCCTGGTGCTCGCGGGCTACCTCGGCTGGCAGGGCATCGAAGGCCTGCAGCTCAGCTAGCGGGCTTCAACCAACGGCTCCAGCGCTCGCGCTCCTGGGCCGCGCCGCCACTGGCCAAACGGTTGTCGGCACTCAGCCAGACCGCTTGGGAGGCCCGGCTAACCGCCACGTAGACCAATTGACGCCGCAGGATGTCGTCGCTGGGCCAGAAGACATCACCGGCGATGAAGACCTCGCCGAAGGTGCTGCCCTGGCTGCGGTGCACCGTCAACACCGCCGCGGGTCCCAGGGACGCAAAGGCATCGCGCACCAGGAAATAGCGGCGCCAGAGGCTGCGGCCCTGCTGCTTGCCCGCCTCCCGGGCCTGTAGACGCAGGGAGCGGAGCACCCCATCGAGGCTTTGGCGCCCGGCACTGCCCACCGGCGGCAGCAGACGCAGGGTCAACCGGGTTTCGCCGGCCTCGACGTCGGCATTGAGGGTCTCGATCACCGTTGGGGTCAGGCCATCACCGACGCCGACCCCAAAGTCCGCGAGATCGCATCGCTCGGGGGTGACATCACGGACCACCAGTTCGCGGTTCGAGCCCAGGAGCATGTCGGGCTCCTCGGCGGCCTCCTCCCCGGCCCGGCAGGCCGGGGCCATGACCGCCGAGCGGGTCATCAGCACCTCCCCCGGCAACACGGGCAGTTGATCGGCCATCTCACCGTGGATGGCGCGGCGCGCCAGGGGGACCAACTGCTCGAGGGCCCGGTTCGTGTAGCAGAGAATCCTGGCGTGATCAGGGTTATCGAGCTCCGCACCCCGCTTGAGAGCCGCCTGGGCCGCCTCCAGCCATTGGGAACGTGGCAGGACCGCGACCTGTCCCTGGGGGTCTCGCACCAGGCCCAAGGCTGGCGGCTGACGGCAGGGGAGATCTCCGCTGCGCAAACCGGTGGCGAGCTGCAGGACTGGTCCCTGATGGCGCACCACCTCACTCAAGCTGGCGTTGACGGAGCGACCCATCGAAAACACGGGGCTCTCGGGCTCCCCCACGGGGGGGAGCTGGGCGGGATCCCCGACAAAGACCAAGCGAGTCTTGAAGGGATGGGCGCAGCGCAGAGCAATCTCGAGGAGCGCGCTGTCGACCATCGAGGCCTCGTCGATCAGCACCAGGGAGAGGTTTTCGAGCGACCCCGCGGTCTGCTCGGTTTCCTCACAGCGCTCCAGATCCCCCTGACGTTTGAGCTTCAGCCGCAGCAGGCGATGGATCGTGCTCGGATACCAGGTGGGTTGAAGCCCCGCCCAGGCGAGCTGCTGACGCAAGACCCCGACGGCCTTGTGGGTGGGGGCCACCACGGTCCAGCACCAATCCCGCTGCTCCACCAGGGCCAGCAGGTGACAGGAGAGGAAGGTCTTCCCGGTTCCAGCAAAACCGCTGAGCACAAACGGGGTGCCGTCGTAAGGGGCCTTGAGCCACTGCTCAAACGCCTCGGCCGCCGCCGTTTGGCCGCTGGTCAGCCCCCCCTCAGCCAATCGCTATCAAGCCCCAGTGTTGGGCCAGGCTGAGCGGAGAGCCCACAAGCACCAGCCCCGGCAGGGAGACGAGCGGACCCATCAGGCTGCCGACAAGCACCTCCAACGGCGTGTGACCCAGCTTTTCTTTAAGCGGGGTTTGCTCGTCTGAGGCCTCACTCAAGGCATTCACCCGGGCTGCCGTGAGGCCCGCGGAGTAGCGGACGTGGGAAGCGTCGTAGAGGACGACGAAACACATGGTCGCCGCCAGGGCAAAGAGTCCCGAATCAAACCCCTGCTGCCAGCCCAACGCGGCGGCCGTACCGGTCAGCAGAGCCGAATGGCTGGAGGGCATCCCACCGGTCTCGACGAGCACCTTCGGGTTCCAGCGGCGATGGACGACGAGCTCAATGACCAACTTGGAAAATTGGGCCGTGCCGCAGGCGGCGAGTCCCCACCACAGAGCCCCGTTGTCCAACAGAGCCACCAAGGGAGCACTCATCGATCGCGGCTGGTGATGTAGTCCGCCAGGGCCAGCAGGGGCGCCGCCGAGCTATTGGTGTTGAAGGGCTCGAGCGCCTGCTTGGCCTCGGCCACAAGAGCATCAGCACGCTGGCGGGATTCCTCCAAACCCAGGAGCTTGGGATAGGTCGTCTTGTCCGCCGTCAGGTCTTTACCGGCGGTCTTGCCCAGCACCTCGCTGCTGGCGGTGACATCGAGGATGTCGTCGATGATCTGGAAGGCCAGGCCGATGCCGCGGGCGTAGGTGGTCAGGGCCGCCAGGAGCGCGTCGGAGGCGCCGGCAATCAAGGCGCCGGTCAGCACACAGGAGCGCAGCAAGGCACCGGTCTTGTGCAGGTGGATGTACTCGAGGGTCTCGAGGTCAACGTCCTTGCCTTCGCATTCCAGATCCACCACCTGGCCGCCCACCAGCCCGGGGGCACCGGAGGCCAAGGAGAGCTCACCGACCACCTTCAGCAACTGCTCGGCGGGAACGCCGGGGCTGCGCAGGGCGACCATCTCAAAGGCCCGGGTCAGCAGGGCATCACCGGCGAGGATGGCGTTGGCCTCGCCATAGACCTTGTGGTTGGTGGGCATGCCACGGCGCAGGTCGTCGTTGTCCATGGCCGGCAGGTCGTCATGGATCAGCGACATGGTGTGGATCATCTCCAGCGCCACCGCGGTGGGCATCGCCAGGGCCGCATCACCGCCGGCGAGTTCACAGGCCGCTAGGCAGAGGATCGGCCGCAGGCGCTTGCCCCCCGCCAGAAGGGAGTAACGCATGGCCTCCCGCAGGCTCTCGGGACGCTCCGGTCCCAAGGAGCCATCGAGGGCCTGCTCCACCCGCTGCCGGGATGTCTCCAGGTAAGCGGCGAAATCAAAGTGGCCTGGCTCCCCCGTGGAGGTGCTGTCTGTCGTCGTCACCGCCGCGCTCATGGGAGATCTGGGCCCAGGGCCATCGCTCGGGCGGATTCTCTCAGGCCGCGCCCCGCTATGGGAGCAAATCCGCCAAGGGCTGATCCAAACCGCAGCGTTGGCACCAGCTGGCCACGGTGTTCACCAGCAGCAGGGTCACGGTCATCGGACCGACACCGCCTGGCACCGGGCTGATGGCGCTGGCGATCGGCTCCACCTCTTCAAAGCGGACATCGCCGCACAACTTCGCCTTCTCACCCGGCTCACTCGGCAGGCGATGGATGCCGACATCCACCACAACGGCCCCGGGTTTGACGTGTTCCGCGCCAATCATCCGAGGGCGACCCGCCGCCACCACCAGGACATCGGCCTGGCGGGTGAGGGCCGCCAAGTCCTGGGTGCGGGAATGACCAATGCTCACCGTGGCATTCGCGGCCTGGAGCATCAAGGCCATGGGCTGGCCCACCAGGATGCTGCGGCCGACCACCACGGCCCGCTTGCCGGAGAGCTCGACGCCAGCGGCGTCCAGCAGCGCCATGACACCGGCGGGGGTGCAACTGCGGGGGCCGGGTTCGCCCTTCAACAGTCGGCCGAGATTCAGGGTGTGGAGCCCATCGGCGTCCTTCTCGGGGTCGATCGCCGCCAACAGCGGCCGCTCGTCCAACCCCGCCGGCAGGGGGAGCTGCAGCAAAATTCCATCGACAGCCGGATCGGCATTGAGCCGTTGAATCGTGCTCAACACCTCCGCTGCTGGGGTGTCTGCGGGCAGATGGGCCCCAAGGTTGGTGATGCCGATGCGGCTGCAGGCTTTCTCTTTATTGGCGACATAGACCCCACTGGCGGGGTCATCCCCCACCCGCAGCACGGCGAGGCCAGGGGGACGCCCCGCCTGGGCCATCCGTTCAGCCACAACCCGCTCAAGCCGCTCCTCCAACGCAGCAGCCAACTGACGACCGTCGAGACGCTGAGCCATGGCGAGGGGCGGGCAATCTCCTCTCAGCATGCAACGGCAGGGCTAGCGTGGGGACCTGTCATGCCCCCGCCGTGACTCGCCTGAGCACCGTGCACCAGCTCTGGCAACGGCTCCAGCGGCTCTGGAAACAACTGTTGCGGCTGGAGATGCCGCGTCAGGTGCTCACCCCCTGGAAGCGCGGCGCCAGCACGGGGGTGGTCTTGATGGCCCTAGTGGTGGCCCTGGTCTCCAGCTGGCCCTGGTTGGTGGAGCCGAGCCTGCGGCCGGGAATTCCGGCTCCGTTTACGGCCAAGGCGCCGAAGGCCGCCACGGTGGTGGACTCCGATGCCCTCGAGCAACGGCGCTCCCAGCTGGGGGTACGGACCTATGTCCAGGTGGTCGATGAGCGCCAGAGCCAGGACCTCGAGGCGCGGCTGGATCGCCAACTCGAGGCCATCAGCCGCCTGGCGGCGAGTGATCAAGAGCAGGTCGCACCAATCGATATCGCCCCGGCGGAGCGTGCCTGGCTCAAGCGCTCCAGCCGCCGCCAGCTGCTGCGCTGGGAGGGTGAACTGCGCCAGGCGCAATCGCGCATGTTGCGCCAAGGGGTGGTCGGCAATGTGGCTCGCCAGCAGTTGGTGAAGGCGGCTCGCCATCAATTGGAAGGAATGCCCGAGCCGGAACTGGGCCTCGGCGCTCGCCTGATCGCCAATTCACTCCAGGGGCGCACCAACCTGCGCATCGACGCGGCCCTCAGTCAGCGGATGCTGGAGGAGCTCCTGACCCAACAGGGCATCCCCACCATCCAGGTGAGCAAGGGTGAACTGATTGCCCGGCAGGGGGAACCGATCAGCAAGCAGGCCTACGCGGTGCTGGATTACTTCGGCCTGGTAAACCGCCGGCCCCTGATTGGCGCCTGGTTGCTGCACTTCAGCGAAGCCTTGGCCGCCGCCAGCGTGATGGTGCTGCTGATCCGCAACCGCCGGGTCAGCCTCGAGCCCCGGCAGGCCCTGCTCGCCCTCGGCTTGCTGGCCCTGGTCCAAGGGCTGAAGCTCTGGCTCGGTGCCGCCGCAAGCCCCCTGGCCCTCTTGGTTCCGCCCACGTTGCTGCTCGCCCAAGGGCTGGGCACCACCGCTGGTCTGGCCTGGCTGGCGATGGCGAGCCTGCTTTGGCCGCTGCCCCTCTCGCCCTTTTTTGACCAGCGGATCCTGATCGCCGCGGCCGTGGCCGCGATCACCGCCGTCCTGGCGGATCGCCAGCGCAACCGGGCTCAACTGCTGCAACTGGCCCTGCTCGTTCCCCTCGGAGCCCTGCTGGCGGAATGGCTCCTGCTGCAACTGGAGCTCTTCCGCGGTGTACGCGAGGGGGGCCTGCCGATTGGAGCGGACCTCACCGGTGAAGCGCTGGTGCTGGGGGGTCTGCTGCTGGGGGTCCTGCTGATCGGCCCCATGGTCGAGAGCTTTTTTGGTCTACTCACCCGCAGCCGCCTGATGGAGTTGGCGGATCTCGAGCGACCCCTGCTGCGGCGCCTGTCCTGCGAAGCGCCGGGCACCTTTGAGCACACCCTGATGATCTGCGGCCTGGCGGAGGAGGGAGCCCGCTCCATCGGCGCCGATATCGACTTGACCCGCACCGGGGCGCTGTATCACGACGTGGGCAAACTCCATGGCCCCCAGTGGTTCATCGAAAACCAGGAAGGGGGCGACAACCCCCACGACCAACTCGATGACCCTCAACTGAGTGCCGGGATCCTCCAGGCCCACGTGGATGAGGGGCTCAAGCTCGCGAAGCGCTACCGGCTGCCGAAACCCTTGGCGGACTTCATCCCGGAGCACCAGGGCACCTTGAAGATGGGCTACTTCCTGCATGAAGCCCGCCGGCGCGACCCCAACATCCGCGAAGAGGACTTCCGCTACCGCGGCCCCACCCCCCGCAGCCGCGAAACGGCGGTCCTGATGCTGGCCGACGGTTGTGAAGCCGCCCTGCGCTCCCTGCCCCCTGACACCAGCGAGGCCCAAGCCCGTGATGTGGTGCGCAGCATCGTGGAAGCCCGCTGGCGCGACGGGCAACTCACAGGCAGTGGCCTGACCCCGGCAGAGTTGGAGCTATTGGTCCGCGCCTTTGTCCGGGTGTGGCGGCGGATGCGCCATCGCCGCATCCCCTATCCGATTCCCGCCCGCAAGAGTTTCAGCGCCTGATGTCCTCCAACCGCTGGCAGAACGCCTGGTTCCCGGTGGCGTTTCTGCGGGACCTCGATCGCGATCGCCCCACCCCCTTCACCTTGGTCGGCCAGGACCTTGTGCTCTGGTTCGACCGGCACGCGAGCGCTTGGCGAGCCTTTTCCGATGTCTGCCCGCACCGACTCGTTCCGCTCTCCGACGGACGCCTGAACGCCTCCGGTGAACTGGAGTGTCCGTATCACGGTTGGACCTTTGATGGCTCGGGCCAGTGCACGGCCCAACCTCAGGCGGAAGCCGGCAGCGGCATCAGTGGACGCAGCCACTGCCGCTCCTTCGCGACGGCCAGCGCCCAGGGATTGCTGTTCGTCTTCAGCGGCCCTAGCGAAGAGGCGAGCGAGCAGCCCCTGCCGCTGGTGCCGGTGCTCGAGGACGCGGGCTGGGTCGTGCAGGACACCTTCCGGGACCTGCCGATGGATGCCTTGACCCTGCTGGAGAACGTGCTGGATGCCAGCCACGTTCCCTTTACCCACCACGCCACGGTCGGACGCCGGGAGAACGCCGCGCCGGTCAACCTCGCCTTAACGGCCTTTGATCGCGACGGCTTTAGCGGCCTCTGGGAAGAGGGCCCGAGGCGGGGAAAGCTCGGCAGCCAGCACACCCGCTTCCTGGCTCCAGGCCTGATGTGGCATGACCTCACCGCCAAGGGGTTTGCCCGGATCTTGACGGTCGTCTACGCGGTGCCGACCCGAGCCGGCGAATGCCGCTTGATCGCCCGCTTCCCCTTCCAATTCCGTTCCCCCTGGCCGGGGCGCCTGCTGCGCCTGCGTCCCCAATGGCTCCAGCACATCGGTAATCACACCGTGCTGGAGGACGACCAACTGTTTCTGCATTGGCAGGAGCGGGTGATCGAGCAGCGGGGCGGCCGGCATGACGCCCTGCGCCAGTACCACCTGCCGACCCAGGCCGACCTCTATGTCCGAGCCCTCCATGACTGGGTGAATCGCTACGGCGGCGAGCCGTTCCCCGGCCAACGCCTACCGGCGCGGCAAAACCGTCAGGACCTGATGGAACGTTTTGAGGCCCACACCCGCCATTGCCGCAGCTGTTCCGGCGCCGATCAACGGTTGAAACGTCTACAACCGATCTGCTGGATCCTGGTGGCCGTGGCCGGGCTGACTGCGGCCTGGAGTAGTCCTGGGATCTCTGGAGCGCTCGCTCTGACGGCGGGCGTCGCCCTGGCCCTCGCCGCCTGGCGCATTCGGCGCTGGCGCCAACTGCTGCGCGCCGGCTCGGGTTTGCCTCCCCGCAACCGCTAGGGCAGGACAAATGGCACGGCGGACTCAAAGGCCATCCAGCGACCATCACTGGGGTGACTGAACGCCAAGGCGCAGGCGTGCAAATGCAACCGCGCTGCCGGCGTCTCGCCATAGAGCGGATCCCCCAAGATCGGATGCCCCAACGCCTGCAGATGCACGCGCAGCTGGTGGGAGCGACCGGTCAAGGGCTGCAAGGCCAGTCGACTGCAGCTCGAATGCTGGTCCAACAGCTGCCATCCCGTCCGGCAGGGTTTTCCCGCAGGATCGACGCCATAGAGCGGCGGCCGGTGTTGCCGCTTGGCGATGGGGAACTCGATCCAGCCCTGCCCCTCGGTGGGCACGCCGGACACGTCGGCCACATAGCGCTTCTCCATCTGCCGATCGGCAAAGGCCACGCTCAGCTGCCGATGGACCGCCGCGGATCGGGCCACGACCATCAGGCCCGAGGTGTCGCGATCAAGGCGATGGACCAAGCGTGCTTCAGGCCACTGGGACTGCACCCCCGTGATCAAGGATGCCGACAACCCTGGACCGAGACCCGGCTGGGACAGCAAACCACTGGGCTTCTCGAGCACCAACAGCGCCGGGTCGGCATGCAGCAACCAAGCGGGATCGAACAACGCAGGCACGAATGCTCGACCCTGGCCAGACTGGCCCTAGTCCTAGCCGGACCATGGCACTCGATTCGTTCAAACAGGCCCTCGCCGCGCTACTCGAGCAGGCCCCCGAGGATCCCCTCGAGCGGGACGAGTATTTCGAGTTGAACACCCTCCCCAGCTACGGCGGCAGTGGCTTTGAGGTGGTGATGTGCGATGAGGAGCACGAGATCTTCGCGGTGATCTACACCGACCGCCTCTTTGAGGAGGGTGAAGAGGGGCAAGAGGCCGTCGAAGCCTTGGTGCCTGACTTCCTCCAGGCGGCCTACGGCCTCAGCCCCGAGGAGTGGCAAGCGACCGAACCCTTTGACCTGGGCTGGCGCAGCCGCGAATACCTCTGGTTCATGGAGTTCAGCGTGCCGGGGCTCAAACCCACCTGCAGCTTCTGAGGCTCAAGAGCTCCACTGGAGCAGCTGAAGCTCACTGGAACGCCGACTGATCAGCACCAACTGGTCCCCATCGAAGGCGACAGGGAGGCCGGTGACCCGGCGCAGTTGTTGACGATCCAGCAAGGCCACACCACAGGTTTCGACCAGCAGCGCTGGCATCAGCCCGGGAGAGCCGCGCATACCGAACAAATCCAGGGCCTGGCGGACGGCGCGGGAGGAGGTGTCGCCGCCGAGGCGCTCCACCATCTGGGGCCACAGGTGATTCACGGGTTCAAAACCCGAAAGATCGAGGTCGAACAGCTGCATCCACTCACTGTCTGACCGCGGGCGGACCCGGGTCAAGCCCGATTCAGCTGGACGTAATGGGGGGCATAGAGAAAGACCCGCTCGCCCAGTCGCACCTGCTGGGCATCGAGGGCCACCGCTGCACCCGAGAGAAAGTCCACCGCCCGCTGCAGCTGGTTCTCGGGCAACGCGCTCAAGTTGACCACCACCGTGGCCTGGTCCTGCAGGGCTGTGATCGCCTCCTGCACCGCATCAAAACTGGGCGGATGGATCACGATCACCTCCGGGCCCCAGCCCGGAGTGTCCTGCTCAGATCGCGGAAGAAACGGGTCCATCAGCGCCTCAGGTCCTTCAACTCTCGGCTTCCGGTTCGTCGGGTTGAACCTCCTGGGGCCGGAAACGCTCCAGCATTTCGACCGTGGGATGAATCGTCTCGAGGGCGTCTTCGTTGTCGAGGAAGGCCTCAAAGGAGCGGAAGCGGCAAATCGTGGGTTCGATCTCGGGATCGCTGCAGACCTCTTCCCAGCTCAGATGCTTCGGCCTGAGCTCCTGGAAATGGGTCAAGGCCTCCTCCAGATCACCAGCATCACCACAGTTTTCTCCCTTCCAGAGCAACTCAAAAAAGGTCACAGCGATGGGCGATCAGGTGGGCTGAGCCTACGAAGGTCCAGGCACAAAAAAAGCTGGGCCACAACAGTGGCCCAGCCGAGCATCGAAAACGTGGCGAGAGGATCAGTCCTCTTCGGCTTCAGCGCCTGCAGGGATCAGTTTGATCTGCTTGCGGCCGAGCTTGATCTCGAATTCGTCACCGGGCTCCAGACCGAGCAGGGCCGTGTAGGCCTTGCCGACCAGGAGGTTGCCATTGCCCTGAACCGTGGCGACATAGCTGAGTTTGCGGCCACCCTTGCCGGTGCCGCCGCCACCACCGCCAATGCTCAGGCCCTTGGCCTCCAGCAATGCCTCATAAAACGCGGTGAAGTTCAGACGCTCCGAACCATCCTTCTTGTTGCTGACGTAACCGCAGGAGCGCACAAGATCAGACTTGCTGACATCACCCAGCTCTTTGACCTTGGAGAGAAGATCAGATCCGGTGAGCATTGAATAGAGATTCGGTTGACAAAAAGATAGCGAGCGAAAGAGCACTTACCCAGGGGGATGGTGTGCATGAAGAGACATTGCACACTCAAGCCACATCAATCGAGCTCCCTAAGGTCAAGCCAGACACAGCCGTTGACCATGATCGTTGGCGAAGTTTTTCTCGAGAGTGTCTCGACCGGCGTGATCACCGCTGAAGAAATCGCCTGGATCACAGCCAAACAAAGTCAATTCGACCGGCAAGAGGAAGCGATGGCCCTCAAACTCGGTCGCTTGCTCGATGAAGGCGTGATCCAAATCGGCTGCCGGATGCTCGGGGAGCACGCGGCCTCGGCCTAAATCAGCTCGGGATGATTGGGGTCCCCCTTAAAGGGGCCTTCCACCCCAGACGTAATCCAGCCGCCGTAAAAACCGCCGGGCTGCGGACGCACCAGCTCCCCGTCGATCCAGCAGCCGTCCATCAGGCCCGGATACAGCGCAATCCATCCGGCAATGGGATCAAAGCTAGGGGTGGGGTTCGCATAGCTCCAGGCCGCCTTGGCTAAGCAGCGATCGCCAAAGTCGATGTCGAAGTAGCTGGCGATCCCCTTCCACTCACAAAAGCTGCGGCCGCCAGCTGGCACCAAGGCGCCTTCGGCGAAGGATTCCGCTGGCAAGTAGTAGGTGGGTGGGTGGAAGGTCTCCAGCACACGAAAACTGCTCTGGGTTTCGGCCAAGAGCTGCCCAAAGGCGCGCACCACGATGTGCTGGCTGGAGGCCTGCAGAGCCGGGGGCCGGGGGTATTCGCAAACGCGTTCTGGCATCCGCTCAGCCCTCAACCCGGAATGAAATTGCGCAACTTGCGCGCTTCCTCTCCAGCGCGCTGCTGGAGTTCGGCGTCGCTCAGTTGATCGTCTTCACGCACCATGGCCGCGATCACATCGGACTCCTCCACCTGGAACTGGCACTCAGCCGCCCAGCGCAGCAGGTCAGAGAGGTCCATCGGTGTCTTCAGCCGTTCCGCCAACTCCGGCTTCGAGCGGGCGTACTGCAGAAAGGCGTCCAACTGCTGAAGCGACACGACCCGAACTTGCACGTGGTCCCGGTCTAACGGACGCAGCCCTCGTCAAAGGGCGGATCGCGCAGCAAACTTGCCCCAGAGACGTCCATCGGCATGGCCACCCCCCTTCCCCAATGGATGCGCCTGCTCGGTGCCGGGCTCACGGGGCTACTGGCCGTGTTGTTTGTGGTGGTACTGCAACAGACCCGTGAACAGGGTCAACGGCTGCAACAACTGCAGGAGAAGGTCCAGACCATCGAGAACGCCAACGACCTAGAGCGCACCAACGCCCTCGAAGAGCAGCTCCGCTCGACGGTGGAGCGCCTGCAGACCCTGGAGGGGATCGAGCAGAAGGTCCAAAGCCTGAGCAGCCAGGTGCAAACCCTCAGGGATTTGCAACGGAGCCGCTCCTCGCTGTTCCCCTACGACTCCAGGGAGCCCGGACCGCGCTCGCTCCCCGCCCTGCCCCAACTGCCCTAAACGCAGGGATGACCAGCGCGAGGCGCTTCCAGCAGATCCAGACACCGGTCATCCCCGTGATGGCCCAGTTGATCGCGGCGACCCCCGGGACCCTGTCGCTGGGACAAGGCGTCGCGCCCTGGGCGCCGCCACCAGAAGTGATCGAAGCCGTTCAGGGCGCCCTCCTCAACGATCCCGACCTGCATCGCTATGGACCGGTGGCCGGCGACCCGGAACTGCGGGCCGAGCTGCAGCACTGGCTCGAGCAACAGCATCAGATCGACTGCAGCGGCAGCGAAATCCTGATCACCGCCGGCAGCAACATGGCCTTCCAAGCGGTGGTGCAGGCCCTGTGTGACCCAGGGGATGAAGTCATCCTTCCGGTCCCTTATTACTTCAACCATGAGATGGCCGTCCGCATTGCCGGTGGGAGTCCGGTGGCGGTGGATGCCGGTGTGATCCCTGACCCCGATCGGCTCGAGCAGGCCATCAGCGCACGCACGCGAGCGATCGTCACGGTTTCCCCCAACAACCCCAGCGGAGCCATCGTTCCTAGGCCCGTCCTGGAGGCCATCAACCAGCTCTGCGCCCGCCACGGCCTGATCCACATCAGCGATGAGGCCTATGCCCTCTTCCACTACGGAGCCGAGCAGCCCTGGAGCCCCGGTGCGGCGAGCGGCAGCGGCGGCCACACCGTCAGCTTGGGCTCCCTCTCCAAAAGCCACGGCATGGCGGGCTATCGCATCGGCTGGGCCGTGGTGCCACCAGACTTGATGTCCGCGCTGACCAAAGTTCAGGACACGTCCCTGATCGGGCCACCGAAACTGAACCAATGGGCGGCCCGGGCGGCGTTGGCCGCAGGGGCGACCTGGTGCCACGACAAGATCGCAGGCCTCGCCGCCCGGCGGGAGCAGGTCCTCCAAGCCTTCAACGGGCATCAGCCCGGGAGGCTGCTCTGCCCACCGAACGGCGCCTTCTACGCCTTGGTCCAGGTGGAGTGCCCCCTGAGCGCCGACCAGCTCATGGAGCGGCTGATCCGCGAGCACCGCGTGGCCTTAGCTAGTGGCAGCAGCTTTGGACTTCACGGTGCCTGCCTACGCCTGAGCTACGGGATGCTCAGCGGCGACGACCTCGGCGAGGCCCTGCAGCGGCTCCAAGGGGGGCTGTTGGCCTTGAGCTAATCAGCCTTTGACTGCATCACCGGTGGCACTGGGGAGGATGAAGCGCTGCAGACCAATGAACAGCACCAGGACGGGAACGATCGAGACGACCGCACCGGCGGCGACGAGGCGCCAATCCAAGGAAAAACTGCTGGCCAGTTGCTGCAGACCCAGCGGAAGGGTGTAGAGGGACCGGTCATCCAGGATCACCAGCGGCCAGATGAAGTCACTCCAGGTGCCGATGAACACAAACATCGCCAGGGTGATCAAATCGGCCTTGGCCGCCGGAATCATCACGTTCCACCACTCACCGAGACGGCTGCAACCATCGATCCGGGCCGCTTCCTCGAGCTCGACCGGCACCCCCGCGAAGCTCTGCCGCAGCAGAAAGATGCCGAAGGCGGTGGCCGCCTGGGGAATGATCAAGGCCCACAGGGTGTTGCGCAGCCCCAGCTGCACCATGAGCAGATAAAGCGGGATCATCACCACCTGGAAGGGGATCAGGATCGTGGCCACCACCAGGGCCAGAACGAGACCCCGCCCCGCGAAGCGCATCCGCGCCAGCGGGTAAGCCGCCAGGGAGCAGAAGAGCAGGTTCGCGACTACCGCGCAGCCGCTGACAATCGTGCTGTTGAGGATGTACCCCCACATGGGGTTGTCCTCAAACAAGCGCAGGTAGGCCTCAAAGCTGGGCTGGCTCGGAAAGAGCGCCGGGGGGCTCGTGAAGATGTCTTCCGCCGGCCCCTTTAAGGAGGTGCTCACCAACCAGAGCAGGGGCACCAGCATTGCCACCGCAATCAGCAGCAAGGCGATCAACTGCAGCCCGCGCAACAGAACGGGTTGGTGACGGCCAGCCATCAAAGACGCGGGCGATCGGCGGGCGTTAAGTCACCCACCGGCAATGGGGCTTTCTGGGGATGCAGGGGAGAGCGCTGGCTGCCTGCCACGAGGCGGTTCAGGGCATTGACGAAGGCCTGGGCCGCCGCCACGACGATGTCGGTGTCGGCGGCATGGCCGGAATAGAGCACCCCATCGGCCCGCAGACGAATCGTGACCTCACCCATGGCATCGATGCCTTCGGTGACGGACTTCACGGAAAACTCCACCAGTTCGTTGGGGACACGGGCGAGCTGGTTGAGGGCCTGGCAGACCGCATCCACCGGCCCGGTGCCGATCGCGGCCTCGGTCAGCTCGGCGCCATCGCTATTGACGAGGGTGACGGTGGCGGTGGGTTGCAGGCTGGTGCCGGTGCTGACCTGCACCAGCTTCAAGCTGTAGGTCGCCTGGTCTTGCTGCTGAACCTGCTCACTGACGATGGCCTCGAGATCGCGGTCGGAGATCTCACGCTTGCGGTCCGCCAACTCCTTGAAGCGGGCAAAGGCATCGTCGAGGTCCTCGCGCTCGAGGTTGTAGCCGAGCTCCTCCAAGCGCGCGCGGAAGGCACTGCGACCGCTCAGCTTGCCCAAGGAGATGCGGTTATCGGCCAGACCGATGGTGCGGGCATCGATGATTTCGTAGGTCAGGCGGTTCTTGAGAACCCCGTCTTGGTGGATGCCACTTTCGTGGGCAAAGGCGTTGGCGCCGACGATCGCCTTGTTGGGCTGCACCGCCATGCCGGTGAGATTGCTGACCAGGCGGGAGGTTTTGTAGATCTCCTCGGTGCGGATGCCGGTGAGCGGTTCGCTGCTGCTGGCGTCGCGGCCCAGGAAGGGATTGAAGTAGCTGCGGCGCACATGCATCGCCATCACCAGCTCCTCCAAGGAGGCATTGCCGGCCCGCTCGCCGATCCCGTTGATCGTGCACTCGAGCTGGCGGGCTCCGTTCTTCACGGCCTCCAGGAAGTTGGCGACAGCCAAACCCAGATCGTTGTGGCCGTGGACTGAGATGACCGCCTGATCGATGTTGGGCACATGGCGGTTGATCCCGTCGATCAAGGCGCCAAATTCCGATGGGGTCGTGTAGCCGACGGTGTCCGGGATGTTGATGGTGGTGGCCCCGGCGGCAATCGCCGCCTCGATCACCAGGTACATGAACTCCGGATCGGAGCGGCCGGCGTCCTCGCAGGAGAACTCGACGTCCTCCACCAGGGAGCGGGCGTAGGCCACCATCTCACCGGCGATGCTCAGCACCTCAGCACGGCTCTTGCGGAGCTTGTGCTCGAGGTGGATGTCGCTGGTGGCGATAAAGGTGTGGATGCGGCGATGGGCGGCCGGCGCCACCGCATCGGCGCAGGCCTTGATGTCGCCCTTGGCCGCCCGGGCCAGGCCACAGATCACGGGGCCATCGGCCGTGCCCACGCTGGCGGCGATGCGCTGCACCGCATTGAAGTCACCAGGACTCGCGAACGGAAACCCCGCCTCGATGATGTCGACGCCAAGCCGGGACAGCTGCTGGGCGATCGCCAGCTTCTCCTCGAGGTTGAGGCTGGCCCCAGGGGATTGCTCCCCATCGCGCAGGGTCGTGTCGAAGATCAATACCCGGCCGGGATCGCGGGCCATGGCGGCTACAAGTCGGAATGGTTATGAGTTATGCCCACTCTAGTCGTGAGGGCCGGGATGCGGCTCAGCCGCTTCAGTGACCGTCGGTCTTCTCCAGCTGGGGCTTCAGGCTGGAGAGGTCAACGAAACGGTCGGCCGCGTTGCGCAATTCCCGAGGGACCATGCCCTCGGTGCTCATCAAGACGACCTTCAAACCCCGGATCCGCAGCACTTCGAGAAGGCGCTCGAGATCACGGCTGCCGCTCATCACCCAGACCTCATCGATGCGATGGGCCACGGCCATCAGGTCAATGGCGATCTCCACATCCAGGTTGGCGCGGGCGAATTGACGCTGATCGGAGTCGTGCCCAACTTCCCGCAGGGGTTTGGTGCGGACCGTGAAGCCCAGGCTGGCGAGAGCATCCCGGAACGGCCGTTGGTCCGTGGCGTCCTTCAGGCCGGTGTACCAAAAGGCCGAACCCAGCTCCACACCGGATTGCGCCGTGGCGTACTCCAGCAGCCGGCGGGGATCAAAAAACCAGCCCAGTTTTTGCTGCACGTAAAACATGCTGTGGCCATCCACCGCCAAAGCCAGCTGCATCGGCACCCCTTCGCTCCGTCGAGCCTAGAAGTTGCACCTAAAGTCCACTGACTCTGAGCAGGGGCGTTGGCCGCAGGACCCGCTGACGCTGGCGATCTAGCGCTGGTTCTCCACGCGCACCTGCCATACGTGCACTCCAGCGCACCCGGCTCCCTGGAGGAGGACTGGTACTTCCAGGCCCTCCTGGAGTGCTACTTGCCGCTGCTGGACACCCTGGAGGCCGCCGCCGCGGACCCCGCGCAGCGGCCGCGACTGACCATGGGTCTCTCGCCAACGCTCCTCTCCCTGCTGAGCAACACGCTCCTCAGCCAACGCTTTCTCCCCTGGCTGGAGGTGCGCGAGGAGCTGCTGCGCCAAGCGCCAGCGGACCATGGCGCTGCGGCTGCCGACCTCGGCCTCAAGCTCCAACGGGCCAAACAGGCCTGGGTCCAAGCGGGCGGCAATCTGCTGCCCCGCTTTCAGCGGCTGCAGCAGCTCGGGGTGCTCGATCTGCTCACCTGCGGGGCCACCCACGGCTATCTGCCGCTGCTGCGGGATTGCCCGGAAGCCGTTCGCGCGCAGCTGCTGACCGCGGTGCGCGAACACGAGCGTTTGCTCGGTGTGCGGCCCCTGGGCATCTGGCTCCCGGAATGCGCCTACTACGAAGGGCTGGATCGGCTGCTGGTCAGCTGCGGCCTGCGCTACGCGATCCTCGACGCCCACGGCCTGCTCCATGGACAGCCGCGGCCGCGCTATGGGGTCTACGCACCGATCTGCAGTCCCGGTGGGATGGCCTTCTTCGGACGGGACAGCGAATCCACCCTGCCCGTTTGGAGCGCCCGGGAGGGCTACCCCGGCGACCCCAGCTACCGGGAATTCCATCGGGATCTGGGCTGGGATCTGCCGCAGGAGGAGCTGCAGACGCGGGGCATTACCAGCCAACGCCCCCTGGGCCTCAAGCTCCATCGCGTCACCGGCAGGCAGTGCAGCCTCGAGGACAAGCAGGCCTACGAGCCCGAGCAGGCCGGGGTGACGGTGAAGCGCGACGCACAACACTTCCTGGCTGGCCGAGCCCAGCAGCTCGAGGACCTCAGCGACTCGATGGAACGCCGTCCGCTGCTGGTGGCGCCCTTCGATGCCGAGCTCTTTGGCCACTGGTGGTTTGAAGGCCCCCAATTCCTCGCTGAGCTCTTCCGCCAAGCCCCGCGCCAGGGTGTCGGCCTAGCCACCCTGCGGGAGACCCTGAGCCGCGGGGATGCCCTGCAGCTCTGCCAGCCCTCCCCCTCCAGCTGGGGGCAAGGCGGCTATCACACCTACTGGCTCAACGAAAGCAACGCCTGGGTCATCCCCGAATGGAACCGAGCCTCCCGGGCGATGGTCGATCGCGTCAGCCGCGGGGTCGGCAGCGAGCAGGCCAGGGAGTGGCTGCAGCAGGCCGGCCGGGAGTTGTTGCTCGCCCAAAGTTCAGATTGGAGCTTCATCCTCCGGGCCGGCACGACGACGGAGCTGGCGAAGGAGCGCATCGAGCGCCATCTCGAGCGCTTCTGGCTGCTGATCGAGGCGATCAACACCAACACCCCACCGCCGGAGGGATGGCTGGAGGCGGTCCAACGGGAGGACGGGCTCTTCCCCCTGATCAACGCCGCCGACTGGGCCCGGCTTCCCACCCCATGAGCGATCCCCGTCCATCTCTGCTGGCGCCCAAGGCCCAGCAGGCGTTACTCAACGCTGCGCTCCCGCCGGAGTTGGGCTTCGAGCCCACCTTGCGCAGCCATGACGCCGCCCCGCCCGAGCGCAGTCGACTGCGGGTGCTCCAACTCAATCTCGGCAAGCTCTGCAACATGCAGTGCTCCCACTGCCACGTGGATGCCGGCCCCCATCAAGGTCACACCCAGATGGGCGACGCGGTCGTCGAGGCCTGCATCGCAGCCATCGACCGGCTCAGGCCGGAGGTGCTGGATCTCACAGGTGGGGCCCCCGAACTGCACCCTCGTTTTCGCGATTTGATCCGTGCCGCCCGCGAGAGGAACTGCCATGTGATCGACCGCTGCAACCTCACGGTTCTGTTGCTGCCAGCCCTGGGCGACCTCGTGGGTTTTCTGGCGGAACACCAGGTGGAAATCGTCGCCAGCCTGCCCCAACCGGAGGAGAGCAGCACCAACGCCCAACGGGGGGAGGGCACCTGGGAGGCCTCGATAGAAGCCCTGCGCCGTCTCAATGCCAACGGCTACGGCCAAGGGGACAGTGCGCGGCAACTCACCTTGATGAGCAATCCCTGCGGCACCCAACTGCAACAGCTCACGCCCTGCGATGAGGTGCGCTGGAAGGCGGAGCTGCAGGACCAAGCCGGCGTCAGCTTCGATCGGCTCATCGGTCTGAACAACATGCCGATCGCCCGCTTCCTGCAACAGCTGCAGGCCGATGGACACGTCAACTGTTATCTGAAGCTGATCCAGGGCGCCTTCAATCCAGGGGCTCTCTCCGGACTGATGTGCCGCGACACCCTCTCGGTGGCCGCGGACGGATCGCTCTACGACTGCGACTTCAACCAGATGCTCGATCTTCCGCTGCGTGGGGGAGCCCGCATCGACGCCATCGGACTGGAGCAATGGATGGATCAACCGATCCGCTGGGGCAACCACTGCTTCGGCTGCACCGCCGGCCAGGGGAGCTCCTGCGCGGGCGCTACGGCTTAAGCAACCGCAGCATCAACGGCAGCTCCCGTCCCTGCTGCTGCATCAAGCCCAGCCGCACACTCCAGGGGGCCACGGCGAAGAGCCGCACCATCGCGCCCACCAAGGCCGGCAGGGTCAAGGTGTTGGTCAAGAAGCCGTACCACTGCGGCGTCGGAAGGGAGAAGAACGTGGCGAAGAACTGCCTGAGCTGCCCCTCGGGGTAGCGCATCAACTTCTCCAGGCCAAAGCGATAGAGCGCATGTTTGCGCTGCAGCTCCAAGGGCCAGAGGGCCTGCCAAGCCGCCCGGGCCAGGGATGGCGAGGGGAGGTTGGCATCGGCCAGGCCATCGGCAATGGCCTGAGCCAGCGCGGGTGCCCGCCGCAGCAGCGAGCCGACCATGTAGCCGGAGGCGGGATGAACCAAGGTGGCGCCACCACCGAAGGCGAGCAACTGCTGATCTAAATCCGGCAGGGGCATGTTCATCGGGAAGAGACAGAACTCCTCCTCCTCCACGGCCAGGACGTCGATGCCGCGGTGCGCGAGCCGCTTCAGCAGACGTGCCTTGAGCACGTCGTAGGGAACCGCTGGAGCCAAGGCCAAGGAGGTTTCCTCGACAAAGAACCGCCCCTCACCGAAGTCCATCGCATAGAGAAAGGTCGGAGGTCCGCAGCGGCGCTCGGCCTCACTCAGGTGGTCGCAGCGGTAATCCATCAGGACAAACTGCCCGGGCTCCACCGGGGGTTTCGAGAAGCGACCCACGATTCCGTAGGCCGCCTGCCCCGCCACCGGCCCCTCGTCCGGACGCTTGAGGAATGGGCTGTGATGGCCAGTGCAATCGAGCACCAAGCGGGCCTCGAGCCGATCCCCCTGATCGGTCGTGACCACCGAGCTCCGCTCGTGGTGCTCCATCGCCACAACGGCCCCACGCGTCCAAGCAACACCGGCAGCCTGGCAGGGGGTCAACCAATGACGCTGAAGCGCGGCCTTGTCGAAGAGGCCGTAGTCGATGCCATGGGCAAAGGGCTGACTGCCCAGGTCTGCACCGAAGTAGCTGCTCGTGTGGCTCCAGCGGTGACCGAGCAAGTGGTCCAGGCCCAAGGCATCCACCTCCGGCCCCCAGATGCCGTAGGTGTTCAGCCAGGGAGCCTCCGGTGAGGAGGGGGCAACAGCCGCGACCTTCACGCCACGCTCGACGAGCGCTGCCGCGATGCAGAGCGCCGCTGGACCAGCGCCCATCACCAAGACCTCGGCAGTCATGGGCGCACGACGATCGCCAGGTGTCTCACTGCGCGGGAAATCAGGCTTCCGTGCTCTCGTTGAGGCTCTCGCTCTCGGTCTCGGCGGTCGCGCCCTCCTCGAGCGCGTCTTCGTCCTCCTGGGCGGGAGGCACCAGAACCACTTCCGAGAGGCGATCGCCGCTGTCGAGGCGCTGCAGCTTGACGCCGGTGGCGGCGCGGGACTGCTGCGGCACCGCATCAGCCTGCATCCGCACGATCACCCCGCGCTCACTGATCAGCAGCAACTCCTCACCCGAGCCGAGCACCCGCAGGCCGACGAGCACGTCGCCGTCGCGGCGGAATTTCATCGCCCGCAGGCCCATGCCGGCACGCTTCTGCAGGCGGAACTGATCCACGGGAACGCGCTTACCCAAGCCGCTCGCGGAGGCTACGAGCACCCAGGGACCATCGCTGGGGGCGACCTCCTCCGCGTCATCGTCGTCGCTGCCGGCACTGCTGCCTTCGACGCGATCGGCGAGCTCAACCGGCAGGACGTCCATGCTCACCAGCTGATCGCCAGGGCGGAGGTTCATCGCCCGCACGCCACGGGCCGTGCGGCCCAAGGGCCGAAGCTCCTCGTCACTGAGGCGGAAGTGGATGGTCATCCCGTTCCGCGAACCAATCAGGACGCTGTCGCCCGGCTGCGCCAGACGCACCCAGGTCAGGGCATCCCCCTCCTCGAGCGAGATCGCAATCAGGCCATTGGAGCGGATGTTGGCGAAGGCCGAGAGCCGGGTGCGCTTGATGTAGCCGCCACTCGTGAGCATTACCAGAACGGCATCTTCCGCGAACTCACTGACGGCCAGCAATGAGGTGATCTGCTCCTCACGCGGGATCGGCAAGAGCTGAACGATTGGCGTGCCCTTGGCAGCCCGGCTGCAGAGGGGGACCCGGTAGGCGGGCACGGTGTAAACGACACCGCGATCCGAGAACAGCAGCAACGAGTCATGGTCGTTGCAACTGATAAACAGCCGAACCGCCTCCTCTCCCTGGGTCTTCGTGCCGGCCTTGCCACGGGTGCCGCGGCTGGTGGCTTCGAACTCACTCACCGGCATCCGCTTGAGGTAGCCGTTCTCCGTCAGCAGAACGACCGAGCGCTCGTTCGCGATCAGATCGATGTCTTCAAGACCCCCTTCGATATCGAGGATCTCGGTGCGACGCGGGGAGTCGTAGCGGGAGCGAATCACTCCCAGCTCCTCGGTGATCAAGCCATAGACCCGTTCTTTGCGGACCAGGATGTCCTTGTAATCGGTGATCTTGGCGAGCAGGTCCTCGTGCTCAAGGCGGATCTTGTCGGCCTCGAGGGCGGTCAGGCGACGCAGCTGCATCTGCAGGATCGCGTCGGCTTGGATTTCACTCAGCCCGAACTGCTGCACTAAATCCAGACGGGCGGTCGCCGTGTCAGCGGCCCCGCGGATCAAGGCAATGATCGCGTCGAGGTTGGCCAGCGCGATCAGTAGACCGAGCAGGATGTGGTCGCGCTCCTCGGCCTTGCGCAGCAGATAACGGGTCCGGCGCTCAATCGTCTCGACCCGGAACTCGAGGAAGACCTCGAGCATCTTGCGCAGGGTGAGCAGCACCGGCTCGCCGTTCACCAGCGCGAGCATGTAGGCACTGAAATTGCTCTGCAGTGGCGTGAGCTTGAACAGGTTGTTCAGCACCACCTGGGGATAGGCATCCCGGCGCAATTCGATGACGATCCGCATGCCGTCGCGGTCGGATTCGTCGCGAATGTCGGCAATCCCGTCGAGCTTCTTGTCGTTCACCAACTCGGCAATGCGCTCGATCAGCGCGGCCTTATTGGTCTGATAAGGCAACTCCGTGATGATCACGGCGTCGCGATCGGGACGCCCCTTGGCCTCGACCGTCTCAATCGCGGCCACACCGCGCATCGTGACGGAACCGCGGCCGGTTTCGTACATCTCCCGAATCCCGCGCCGACCCAGGATTTGACCGCCGGTGGGGAAGTCAGGTCCTTTGACGATGGAGGTCAGCTCACGATCGCTGACTTCGGGGTTAGCGATCAGCGCGAGCAGGCCATCAATCAGCTCGGTGAGGTTGTGGGGCGGAATGTTGGTGGCCATGCCCACCGCGATCCCCGTCGAGCCATTCAGCAGCAACTGCGGGATGCGCGCCGGCATCACCGTTGGTTCTTGCTGGGAGCCATCGAAGTTGTCGATGAAATCGACGGTTTCGCTCTCGATGTCCTCCAGCAAGCTGTCGGTCGTCAGCGCCCTCAGCCGCGATTCGGTGTATCGCATGGCGGCAGGCGGATCGTTATCCACCGAACCGAAGTTGCCGTGGCCGTCGATGAGCGGCATGCGCATGGAAAAGTCCTGCGCCATGCGCACCAGCGCGTCGTAGACGGCGGTATCACCGTGGGGGTGGTACTTACCGAGCACCTCACCCACCACACGGGCGCACTTTCGATAAGGCCGATCACTCGTGAGGCCCAGCTCGTACATGGCGTACAGGATCCGCCGGTGCACGGGTTTCAAACCATCGCGGGCATCGGGCAGCGCCCGTCCCACGATCACGCTCATCGCGTACTCCAAATAGGAGCGCGACATCTCGTTGCGAAGGTCAGCCTGAATAATTCGGCCGTCGGATCCGCCTGGTCCTTCTCCGTCCCCCGAGGGCAGCTCACGGGGTTCGGTTGGATCCGCCATTCGTGACAGCTTTGATTAGAACGCATTTTATCGGTAGTTGCGCCTGTGTCTTCCTCCCCTGGGACCATTCCCAATCGGAGCGAGACCGAGCTGCAGCAGTGGCAGCGTGAGGGGCGGCTCCAGGTCCGCAGCGCGACAGCGTTCCGTGCGCTCGCCCAAGAGCAGGGACTCGAGCAGGCCTACCGCGAAACCCATGTGGTCGTCGCCAGCGATGCCGAGCTCACGCAGCAGGCCTCCTTGGTGCTGCATCTGGGCCCCAGCGACCCACCGATCCGGGTGCGCCAAGTGCGATTTGGCCCCGCCGAAGGTCATGGCGGCCACGGCAATACCGACCTGTTAATTCCGATGGGATCGGGGGGAGCCCCCCTGCTCAGCGCCCTGCTGAAGGGTCAACGCCTCCCTCTCTCGATCGGCGGGGCCCCAAGCCAGCAGCAGCCCAAGGTCGAGCTGGAAACCGAACTGGGATTAGCGGAGATCCCCTGCGGCCGCCTGCTGCTGCACCGCGGCATCTGCGAAAACGGCGTCGTGGCCGTCAGCAGCCGGGAAGGACTGACGCCGACGCCCTGGGGGCCGGTGCTGGGGCCATGGACCAGCGCCCTCTACAGCTGTAGGGGCCCCGGCAGCATTGGTCTGAGCATGCCTGGACTCCAGGACCTCGGAGCGGGATCCCCTGTGCTGGTTGGAGGAGCGATCGGCTGGGTCAGTGGACCGGGGAGCGGTCACAACCCCGCAACCAAACGCAGCCCCAGTGGCCATGCCCTTGGCCCAGGGGCCTGCTGCGCCCTTCAGGTGGACCTCCACGGGCTGAAGCCTTCGGCGATCCGCTCCACCCGTTTGCCCGATGGCAGTAGCGGGCTGCTGGTGGCCATTGCCGCACCCATTCCGCTGTTGAACCGCAGCAGGGCCGAGCAACTGCTGGCTCCAGCAGAGGCACTCTCCGCACCTCTGTTGGACTTCGGGATCCCACGGCGCGTCCGCCCCAGCCCAGCGAGCGCGACCTACGCAGAACTCCTCAGCGGCAGCATTCGTCTTGGCGAGCGGCAACTCAGCGCCGCACCGGCCCACAGCCCGAGGCTGGCGGAAGAGGCGGCCGCCCAACTCCAGGAAATGCTGCAAAGCGGAGACTTCCCCCTGCGCTTGCCCCTCGCCCCGCTCCCCAGTGATCGGACTGTGCGGGCGCTGAACTAACCCTGCCGGAACCATCACAGACCAAAAACGGCCGTAAGCTCCCGTTTCCGTTGCGTTCTAACCAAAGCCATGGCTGATGCTGCTGCCCCCCAGCCGGACGCCGAGCAGCAGCCCGAACTCGAGGCTCTGGAGACCGGCGCGTCAGAAGCGACCCCTGACTTGAGCGAAACCGTCGCCGCCGAAGCCGACGCCCCGGCCGACGTCATTCAGGCCGAGCCGATCGTTGAGGTGGTGGAAGAGAAGCAAGAGGAGGCACCCCCGGTCCCCGCAGCCGTCCTTGAGGAGCCGGCAGCCCCCGAGCCCGAGCCCGAGCCGGCGAACGTCTGGACCCCACAGGTGGCGAGCACGACCGATGTTCCGGCCAGCCCTGCAGCCGTGTCCTCGGAAGGAGAGGGCGGCGAGTGGGAACTGCTGGTCGAGAAGGTCAAGCAGTGGATCGCCAGCGGCCAAATCCAGCAGCAGTGGGAGACGGCCCGCACCCCCATCACCCTGCTGGCGGGGCTGATCGGCGTCCTGCTGGTCCTGCGCGTCTACAGCGCCCTGCTGGGGGTGGTTGAAAGCCTGCCGCTGCTCCCCGGACTGCTGGAGCTAGTCGGGGTCATCAGCGTGGTTCGCTTCAGCCTGACCCGCCTGGTCAAGAGCAGCGATCGCCATGAGGTCATCGATGGCCTGAAGCAGCGCTGGAGCAGCTTTCGGGGCAATCGGTAGCAGACGGTCTGAAGCCAGGAGCAGTCAGGCCGGTTGATAGCTTGGCTGGATTGCTTCAAAAGGTCTCAGGTGGACATTCAGCTCGGCCGTTCCCGTACTGTGCGCCGCGCCTACGGCATCGATGAAATCGCCCTGGTGCCTGGTGGTCGCACGGTTGATCCGGCCGTCACCGACAGCAGCTGGACCCTGGGCGGAATCACGCGCGAAATTCCGATCATCGCTAGCGCCATGGACGGCGTGGTCGACGTCGGGATGTGCGTCGAGCTGGCCAAACAGGGCGCCCTCGGCGTGCTCAACCTGGAGGGCGTCCAGTGCCGCTACGACGACCCGAACCCCGCCCTGGATCGCATTGCCTCGGTGGGCAAGGAAGAGTTCGTGCCCCTGATGCAGGAGCTCTACAGCCAGCCCGTCCGGGAAGACCTGATCCGGAAGCGCATCAGTGAGATCAAGGAGCGCGGCGGCATTGCCGCAGTGAGCGGCACCCCCGTCGCAGCCTTGAAATTCGGCAAGGCCATCGCTGAGGCCGGCGCTGATCTGTTCTTCGTGCAGGCCACCGTGGTCAGCACCGAACACATCGGACCGGAAGGCCAGGAAAGCCTCGACCTCGAAGCCCTCTGCCGCGATTTCGGCGTTCCCGTGATCATTGGCAACTGCGTCACCTACGACGTCGCCCTGAAACTCATGCGCGCCGGTGCCGCTGGCGTGATGGTGGGCATCGGCCCTGGTGCCGCCTGCACCTCCCGCGGCGTGCTGGGCATCGGCATTCCCCAGGCCACCTCTGTTGCCGACTGTGCAGCGGCCCGCGACGACTACATGAAGGAAAGCGGCCGCTACGTGCCGATCGTTGCCGACGGCGGCATCGTCACCGGCGGTGACATCTGCAAGTGCCTGGCCTGCGGTGCTGATGCGGTGATGATCGGCTCCCCCATTGCCCGCTCGGCGGAAGCTCCCGGACGCGGCTTCCACTGGGGGATGGCCACGCCCAGCCCCGTCCTTCCCCGCGGCACCCGCATCAAGGTGGGGACCACCGGCAGCCTGGAGAAGATCCTGCGCGGACCGGCCTCCCTCGACGACGGCACCCAGAACCTGCTGGGCTGCATCAAGACCTCGATGGGCACCCTGGGGGCTCGCACCCTCAAGGAAATGCAGCAGGTGGAGGTCGTTGTCGCTCCGTCCCTGCTGACCGAGGGCAAGGTCTATCAGAAGGCCCAGCAATTGGGCATGGGCAAGTAGGCGATCGCGTTAGCCTCCGGAGTGTGTGGGCCCAAAACCCTCACACTCCTCACACCCCCCGGCTCGGCGCGTCCGAGCTTTCACTCTTTCAAGGGAGAAGCGCCTTCCGGCGCCAGCCCCCAGTTACGAGTTCCTCCAGGCCTCTGCCGAAGCCCAAAACTCGTTGCTAAATTCCGAAAACCCTGATCCCTGACCGGATGTCCAGCGCCGCAGCCGTCACCGACGCTTCCTTCGAGCAAGACGTGCTCAAGAGCGATGTACCCGTTCTTGTGGATTTCTGGGCTCCCTGGTGCGGCCCCTGCCGCATGGTCGCTCCGATCGTTGACGAGATCTCGAAAGAGTTCGAAGGCAAGATCAAAGTCTTCAAGCTGAACACCGACGAGAACCCCAACGTCGCCAGCCAGTACGGCATCCGCAGCATTCCCACCCTGATGGTCTTCAAGGACGGCCAAAAGGTGGACACCGTTGTCGGCGCCGTGCCCAAGACCACCCTCTCCGGCACCATCTCCAAGTACCTCTGAGCGTCAACGGCCCAGGCCTAGACCTCCCCTCAAGCCCGGCCATTGGCCGGGCTTTTCTGTCCTGATCCCCCGCGATGGCGATCGAGAGAAGTCCGCTTGAGGCGTTAGCCGATGCCCTCGAGGGCCATCCGCAACGCCGCTCGATCGAACGCAGTGTTGTGCGGCTGCTGGAGATTGCCCGCAACAGCAGCGATCCCGATGAATGGCGGCTGATCACCGGGGCCCTGGCGGACATCCGCGATGGCTTGGACGTCTTCGCCCCCCATCGTCAAACCCGCAAGGTGACCGTGTTCGGCTCCGCTCGTACCGAGCCGACCGAGGCGGCCTATCCCTTGGCCCAAGAACTCGCCCACGAAGCCGCACGGCGCGGCTTTGAGGTGATGACGGGTGCCGGCGGCGGCGTGATGGAGGCCGCCAACCGCGGAGCCGGCTGCGAGAACAGCATCGGCCTGAATGTCGATCTGCCGTTTGAGCAGCACGCCAACCGGTACGTGAACGCCTGCGATGGGCGCCTGCTGCATTTCCGCTACTTCTTCACGCGCAAGCTCTTCTTCCTGCGAGAGAGCGATGCCCTGGTGGTGATGCCCGGTGGGTTTGGCACCTTTGATGAGCTCTTCGAAGCGCTGACCCTAATCCAGACCGGCCGCACACCGCCAATCCCGGTGGTCCTTCTGGCTCCAGAGGGCGATCCTTTTTGGAGCAACTGGCTCGCGACGATCGAGGGCACCCTGCGCGATCGAGCCCTGATCTCTCCGGAGGACACCGCGCTCTTCAAGCAGGCCAGCAGCGCCGCTGAGGCCCTCGAGCAGATCAGCCACTTCTACCGGGTCTTCCACGCCGTGCAATTTGCGGAGGAGAAGCTGGAGTTGCTCCTGCACTGCCCCCTGCCCGCCACCACGGTGGTGGAGCTGAACCGTCGTTTTGATGCCCTGGTGGATGAGGGGAACATCAGCCAAGGCGAGAGCTCAGACCGCAACGGCATCCTTCGGCCCTGTCTGCGATTCCACCTGGATCGCCGCAAGGTGGGTCTGCTCTATCAACTCATCGATGTCCTGAATGGACTGCCTCTGGAGGTCCCGCCCTCGATCGAGCAACCTGGACAACGTGTCTGCACCCCTTCGCCCGCCCCATGACGCGCATCGGCCTGATCGACTACGGGATGGGCAACCTGCACTCAGTGCAGCGGGCCTTTGAACGGCTCGGCTGTGAGGTGCGGATCCTGCAGCAGGCCGAAGCCATGCAGGACTGCCAGGCCCTCGTACTCCCCGGCGTGGGTGCGTTTGACCCGGCCATGGAACGGCTGAACGCCTCTGGACTGGTGCCGGCAATCAAGACCTGGTGCAAGACAGGGCGCCCGTTGCTTGGAATTTGCCTGGGGTTGCAGCTGCTCTTTGAGGGCAGTGATGAAGGATCAGCCGCTGGCCTTGGTCTACTCGCGGGGCACATTGCAGCACTCCCCAAAGTTCCAGGGCACCCGATTCCCCACATGGGCTGGGAAGCCTTGATTCCAGGGACGCCCTCCCCGCTCCTGCCTGAGGGATCCCCCGAGAGCTGGGTGTACTTCGTGCACTCCTTCGCGGCGCAACCCAGCGACCCCAGCTGTGTGACCGCCTTGGTCTCCTTCGCGGGCCAGCCCGTCACGGCCGCGGTCTGGCAAGGCAGCGTTGGCGCCTGCCAATTCCACCCAGAAAAATCCTCTGAAGCCGGCGAGCAGCTGCTGCGGCTCTGGCTCAGCTGGGTCGAGGCCCAGGCATGAGCCTGCGGCTCAGCGGGGGACGCAAACTGCAGAGTCCCCCTGGAGAGATCGCCAGGCCGACCGCCTCGCGGGTCCGCCTGGCGGTCATGAACATGCTGGCGGCGGAGCTTCCTGGCGCCCACTGGCTGGATCTCTTCTGCGGCAGTGGCGTCATGGGCTGCGAAGCCCTCCTAAGGGGCGCATCCCAGGTCGTAGCAGTCGAGCAGGACCGGTGCGTCAGTGCGATCGCTCGCAGCAATTTGGAGACGGTGGCCTCCAGCCTGGAGCCGCGGCCAACCCTGCACGTCGTCCAACAGGAGGTCCTTCGCTGGCTAGACGCACCCCAGGGGGAGGGCTTCGATCTGGTCTATGCGGATCCCCCCTATGCCGCAGGTCTCTACGAACCCCTCCTGGAGCGGCTGGCCGCAGGGGAGTGGCTTCGGCCCCATGGCCTGGTGCTGCTGGAGCACGCAACAAAAAACCCGCCGGAGCTTCCGGCGGGCTGGGAGGTGGAGAAGCAAAAGCGCTACGGCAGTTGCAGTCTCGTGATGCTTTCACTCTGCTGAGATCAGCCGCCCAGGGCGCTGCCACGGCGGTACTGGTTCCAAGCTGCCACGAACAGGCCAAGCAAGGTCACGGGAATCAGACCGAGCACGATGCCGCAGAGCAGGGGTTCGATCATGGAAGGGCAGCCAGCTTTGGTTGCACAATTCTCCCACGCCCATGGCTGGGTTCGTGACCGATCTGCACCAACCGTGACTGCACAGCCCCCTTCCCCCGCCCAGCAACCCCAGCGGGGACTGATCTCGGCGCTGGTGCTGCTGACGGCGATCTGCGTCACGCTCGTGCTGCTGGTGGTCGTCATCCCCGCCGCCCGCAGCGATCCCTACACCCGCACCACCCTGCAATTGAGCGGCTCCGCGGAGCAGGGAGAACAGCTGTTTCTGCTGAACTGCGCCGGCTGCCACGGGATCGCCGCCCAAGGCTTGGTGGGACCCAACCTCCACAAGGTGGACAACCGCAAGAACAACCGCCAGCTGATCCAGCAGGTCGTGAGCGGACGCACCCCGCCCATGCCCCGCTTCCAGCCCGAACCCCAGGCCATGGCTGACCTCTTGGCCTACCTCCACAGCCTCTCGTGACGCTGGCTGTGGTGCTGGTAGAGCCGGCTGGCCCGCTGAATGTGGGCAGCGTCGCCCGGCTCTGCGCCAACTTCGACGTGGACGCGCTGCGCCTCGTGGCACCCCGCTGCGACCACCTCGGCGAAGAGGCCCGTCGGATGGCCGTGCATGGGGAAGCTCTGCTCGAGCGCGCCCAGCTCTTCCCCACCCTGGAGGCCGCCCTGGCGGATTGCCGGAGGGTGGTGGCCACAAGCGGGCGCATCGAGGAAGAAGCCCTACCGCTAAGCGGCCCTGCTGAGGCCCTGTCCTGGCTGCAGGGGGGCAGCTCCCCAGATACTCCAGCCGCACTGGTGTTTGGCCGGGAAGACCGGGGGCTCAGCAATGGTGAGCTGCTCCAGGCCGGACGGATCCTGCGGCTGGACACCAGCGAGGCCTACGCCTCGATGAACCTCTCCCACGCCGTCGCCGTCTGCCTGCATGAACTGCGGCGTTGCCCGCCAGCGCCGGCAGAACCCCAGCCGGAGCCCTGCCGGCGGGATCAACTGGAGGCCGCCCTGGCGGATGCGGAGGAACTGCTGCTGGAGGTGGGATTCCTCTATCCCCACACCGCCCAGGCACGCCTGGGCAAGGTTCGGGCCCTGCTGCAACGGGCCGAGATCCGCGACGAGGAGGTCGCCCTGCTGCGGGGAATGGTGCGTCAATTGCGTTGGGCATCCCGGCGAGACTGCCCCTAACGTCTGAGCCCAAGCTTCGATCGCTTCCGTGGGCGCAGGTCGGTCACAACGTTCAAACCGCTCCAGCTGGGGTGCACCGGTGCGGTTGGTGCTGCGGCTCCTGGTCATGGGACTCGGGCTCGGGGTGATTGCCGGCACCGGCTTGAAATTGCTCGCCCCAAAACTGGGGCAGGGGGCTGCCCAAGCCGCCAAACCCCAATCGCTGCTAGTCCCCCCCGGGCGACCACTGCCCCGAGGCCTTGCCCTGGGACGCTTCGAACCGCGGCTCCAGCTCACCACCTTAAGCAAGCGCTGGGCCGAACTCGCGGCCCAATACAAGGACCTCACCGTCAGCGGCTACTTGCTGGTGCTGGATGACGGCCGCTTCGCGGAGCTCGCTCCCCAACGCCCCTTACCCGCCGCCAGCTCGATCAAGACCCCGATCCTGCTGGTGGGCCTTGAGGACCTCGATGCCGGCAAGTTGCGCTGGAACGAACGCCTCGCGATGACCAAGGAAGTGGTCGGCGGGGGCGCCGGCTGGATGGCGAACAAACCCGTCGGCACCACCTTCCCCTTTTGGGAGGCGGCCAACGAGATGATCCGCGTCAGCGACAACACCGCCACCAACCTGCTGATCAAACGGGTTGGCGGCAAAACCATCCTCAATGCCCGCTTCCAAGCCCTGGGCCTCACCAACACGGCGGTGAACAACTGGCTGCCGGATTTGGACGGCACGAACACCACCAGCGCCTATGACCTGGCGCGCTCCATCGCCCTGGTGGATACGGGGGAAAAGCTCAGCCCGCGAGCGCGCGATCTCTTCCGTGAGGTCATGGGCCGATCCCGCACCAACACCCTGTTGCCCCTCGGCATGTTGATGGGACTGGGGGGCGACTCCGCGAACCCCGACAACGAACTCATGGCCCACGGGGTGACCGTCTACAACAAAACCGGCGACATCGGCATTGCCTACGCCGATGCCGGCCTGATCGAACTCCCAGACGGCAAGCGGGCCGTGGCGGCCTTCATGGTCAAAGGCCCCTTCAACGACCCGCGCTCCACCAACTTGATCCGGGCCATGGCTGGAGAAATCGCGAAGAGCCTGGTGCGCAAACCGGCCCCCGCTCCAGCCAAGCCCAAAAAGCCCACCGCCTAGGGAGAGCGTCGATGCTGCCTGTCCTCCTCGCCGCCAGCCCCGCCGCCGCCCCCCTGCTGCGCCCTCAAGAGGTCCGCGCGCTGCCGGGACGCCTCGATGGGGTTTTGATGCTGAACGACAACAACCCCGAACTCATCAGCGGGCCAGGGATCCTGCTCTCCACCTTTGGGGGGAGCAGCCACCTGGACGTGCCCCTCAACGGGCGCTTCGACCTCTTCAGCCACCACGTCTACGCGGGCACCCCCGAGCAACCGGACTCCACCATCTGGCTCGCGGTGGTGGCCCAACCGCGGGGCGATCAACCCGTTCAACTGAGCCTCTTGAGCGGCTCCACCGCCCTCTCCCAGGCCACCGATGGCCGTGAGGCCCAAGCGCCCTTCCTGCCGCTGCCGGAGCGGATGCGTCAGGACGGCTCCACCTACGCCGGTCCGGGTAGTCGAGTCGCCACAGAACTGCTCCTGCGCCAGCGCAATCCGGACCTGCCCAAACGCTGGACCCTGGCCCCAGGCGCCCCGACCACCCTGCTGCTGCTGCCCATTCCCGTGCAGGGCCTCGATCCCCTGCTGAATGGCCGCAATCTGCAGCTCCGGCTCCAGGCCAGCGGCCCGATCAGCGTGGCGACCCTGGCTGCCTTTGGAGAGGGGAACAAACCCCCAAGCACGTCTGCCCTGCAACAACTCCTGGCCTCTGGCGTCCTGAGTCCTAAGGAGCACAAACCCACCCCGCGGGGCGCCCTCGGGCGCATGGTCTATTCCCGGGTCAGCGGCGTGCAAGTCGGCAGCACCTGGAGCGCTGTCATCACCGACCCCGGTCAACCCTGCCTCTCGAGCACCTCAGCGCCCCTCTCCTGGCCGATCGCATCCCTGGAGCGCGGCACCCTGGGAACCGCCCAGGTGCAGACCGCAGAACTCAAAGCCCACTACCCCGGCACCGCCTGGGCCGCCCACGGCAACTACGGCGTCGCCTACGACATCCGAATCCCCCTCTGCAATCGCTCCAAGAGCAGCACCGAACTGGCTGTCGCCTTGGAGTCGCCGCTGAAAACCGACCAGGCCATCGGTGGACTGCGCTTCAACAGCAGCCCCTCCCGCTCCGTGATGTTTCGCGGCACGGTCGAACTCAGCGGCCTCGACGGTGATGCCAGCCGCCAGAGCTTTCATCTCGTGCAGCGGGCCGGAGCGCAGGGCCCGGAACTCGGCCGCATTCGGCTGGCCGCCGGGGGCAAGCGGGAACTGCGGGTGCGCCTGATTTACCCCGCGGATGCCACCCCGCCCCAAGTGCTCAGCCTGCTGCCTGTGAAACAATCGCCAGCACCGCCAGACAGCCTCCAGCCGTGACGCAAGCCCGCAAGCGCAGGGTCTTTCCCTTCACCGCCATCGTGGGTCAGGAGGAGATGAAGCTGGCCCTGCTGTTGAACGTGATCGATCCGCGCATTGGCGGCGTGATGATCATGGGCGACCGCGGCACCGGCAAGAGCACCACGATCCGGGCCCTGGCTGATCTGCTGCCCGAGATCGATGTGGTCGCCGGGGACCCTTACAACAGCTCCGCCCAAGACCCCGATCTGCAGAGCAGTGAGGTGCGTCAGCGCGCCGACCAGGGGGAGCAACTCCCCACCGAGAAGCGCCAGGTGCCGATGGTGGACCTGCCCCTGGGGGCCACCGAAGACCGCCTCTGCGGAACCATCGATATCGAGAAGGCCCTGAGCGAAGGTGTCCGCGCCTTTGAGCCCGGCCTGCTGGCCAAAGCCAACCGCGGCCTGCTCTACGTCGACGAAGTTAACCTGCTCGATGACCACCTGGTGGACGTGCTGCTCGACTCCGCCGCCTCCGGCTGGAACACAGTCGAACGGGAAGGCGTCAGCGTCCGCCACCCGGCCCGCTTCGTGCTGATTGGCTCGGGCAACCCGGAAGAAGGCGAACTTCGTCCCCAGCTGCTCGACCGTTTCGGCATGAGCGTCGAAGTGCGGACCGTCCGCGACCCCGAACTGCGGGTGCAGGTCGTGGACCAGCGCACCGCCTTTGACAACGATCCCGACGGCTTCAACAACGCCGTCCAAGGCACCCAAGACGGCCTGCAGGCCCGGGTGGTGGAAGCCCAGAACCGTCTGCCCCACGTCCAGATCGATGACGACCTGCGGGTTCGTATCTCCGCGATCTGCGGCGAGCTGGATGTGGACGGCCTGCGGGGCGACATCGTGACCAACCGGGCTGCCCGGGCCCTGGCCGCCTTCGAAGGCCGCACCGAGGTCACTGAAGACGATGTGGCCCGCGTGGCCGCCTGCTGCCTGCGTCACCGCCTGCGCAAGGATCCCCTGGAGCAGATCGACTCCGGCGATCGGGTCGTCAAGGTCTTCTGCAAGGTCTTCGAGCGCCCCGAAAGCAGCGACAAGGCCGCCTTCGAACTGGCCCTCGCCGCCTGAGGCCCTTGCGGATCCTCGGCATCGATCCCGGTCTGGCTCGTGTGGGCTACGGCGTGATTGATGTCGAGGAGGGCCCCGGTGGGGCCCAAACCATGCTTGATTGCGGGATCATCCGCACGGACCCCGGCCGTAGCGATGGCGATCGGATGGTCGAAATCGCCAAGGACCTGCGGGTGCTGATCCGCACCTGGAAGCCGCAGCTAGCGGCCGTCGAGAAATTCTTCTTCTACCGCTCCAGCACCACCATCTCCGTGGTCCAAGCCCGGGGGGTCCTGATGATGACCCTGGCCCGCTTCGGCGTCCCCGTGGTGGAGTTCCCACCGATGCAAATCAAGTTGGCCCTGGCTGGCCATGGCCATGCCGACAAGGACGACGTGCTCGATGCGGTGATGCGCGAGCTCAACCTCGACACCCCGCCGCGACCCGATGACGCCGCCGATGCCCTGGCGGTCGCCCTGACCGGCTGGTTCCAACGCTGATGGATGGGTCCAAAGCTGACCTGCGCCGAACGTTGAAGCAGCGGCGAATGGCGCTCCACCCCAGCACTGCCCCAAGCCTGCAACGGCAGGCCATGCAGCAGCTCCCCGGCCTTCTGCCGGAGGGCACGGCCCTGGGGCTCTACTGGCCGCTGCCCGGAGAAGTCGATCTGCGGGGCCTCGCCGAGCTTCCTCCCCTGGCAGACCGGATCGCCTTGCCCTGCATCGCGGGGGGGGAGTTGGGCTATCGCCGCTGGAGCCCCGGCGATCCCACCGCCAAGGACGACACCGGCATCCCCGCCCCCACCAACGCCGCCAGCACCCTCGAAGCCAAGCAGTTCGGCCTTCTCTTGGCCCCCGCCCTAGCTTTCGATCGAGCGGGGATCCGCCTGGGCTATGGCGGCGGCTGGTTCGACCGCCTCCGGCAACAGAGCCCCTGGAACCAGGTGCCCGCCCTAGCGGTCGTTGCGCGGGGCTGCCTCGTGGAGCAACTCCCCGCCGACCCCTGGGATGTGCCCTTCCCTGGCTGGCTGGATGAGCAGGGCGTCCATTGGCGTGATGGAGTGCAACCTCTTGAACAACCTTGAAGCGCAGGCACAGCGGCGCATCAAATTTGACAGGATCAGGTCAGTTCACGGCGGCAACGGTGGATCGCGCAGGCAACGACGCAGTCTTTTCCTCGAACAACGCAGGCCGTCCGTCCTCCGCTGACGAGCCCCGCAGCCAGATCAGCACGAGCGCTCTCTCGATGATGGTGAGCTCGATGGTCCACATGGTTCAAGCCGGACAGACCCAGACAGACAGCAACTGGTCCGCTTAAGTCGTCAGCAAAGGCCCTGAACGCCAATGCGCAGAACCGTTCTGTTTTGCCTCGTCACTCCTCTACTGATCTCAGCCCCCTCGGCCAGGGCCCACGGGATTGAGACGAGCATCAACCGACTCGAGAGCCTCAACGCCAACCTGGTGCTCCAAAGCCAGTTCTCGACAGGTGAGCCCACCACCGATGCTCTGGTGCGACTGATTGGCCCGGACGGCAGCCAGCGTGAGCTTGGGCGAACCGATGCCGCAGGTCGTCTCAGCTTCGCCCTCCCGCCAGGCAGCCAAGGCGCATGGGAACTGCAGGTCGATGGCGGCCCGGGCCACCGGGACTACCTGGAGATTCCCGTCCAGGCCGGCGAAGTGCAGCTCGATCAAATCAGCACCGGTCCCCAACGGCGCCCCCTGCTCTGGCTCAGTACCTTCGGTGCAACTGCCATGCTGCTGGGACTTCAGCGCACGCGACGCAACCGTTAATGGCCACCGGCAGCCAGAAGCTCGATCAAATCGTTGACCGCCTCAAAGGCACCGCCGATCCGAAGCGGCGCTACGAATACGTGCTCTGGCTCGCCAAAAAGTTGGAGCCCCTCCCGGAGGAATTCCGCAACGACGTCTTCAAGGTCAAAGGTTGCGTGTCCCAGGTGTACGTCGTTGGACAACTCGTGGACGGCAAGCTCCATTGGCAGGGCGATTCCGATGCCGCCATCACCAAAGGCCTGCTGGCCCTGCTGATCGAAGGAACCGAGGGCCTCGATCCGAACGCCATGGCCGGGATTGACCCGGCCTTCTTGAGTGAAACAGGTCTGCAGGCCAGCCTGACCCCCTCACGGGCCAACGGCTTCTTGAACATCTTCAAGATGATGCAGGCCCAGGCCAGCGCCCTGACCCCCGCGGCGTAAACCCGGAAGGTCGATTTCTAGGATCACTCCTTTCGGATCGGCGACAGGATGACCATCGGCATCGGCTTGCTCGGGCTCGGCACTGTGGGAGCAGGCGTTGCGGAAATCCTGCAGACCCCTGACGGTCGCCACCCACTCGTGGGAGATCTGGCGCTCAAACGCGTGGCCGTCAGGGATCTGAACCGCCCACGGCCCATCGAGCTCCCCAGCGAGATCCTCTGCACCGACCCCGAAGCGGTCGTCCAGGACCCCGCGGTCGACATCGTCGTTGAGGTCATGGGTGGCCTGGAGCCCGCCCGCAGTCTGATCCTGGCGGCAATTGCGGCTGGAAAGCCCGTCGTCACCGCCAACAAGGCTGTGATCGCGCGCCACGGCGAAGAAATTGCGGCCGCCGCCGCCGAGAAAGGCGTCTACGTGCTGATCGAAGCCGCCGTGGGCGGTGGGATCCCGATCATCGAACCCCTGAAGCAGTCCCTGGGGGGCAACCGGATCCAGCGGGTGAGCGGGATCATCAACGGCACCACCAACTACATCCTCAGCCGGATGGCCGATGAGGGCGCGGCCTACGCCGAGGTGCTGGCCGACGCCCAACGTCTTGGTTACGCCGAGGCCGATCCGGCCGCCGATGTGGGCGGTGGCGATGCCGCCGACAAGATCGCCATCCTCTCGGGCCTGGCCTACGGCGGACCGATCGAGCGGGCGGCGATTCCAACCGAAGGCATCGATCGCCTGGATGGCTGTGATGTGAACTACGCCGAGCAACTGGGCTATGTGGTGAAACTCGTCGCCCAAGCCAAGAACCTTGGCACCGCCAGCGATGGCACCGTCCAGCTGGATGTGAGGGTGAGCCCCACCCTGCTGCCGAAGGATCACCCCCTCGCCGGCGTCCATGGCGTCAACAACGCGATCCTGGTGGAAGGCGACCCCGTCGGTCGGGTGATGTTCTACGGCCCAGGCGCGGGGTCCGGCCCCACCGCATCGGCCGTGGTCGCGGACATCTTGAACATCGCCGGCATCCGCGCGGCAACCGGAAACAACGGCGGACTGGACCCCCTCTTGGCTGCCAACCGCTGGCGCAACTGCGCCCTGGTGGATGCCGGAGAGACCCTGCAACGGCACTACGTGCGCCTGCAGACCGGTGATGAAGCCGGGGTGATCGGCCGCATTGGCAGCTGCTTTGGCGACCAGGGCGTCTCGATTCGCTCGATCGTCCAGTTCGAAACCACCGGGGATGCGGCCGACGCCGAAATCGTGGTGATCACCCATGAGGTGAAACAGCAGCACTTCGCCCAGGCCCTGGCGGCGATCAAGGCACTGCCCGAGGTGAAGGCCGTCGCGGCCTGCCTGCCCACGCTCTAGTGGCAGCCCCAGGGGCACCTGGGCCAGAGTCGGGAGATCGGTTGGCGCCGTTCCCCTGACCCAACCGCCGTTGTGTAGCTCAGCGAACGTCTTGAGCGCAGACGACGCGGAACCCTGGGCGGGTCAGCTGGTTTGCGCTTCGGCCTCACCCCTCCGTTGGCCATGACCTCAGTTAGCCCCTTCCATCAAGGCGATTGCGTCACCCTCGTGAGCGATTCGCACACCTACCAAGTGGTTGGCATTGATGACAGCCACAACCGCTGCTGGGTGCGGCGCTGGCCCCTCGCCCGCCACGGCTGCCCCGTCTTTGAAATTTCCCTGCAACAGCTCGAGGGACACCAAGCCACAACCCCCGCAAATTGAAGTCTTGGGGCTTGAATGGGGCGGCTGAAACCAAGCGCCCCATCACTCGCCTCCCCGCTGCTGCCGGCCTTTTGGCCCTGTTGCCGGCCCTGCAGCTGTTGATGGGCTGCCAGCCCCCCCACCCCGTCGGTCAGCTGGTGGTGGCCAACAAGAGCAGCCTCGATTCCGTCGATCCGGTCGATGTCTATCTGCTGGCCGGAACGCAACTCCTCAGCGCCGTTGGCGATCCCCTGTACGCCGCCGATCGGCAAGGGCAACTCCAACCCAGGCTGGCGACGGCACTGCCGCAATTCAGCGCCGACGGCCTGAGCGCTCGCATCCCCCTGCGCCAAGGGGTGCGCTTCCACGACGGAACCCGCTTCGATGCCGAAGCGATGGTGTTCAACCTCAATCGCTTCCGCCGGCTCGGAAAACTGAGCTACTTGCTGGACGACCGCATCGCGTCGGTGCGCAGCGTCGGGCCGTACACGATTGAGCTGCGCCTGACGCGTCCCTACCGCGCCCTAGCGGCGCTGCTCAGTTCGATCACCTTCACCCCGGTTTCACCTACCGCCTACCGGGACTACAGCGAACGCTCATTGACGGGGCGTTTTGTCGGGACCGGTCCCTACCGCTTGGTGAGCTACAGCCCGCGCAAACAGCAGTTGCTGCCCTTCGCGGACTACTGGGGGACGCCCGCGAAGAACGCCGGGATCCACCTGATCACCCTGAGCAACTCCACCGCCTTGTTCGGCTCCCTGGTCAGCGGAGAGGTGGACGTCTTGATCTCGAGTGGGCTCGAGAGCGACCAACAGCAGGCCCTCGATGCCCGCGTGGCCCGCAGGGAGCTGGTCAGCGGAGCTGGTCCGGCGATCGAGATCGCCCTGATGGCCCTCAACAGCCAACGCAGCCCGTTTAACAGCAGGGACGTGCGGCAGGCGGTGGCCCTGAGCCTGGATCGCCGGCTGATTAGCCAGCGGGTGAGCTTTGGCCTCAGTGAACCCTTGCGCTCCCTTGTGCCCCCACCCCTAGCGGGCTCCAGCCCCCCGAGCTGGCCGGCCTATGACCCCAAGGCCGCTCGGGCGCTCTATAAGCAGGCCGGCTTCTGCAACGGGAAGCGGCTGACGCTGCCGCTGACCTTCCGATCGAACCACGCCTCCGATCGCCTCTTTGCCCTCACCTGGCAGGCCCAGCTGCGCCGCGACCTGGGGGACTGTGTGCGGCTGGAGATCACCGGGGTGGAATCCACGAGCGCCTACCGGCAGCTGGCCCAAGGCGTCTTCCCGATGATCGTTTACGACTGGATTGGGGATTACCCCGACCCCGACACTTACCTGGCTCCGCTGCTGGGCTGCCGCAGGAGCACGGGCGACCATTGCCTGGCGGGCAGCAGCGTGGACTCGGGCAGCTTCTGGACGGCGCCCGGCCTGCAAGGGCAGCTTCAGGTCAGTGAGAGTCGCACGGGAGCGGCCCGCCAAGGCAGCCTGCTCACGGTCCAGCGGATGGCCGCCAAGGGCGCCTCGTTTGTCCCCCTCTGGCAGGTCAATGCCCGCGCCTGGGGACAACGGAACCTGAGCGCCCCCCAATTTGATGGGTCCGGCCGGGTGATCCTGCAGGCGTTGGAGCTGGTCCAGCCATGAGCCGCCGCTATCACCTCTGGGGCTACCTGCTGAGCCGCCTGGCCCTCGTGCCCGTGATGCTCTGGCTGATCGCCAGCCTGGTGTTCCTGCTGCTGCGGGTTGCCCCCGGCGATCCCATCGACGCCCTGCTCGGTCCCCGGGCTCCGCAGGCCGCCCGGGAGGCCCTGCGGCAGCAACTGGGGCTCGACCAGAGCCTGCCGGTGCAGTACGGCCAGTACCTCAACGACCTGCTGCACGGCCAACTCGGGACGTCCCTGACCAACCAGGAACCCGTCACCGCCGTGATCGCCCGCAGCCTTCCCGCAAGCCTGGAGCTCGGTCTCACGGCGCTGCTGATCGCGGCGGTGGTCGGGCTTGCCGTGGGCTTCAGCGGCATCGCCCGGCCGGAGGGCAAGCTCGACCTCTCCGCCAGGCTCTATGGCATCGGCACCTATGCCATGCCCCCGTTTTGGGCCGCGATGATGGTGCAGCTGGTGTTCGCGGTCTGGCTGGGCTGGCTCCCGGTCGGCGGGCGATTCCCCGCCACGTTGATCCCGCCGGATGGCAGCGGTTTCTACCTCCTCGACAGCCTGCTGCGGGGCAACGGCCAACAGTTTTGGGGCGCGATCCGGCATCTCGTCCTGCCGGCCAGCACCCTGGGGATCCTGCTCAGCGGCATCTTTGCCAACGCCCTGCGCCTGAATCTGCGGCGGGCCTTGGATTCCGACTACGTGGAGGCGGCCCGCAGCCGCGGCCTCAGCGAAAGCCGGGTGGTGCTTCGCCATGCCCTGCCCAATGCCCTGCTGCCGGTGCTGACCATTGCCGGCATCACCGTGGCGTCTCTGATCGGTGGCGCCCTGTTGATCGAGGTGACCTACTCCTGGCCAGGGGTGGCCTACCGGCTCCAAGAAGCCATCAGCCAACGGAACTACCCGGTCGTCCAGGGAATTGTCGTGGTGGTGGCCAGCCTCGTGGTGGCGGTCAGCGTGCTGGTGGATCTGCTGGTGGCCCTGCTGGATCCACGCGTGAAGTTCTGACCTCGATCCGGCTCTCCCAGAGCTTGGCCAGCTCGTGATCGAGCACGTAGGCGCTTACCCCACCCAGGTCCCGGCGCTGGGGCGGAAGGTCCCGTTTCACTCCGCCTTGCTCCAAGCCCCAAAGGAACTCACTACTCAAGCTCAAGATCAAGTTCTGCACCCGCGTGGGATCCACACCCACCCATTCCTCGCCGAACTTGAACAGGGGCGCCTCACTGCTCGACTGCATGCGCACGGGGGAGAAGTGGCTGGCTCCCTCGAGCAGCACCAAACGGCTGCGGGGATTGGGATCAGGCAGAAATAAGCGCAGCTGTTCGCTGAGGGGGGGCGTGATCAGATCCAGACTCCCGCCCAGCATCAACACAGGCGCCTGCAGCCCCCGCAGACCGCGATAGGGCCAGAGCAAGCTGCCAAACCCGTTGAGGGTGACCACACCCGCGATCGGCTGGGCCAGCGGTTGCACCGCCGGTAGGGGCACCTCGGGAAGTTGGCACTGCAGCAGGCGCGAAAGGTTGATCAGCGGCAGGTCCGCCAGCGATCTCTTGCAACGGCGCTGCAGGCCGGGCTCCGGACGCAAACCAGCCGCCAACAGGCTCGTCAGCCCGGCCAGGGAATGGCCCATCAGCACCACCCGCCGCCCAAGACCGGGCAACCCACCCGAGTGGGCCGCAGCCACCACGGCCTGCAGGTCCCGGACGCGCCCAGGAAGGGTCTCTGCACCGGGGGGCAGGCGGCGGCCCTGGACGAGCTCACGCACCGCGAGCTCATTGCTGCCGGGGTGGTCCAGCAAGACCACGGGCCACTGCCGCTCATGCAGAGCCTGGGCCAACCAGCGCAGCTGATCGGTGCTGCCCCCCAATCCGGGCATCAAGAGCACCCAGGTGGTCGCCCCAGGCACAGGCCAGAGCTCGAGCGCCAGGTCCTCCTCGCGATGGGAGACCGGCAGACGCCAGCGTTGCGGTGCCCGATCAGCCGCCGAGCCCTGCTGCTCCAGCAAGACCCCGTCGGAGAGGGGCAACAGCGGTGTGCCCTGAGGGAGCGGCAGGGTTTGCAGCGCCTGCAGGGCCACCTTCTGCTCGAACAACTGCTGCTGCCAGCCCTGGGCCAGCTGCTGAAGGCCGTCGAGGTTGATCGTGAGCTGCCGGACCGGAAGCGCCCGCATCAACTCCAGGACAGTCACCTGCTGCTGCTCTTTCAGCAAGGCGTTCAAGGTGCTGAGCACCAGGGGGCCCGCGTTGCCGTTCTCCGTGCTGAGCAGGACGCCCAACTCTTCGGCGACGCGCTGACCGGCCCAGCTGCGCATCATCTGCTGGGTAAAGCTGCGCTGCTGCACCAACGAGGTGTTCAGCAGTTGATGCAACTGCGCTTGGCTTTGGGAATCCAAGAGGCTGAGCCAGACCCGGAGCTCACCGGAGCGGGCCTCGGGATCACGGCTCCAGCGTTCGAGCTCGGCGAGGTTCACGGGGAGATCCAGTCCATCGAGGCGGATGTCCAGTTCTTCGGCGGCCCGCAAGGGCGGAGCCAGCAGCGATCCGAAGGAGAGAACTCCGGCCAGCAGACTGCTGCACAGTGCACGGCGGCGACGCAAGCGGGTTGGCTCAACCACGGATGCAGGCAACATGCTGGAGCTGGTGGCACCAGTTTCCCCCGGCATTGCGGGAACTGGCCACTGTTCGCCTGGTGGCCAGTTTTGGCGCCGGGGGGATTTTGTACCTCACTCCGATGGTGTTTCACCAACAGGAGTTCAGCGCCGCCTCGATTGGCCTGGGGCTAGCCCTCGCCGCCCTGGCTGGAACGATCGGACGCTTCATCAGCGGGGCCCTGCTCGACCAAGGCCGCAGCTGCGGAACGCCTGTGCTGCTCGCGGCGGCCTGCGGGTTCGCTGGAGATGGCTTCCTGCTGCAGGCCAGCACCATGGCGGGCTACGTCGCCGGCCAGCTTTGCATCGGCATGGCCGGCGGTCTCTACTGGCCGGCCGTAGAACTCGCCGTGCCGCAATGCGCCTATCCCTTGCCGTCGGCCAAGGGCTATGCCCTCGTGCGCAGCACCGATGCTCTCGGCGTGGCCACCGGGACGCTGTCGGGGTCCCTGCTGGCGGCCGCGGGGCTGTTGCGAGGCGTCTACTGGATTGATATCGCGGCGGTGATCGCCCTGGCGGCTCTACTGCTGCTCAAACCTCTTCCCAGGGCTGCGAAAGCCAGCGACAGCGCAGAGGGACAACGTCCCTTGCGCCAATGGCTGCCAGCCCTGGTGCCCATGTTGGCCATTTCGGTTGTCGCCACCTCGATGCCCGCCTTGATGCAGAGCGCCCTGCCCTTGGACTTGGTGCGCGGCGGACTGAACCGAGCAGGGCAACCTGAAAGTTGGAGCGCCCTGCTGATCGGCCTGCAACTTGGCCTGTTGGTCTTGATCCAATGGCCCGTGGGACGGGCACTAGCCCTGCGGCCAGTGGGGGTGGGACTGGGACTGAGCTTGGTCTGCTTCAGCGGCGGGACCCTGCTGCTAGCGGCCTCAGCCTTCAGCCAACACGGCATTGCGCTGGTCGTGATCGCCCTGGCGGTGGTCGCCCTCGGGGAGGCCGCGTTTTTGCCGACGGCAACGGAGGCAGTCATTGAGCTCAGTCCCAAGGGCCATGGCGGCTTGGCCATGGCCCTGTTCTCCCAATGCTTTGCCCTCAGCGCCTTTGCCGCACCCCTGCTGGCCGGGATTCTGCTGGATCGCCATGGCCATGGCGTCAGCCTGTGGCTGGCCACGGCCCTCACCTGCGGCCTCAGTCTGCTGTTGGTCGGTCCTGTTCAGCGCCGATCAAAGCGGCGGCCGACCTAGGCCTTGTTCTTCGCAACCCAGGCCTCATGGGGCAGGGGCTCGGTGCCGTACTCCCAGTCGTCGTAGTCAGGGTCGTTGCGGATCTGCTTGTGCAGCTCCTTCTGACTGTCGAAATCGTGGGATTGACGGTCGTCGCCGGTGGTTTCAGGGGTGGGCTGAGCCGTCATGGCAAACCTGGAGCTGGCGTCATTCTGGAACAGCTACTTCGATTTGGAAGGCAGGAGCCGCAACCAAGCCCAGAAGAGCAACGCCACCGGAAGGATCGCGAGCAGCAGCAGGGTCAGCACAAACCGCAGCTCCTCGTCCACCGAATCCGGTCTCTCTCCGCGAGACTGATGCTGACGGATGCCCCATGCCCCTGATGCATCAGCTTTGGCTGCTGGTTCCCTGGGCCGTTTTCGCCCTGGCCGCAGGGGTCAAGTTTTGGCGGTTGACACGGCCGTTTCGGCGGCAACTCGCAGAACCCAGCACCGAGCAGGTTCGCGCCTCCCTCGAGCGGCGCTGGCGGGCGGACCAGCGGGAACTCACTGAATAGTGGCCGAGGGCCGCTGGCCGGCGCAGGCCAGGCAGCCGCCATTGATGCGATAGGGCGCCAGGTGATGCCTGAGGCACCGGGTGCCGCGGAAAAACAACACCTGTCCCTGTTCCCGGGCGTGGGCATCGGTGAGGGGCAAGGCCAGCCAGCTCTCGGGAACCCGCCCCTTGAGGGACTCCCGATTCGCCAGGGCTTCACGCCGGCGCTGCCGCTCTTCCCGGTCGTTCTTTGCGCAGACCGCCTCCACCTGGAGCTCACGGGAACAGTCCGCACAGGCCTGCACCGTGGGCTTTTTGCGCTCCAGGTTGTGGGAGAGCTTGTCGCTTGGGACCTCCCGCTCTTTGCCGCAGCTGCAGCGGCACCACCAGAAGGCATTCCCAGACTTGGAGCGTTTCTCGGACGCGCGCACAACGGTGAGTTGGCCATACACCTCACCAATGCGATTGCGCGGCTTAGAGGGCATTCACTCCAATGAACTCTGCTAAAAACCCTACGGAGGAAGATGGCGAAAACACAGGAACAATGACGCGACGCAACAGCGCACTGATTCGACTGCTTCTCTCCTTGCTCTGGCTTCTGCTGGGGGTGTTTGCCTTCCTCAGCCTCGCCCGAGTGTTCCTGTGGGCCTTGAGCTGGTATTTCATTCGTGCAGCCCTCGCCATTGGCTTGGCGTACTTCGTGATTGATCGCGTACGGCGCCTGCGTCAAATCCAGCACCTGCGGGCCATGACCTTTCGGGCCTGGCTCGACGAGGACTGATCACGTCCTTCGCCATGGCGCCAAACCTTGACCTCGTTGTTCATCCGAGACTGGTGATTCCAGCGGCGGATTTGCAGTGGTCATTCAGTCGCAGTGCAGGACCAGGTGGTCAAAACGTCAACAAGTTGGAAACGGCTGTCGAGCTCAGTTTGGACATCGCAGCCTGCACGGTTCTTGGTCCCTTTCAGAAACAACGGCTGCAATCGCGCCTCACACAATTGAGGGGCTCAAGCGTGCTTCGGATCCGTGCATCCGAGCACCGTTCGCAATACAAAAACCGCTGCCTAGCCCTTGAGAAAATGGCTGAGGCGCTGCGGGACGGCCTCGAACCAGACCCCAAGCCCCGGCGCGCCACGAAGCCCTCGAAAGCCTCCACCCGGAAACGCCTAGAGGGGAAAAAGTTCCGCGGCGATGTCAAACGCAACCGGCAACAACGACCGCGGCTGGAGGACTGAGCGCTAGACGTAGCGCCCGGGATATTCACCAGGGTGATCAATCCGTGTCACCGTCACACCGGACGCGGTGCGCCCCGAAAAGCGCAGAATCTCACTTCTGGACACTTCAAAGCCGAGCTCCTGGGCCAAGCGGGCGACGTCGTCGGCCGTGATGGCCTCTTCCACGGCTTGCCGCAGGGCGGGCTCAGCCTGAACCCGCGCCAAAAACTGCTGCAGCTGCTCAAAGGCCAAAGGATTTGCCTTCAAATGCAAGCATACTATTGCTCACGAGTTCAATCGCCGCATACAACCGAAGGATCCGGACTATTTCTATAGCCAGACCACATAACGGAAGACAGACGCCTCTGATCGAGATCTACGACTCTGCAAAAAGATCCGACCTTTCCCCTGCCAGGCATGGGAGTATCAACTATATACAATTTAGAACCACGCTTATAGACATTAGACGGGCGGTAGCCGTCAATATCAACGAGCTCTGGACCTCCATCGCGCCCAGCGGCGACAGGCCAGAATACCGGGAACCTCTCCGGCGAATCAAAACCCACGAAGAGCTCATTTTTATTACCACGCATCAATATTATGCCATTTTTTCGATAAACAGCTTTAGGATATCGTAACATCCGAGGCGAAACAATGCGAACATCAAAGGCAAGCGGATTGGCCAGACTTGTCACGCGAACGTCACATGGCACATAGACATCTTCGCCAGTCTTGTTGCGCACGTTGTCAGATTTGGATTGAAAAAGAGCCCAGCCAAGAGCCTTTACACCATCATCACCTTCAAACTCGTACGGATAACCATCTTGAACAATAAAACCCGAGTATCCATTTACAGTTTTTACCCCCGAAAACTGCTGCGCATGCATTCCCAATAAATGCCTTTCGACAACATGAAGAGGCCTACCCACTGAGTCATAAAGCGCTGAAACAAAGAAATGACTACACTTCTTATTCCTCAACTCTACAGAAATCGAGCTAAGAGCCTTATACCAAGACGAATAGTCAAAACCCCCAAATCCTGAACGCTCCGAGAAGCATAGAGCAGCAATAACTGACACTCCCCCAACCAGATTCCGCAGACCACTGTTAAAGGCAAAACGAATACGAGACAAAGAGAGAACCAAAAAAGGAGCGGTGAAATAAATCACCACTGGAAGCACCCGACTTGGGACTCTGAGGGCTTTCGCCCCAGGTATCAAATGCACGACAAAGGAATAGAGGGTGGGTAGATTAGCGACCTGAACAACACCCAGCCAACAAAGAATAGCCAATAAGAACCACTTAAAGAAAACCTTCCTAGAGCCATCGGAGCCAAAAAACATCTCAAAAGAAGATGATGATCTAGAAAGAGAAATAGACCAAACAGCAACGCCAATAGAAGCAATGAATAGAGCGATAAATAAGTAGCCCGGGAAAAGACTTTGCTCCCAACCATCAACTACAGGACGCTCTCCCCAAAAGAAATGCCAGTCGATTGGCGACGGCACCATCATTGTATCTACACCATTAATCAGCGAAAGAGGCTTAGGCATTTGAGAAGGGTCCAGATGTCCACGATCTCCAAAATCAGAGATCGTCCTGAGATAAGGGATATGGAAGCAGCCTGCCGCGACAAGAAGGCCCATCAATAGCAATACGAGATTCCTTGTTTTTTTCAGATGATTTAAGCTAGCCACCAAAAAGCGAGGCCAGCTATTTTTCACCCAACATGCTAGAGGCGAGACATGGGTTCGCCCGAGGAAGTTTCCAGAAAATACTGCAAGTACCAACTCAACCATCAATGCCAAGACCAATACATAGGCTGTAAACACATACACGTAAATACCAATAAATAACTGCAAAGTCAAGAAGATCAAGGCCAGAACAACGGCCTTACTCCATTCCCCGGCCTCACCCGCAAAAAAGGATGCAACACTAAGAATTAAAGGACCAACGAAAAATAGGGGTAATAGCTGAATATGGCTTAGTCCGTCGTTTATGGCGACTGGCGAAAAAACACAGGAACACGTAACAACGGTCAGGAGAAAAGGATTAGAAGATGACGACAAGCGGCATAGAGACCATCTTAAAGAAAGATAGTTAAAAACAAGTACAATGAGCAACAAAAGTGAAAAAGCATGCGCATTACCAAGCGCCAACCTCAATACAGAATAAATCATGCCAGGAATCAACAAATGATCCGAATATGCAAAAACATTTCGATAAGGCCAGAAGAAGTCAGGAGAGAAGTATTCTCTAAAAAGAGAGCCATAAGATTTAAAGTTATTTTCCAAGAAATACATATTTAGAAGCCCGTCTCCGCCGGTCACGGTACGAGCTCCAAGAGACAAGAGTGCGTCATCCATCACAAGGATGGACAATAGAATTGGCAGAAAAATCCAGTGAAATAGATTGCTCGCAGAGAAAGCTGTGCGACTCAAGGGAAAGAATGAGATCTTGAGACCACGATACAGGTAGAGGAAGAGATATTCTTTGACTTAAGGTGGCTTTTCCAAATAGTTATATAGAAAGTTCAGCGTCATTTGTGATTTTCCAACCAAGCCAATGTCGCTACAAGCACAGCCGACCGTGGTCTGGGGTGCAGCGGAGTCCAGTGATTCCGGGCAGGCTGACGGGGTCAGCAGATGCCCTCTCGGCCTGAATGGAAGCCACCTATCCCCGTGGTCGTCACTCCAGACCTCGAGCCCCTGCCGGCTCGATCCCTTTGGCAGGAATGGCCGGAGCGCACCTTCTGCATTCCCGCTCGAACCATCCAGAACGATGGGCTGAGCTGGGAGGAACTCCTCGGCCAGCGCTGAACAGCCCAAACTGGTGCCACCGTCCGATCGCCCCTCCATGCCAGGCCCCGCCGTGAGCGCACAAGAGAAAAGCGAGTGGGCGAACTTTGTGATCCAGGAAGTCGTGAGCTTCCTGGGGGCAAGCAAAGAGGAGATCTACGCCAATTACGCCGCCCAGAGCGAAGGCAAACTCAGCCGCGAAACCATCGAGGAAGCCGGCCTCATGGATTTCGAGATCGCCCTGACGTATCTGAACGAGCGCAGCTCCGGACTGGGCCGGGGCTTCCTTGGAATGAACCTGATTCGCTAGCGACTCGAATAGACACTGACGAATATCTTGACAACCATTAACGCGTGGGAATGGATCTCAGCCTAAAATCATAAGCAGACATTCCACAGGCCGTACAGGCGGCATACGAGCAGGCAAGAATGTCGTCCAACACAGCTGAACACCTCTCACATAACATCTGGACTTGCACAGCCTATCAGCGGACCCAAGTATTAAAAAGGTACAAAATGCTTTTGCTTATTCAAGCCTCTGAAGAGACGAAAAGAGTTCACAAGACAGAGTACGCAATAGAGAAAGCAGGTGGGATGACGTCGACCTGACAGAAAGCAGTAAAAACGTAGCCAACCAGAGAGGAGGCAAAGAATTTGCACAGCCCCCTAAAGCATTACAAACATCTTTTTTTGATAGTCGCGAAGCCCAAACAAAGAAAAAACCAAGCGACAGCAAAACCACTCCCCAAGAAAACTAAAAAGAGCCAAGACAATGAGGCTGGGGGGAACGATCGCAAAGCATGAATAAAGCAAGAAACAAATCGACGACATCTGGCACACAACGCCGAAGACCCAAACCAAGAGACGTTCACAATTCGTCACACCAAGTTAAAACATGCAGGCAAAGGGTCAGCTGCAGAAAAAGCAAGTAAACACCTGAAAACCAGCGGCAAGGGGAAATGCAGTAGGATAAGCAATAAGAGTCCAACACCCAAATGAACACCCAGGAGCACATCATTGTTGAATGCCCTCCTTATGGGGCATTCAAGGTGGCGGCGACTTCTGAGTTCATTCGCTGGAGAGCCACATCATTTCACACAAAAGAACCCACTACAATTCAGTGGCTACAGACTCTAGAAAAAGATTCAATCTTAATAGATGTAGGCGCTAACATCGGAATTTATACCGTCCCAGCCGCTCTCTTTCATGTCAAGAAAGTAATAGCAGTCGAGCCAGAAATTAAAAGCTACAATGAGCTAATCAAGAATATCGAAATCAATGGTATCGACGAGGTTGTAGAAGCCTTGCCTCTAGCCATATCGACAGAATTTGAAAATTGCATTTCAAACCTATACCTTACAAGCGACGAGCCGGGCTCGAGCTGCCACCAGGTTGGTCGCAATCAAAATTACTTACTTAACCCTTCAGATCAAGAAAGGAAAAGAAGATCTATTTATTGTATTTCACTATCATCTATTGTGCAGAAAGTTCGTGATGAGCATCCCAAGTCTCCAATTCATATCAAGGTTGACGTAGATGGGATCGAAGAAGATGTTTGCCAGTCACTTTTCGATTCAAGGACCTTGAACTATGTCAACACGCTGCAGGTTGAACTAAACCCAGCAATACCTCAACATGGGTCTCTTATCAAGAGGTTGCAAGATCATGGATTCAGCTATTCGAAATTACAAGTTACAACGGCATGCAGGAAAAGCGGCAGCTTTGAAGGGTTTGCCGAGTATGTATTTCGTCGATACATTACTCGTGGGCTTGCATCGAACCTGCCGGAAAGCGTAAGAAGCCGGTACTATTTTGTTAATGATGAGAATGATTTGTCCGATATTTCAGGATGCATACTTGGATCTGGCCTAAATCATACTTCAGTCAACAATCCCTTTTCAAGTACTCATAATCCGGCTCTAATATCAACAAGCCCTCCGGCGCTTGTGCTGCCCAGACTTATTCACAGCAGCGATTGCCTTAAAATATTCACTTCGCTTGGACAATGCATTGAAGACTCGAAAGATTTCGGATTTGAGTCTAATTCAGGTTTCAATAAAGATGAAAATCGACGTGCGATATCAACCGAGAAGTTGCTCCATGTTGATAGACCATATGTGAATCAACTGGCTCAGCAGTTCTCAAATATTGAGATACCCAGGTCAATCCTAAAGAAAAGCATGCCTTTATTGAAGTCATATTTAGGCATTGAAGAGAAAGAACCCTTTATACCTGGTTTAAAATTGACTGTAAGGCTAAGGCATTTTCTTGATCTTCAAGGGTTTTATCTCTGCGGTCATCATGATTCACCTGATACTTTACTTGCACTGATTTGCCCTTTAACTCCATCCTCCACCACTACTTCTTTCTTTAATACAGCTCCTGAGACGGCTGCTCGATTTAAATCACCTAAGTCATCACGCTTTGAATCTCAATTCAGAGCGGGACATTTTTATGAAGAACTACCAAGCGATGACGGTATCTACAGAGTAGTAAATGCAAATGGAGAAACCTTGTACTGTAGTCATGTGCACAGCGCACGTCTGCAACATGGTGACACTTTAGTTATTCCTAATTTACGATCAAAAGCCTTCTCTAAACCAGACGCGAATAATCTTGATTCCCTTAACCGGTTTGCTCACGGGGTCTTCCCTCCGATCCCAGACCTGTTGAGGCCAGTACTGTTGGCGGACTATATAGTTTCCAAGCAGAAGGATAAGGACACCTACTCTACTCTATTCGAAACCCGATCAGATAGCTCTTTCCACATACATTTATGCCCATTAAGTGATTTACTGAAGTAACACATAAAGAATGAGTGAGCGCCAATAACCATAACCTTTGCGGCATTTTACGCTAGATTCTGCAATAAATCAAGAGTCCCTAAAAATACCGGCCTCTTTATTCTGCCGATTGGAGGCTGTTCAGTTGGCATTGTATATTGTTTGTTTCACGAAGTGAATTGCCAATCTCCAACCAATCTGGCGCGAGCAATTAACAAGCCAAGACAATCCTTCCAGTGAGACAAGGAAGGCTTGATAAAGATTTTACCAAGCATATTTATCTGATGATTATGAACGGCGGCTCCTGCTAAACATCTATTCCAGTAGCAAACCGGTTAAATCTGAGTGGAGGGCAATAAACGGTTGAGAAGCCCTCCAATGGCTTTGACAAACGCTGGAAGACGTTCTGGTGAATTACCGGAATGAAGTAACAACAAAGCTTAGATAGAAGGTACTTACTCGCATCTTTTTCTTGTGCTGTCACGATGACTAGGCACGGTCTAGGACATTTTTAATGCATGGGAGTTCGAGCAAGACTCCATTCAATCCAAACTCACTAGCGCTCTTAAGGAATGCCTGAACAGGATTGTCTAAACAAGGCAGGAGCCGATTCCACTCATCGCACCAAAGTGCTGCATCGAACGATGCTTACGAGACACATCGTGTCAGGCTTTGGGCAAATTGGTAGAGGAAGTCGGTGTGAGAGCCTTCCCGACTACGCACGACCTGGCAACCCGCACCAGACACTATAAACCTGAACATTACGTTGCGGGAAATGGCAAACAAGCAACCCAGTCGATAGCCAAACCTCTTGGCATGGCTGGATGATTACACATTAAAGAGGAACTCAATACCTTCCAGTCATAGCAACGGATCTCTGCCGAGAAGCAGCCGTGGACTGTTAGTAGACTTATTTGGCGCCTGAGTCGGCTTGCCCGCTGCCTTGTCTACTGTCAAAGTAATACGTATGAACTGCTTGCTTGGTGCTCTAGATAGAGTTGAACGGAAGCAAGACAGGTTGATGCGTCATTTTCTACCGCTGCTTATTGGCGTGATTGTGACGCCACTTAGCGCCGCAGCACACAACGAGATGGTGGTGGCGCACGCAGTTGATGAAGGCGACACGACCCTTCCCGTGAGTCGTGGAAGGGTTGACACCGGTTCTACAGAGCAGATTTACCTGATGCTCAAGGACGGTGGTTCCTTCTCCGTACCCATCCCAATGACAAACCGGTTCACGTGTGAACTGGAGGGTAAGAAGTGGGTAGAGACGCCCATCAAGGGCGTAGACGGGCGCTGGAAGGCATTCTGGTGTGTCGCTGGGATGAAGTGAAGCGGATCTGTTGGAATAACACGTTTTAGGTAGCAATAAAAAAACCGCCCTTTCGGGCGGCCCTGATTGGTTTGGCGTGAAGAAATCGGAGATCAGATCACTTGCCGAAGCGATAACGGAAGCCACCACGAACGCCGAAGTTATTCAGTGAACCAATCCCGATGTTGTTGATGGTCACAGAGCTGTTTCCGGTGTACAGGACTTCAGCAAACAAGTCAGCCTGTGCAGCCGCTTCGTAGGAGACACCCAACTTGGCCTGGTAACCAAATGCACCTGCGCTGCCGCCCTGGGTCTGCAGGTCGCCAATCGTTCCGGTGTAGCCGAGAGCTGTGCCAGTTGCCGAGAAGGTCTGGTCGGGAATGGAAACATTGGTGTAACCAATGCCACCACCCACGTAAGGAGTGAACTTAGTCTTGGTTTGGATGTCGTAGTAGCCAGACACCAGAACACTATTGGTGCTGAGCGTGCCAGAGGTACTCAGGCTTCCGACGCCTGTGTAGGAGGTGCCATCGATTGTGACGGTACCGCTGCCCGTGGAGGAACCAATCGCGTAGCGGCCAAGCTCATAAGTCAACTCAGCACGCAGGCTGTTGCCGAAGTCGTAGCCAACACCGGCTACTAGGCCAACACCACCACCTAAACCAGTGGTGACATTGAAGTCCTCGGACCAATTAATTCCAGAAATAGTTCCGCTGTCTTTATAGGTAACAGCAGGATCGCCCGCCCATGTGCCACCAACACCGACAGTTACGTATGCGCCTGAAGTGTTGTCGCTCGTTGCTTCTTGAGCGCAGACAGGTGCCGCAAAAGCGACGGCGGAAGCTGCAGCTGCAGAAAACAGAAGACGAAGCTTTATTTCCTCACGCTGAATAGCAGTTTCATTTCACCAGCCAGTCAGTCCCACCCCCTAGACAGCCTAGGCCACTACCCATACCGGCCCAATTCGTGCTTTCGGCATAGCCATAGCCGGATTGATTTCGACTTAGCTGTAGCCGGAGCGCTTAATCTCGCAATTTTTTTGCAGAGTCCCTGTGCCACAGACGATCTGAAGCGTCTAGTGATAATTATTCTTGGCTCGCGAGGGCGACCTGGACCCGGCATGTCGCCCAGTCATGTAGCCAGTGATACAACTGTCAGCGTCTGCTCGATGGTGGTAGCGAATGCCGTTCCCACGCCTTATGTGAAGTCCGCTGGAAACATCTAGAGGCTTTGCACGCTGAACCAACTCACCAAGTGGATGAAGTGCCTACCTAAGACCACCACATGGACTGACGCGCGGCGTAAAGATTCAGAGCCTTTGAACGGTAGACAAAACTTTTGAGTAGACCGTCAAACCCCTTGGCATGACTGGATGCTTACACGTTGAAGAGGAACTCCATACCTTTTAGTCATAGCAATGGGTCTCAGCCGAAAAGCGGCAGTAGACTTTTCAAGCCGTCAAACCAGTAGATAAAGCATCTTGTCTACCCAGATTCAGCTCACACTCACCACTGCCTGGACTTCCGCAGGGCTGCACTAATCCAGAGCACAGGGGACGCCGCCAATGCTCCAGTTCATTGGAATCGGTGACGCCGCAGGAATCGTCTAGGGAGTCTCGTCTGCCTTCATCCTGATGCCACCCAGTCAACTGCTCTAAGCCCAGTTGCAATTGGGCTTGTAGCGGCGAACCTCGCTGCAATTGTGCTTGTGAGTGATGCAGCAGTCCCTTCGGCTATCGCTGGCGGCACTGGGCACAGCAGCTCTCTCGCTCGCTTCACTGCCTGCGGTCAGCGCCAAACCTGCTCAAGTGGCTCAAGGGTCAGCCAGTGACCTGGGCGTGATGAGCATCAGCCTCAAGGACGTCGTCAAGCCTCGGGTTGGTGTTCAGGCTCAAACCCAAGCCGCTGGCACACCCAACCAAGCAGGTTTGGGTGGCTTCCTTCCCTTGGTGGTCGGCAGCAACAGCGTCTTCTTTGCTGATCTGCTGGCGAATGCCAACTTCGCTGACATCAATAACTCCAGCAGCATCATCAACACCACCGTTGCTGGCACCACCATTTCCACCTCATCACGCCTGGGCTATCGCTGGCTGAACGGTGACCGCAGTTGGATGTATGGAGTGAATGCGGGTTATGACACCCGACCGATGAGCACAGGTCCTGCGGACACAGGCATCACTGTTTATGCCTCACGCACCGCTTTCTTCCAGCAGGCTGCCGTCAATGCAGAAGCGGTAAGCGACCAGTGGGCATTCAATGCTTATGCGCTTATTCCAACGGGTGACACCGAGCAGGTCCTCAACACCGTCTATCAAGGCGGCGCACTGGACACCTACGGCTTGGATGCGGGTTACAACCTGACGCCAGCCCTAAGAGCCTCTGTTGGGTACTACTACCAAAACGGTGACTGCGGCAATGCCGATGGCTCTGGCGTCTTGGGTCGCCTCGATTATGCCATCAACAACGGACTAACGGTTGGCACCAACCTCTCGTATGACAGTACCTTCAAGTCACGCTTCTCAGCTGACATCAAGTGGCGCTTCAATACAAACGGCGGTCCTGGCAAAGAAACACGGAAAACCAATACCGCCGTTACAGCCCTAACATCAACGCCAAGCAATAGGGATGTGCGGGTGCACGATTCTGGACCCCTCCCGGGCTGCGTCCAGCCTGACACTTGTAGTGTATACGTATGCATCCCCGGGTCGCCGCCTGTATGCTCTTGGTACTGCCTGGATTGCGGAGCTTGATTGAACCCTAAAAGTCCCCAAAGCTCCTGCAAAAGCAGGGGCTTTTTATTTCTTCAGTCACACCAATAAGCCAATAAACCAGCCTCCAATACCTGGAACCATTGCCATCAACGCAACCTGACGACAGCCTCGTCAAGGCACGGAATAGAAGTCGCCCCAGGACAAACGTCGGCTGCGGCACGTTTTCTATACATTGAAGAGGAACTCCATACCTTCCAGTCATAGCAATAGATCTCAGCCGAAAAGCGGCAGTAGACTTTTAGTAGACTTTTCAAGCCGTCGAACCAGTAGACAAAGCATCTTGTCTACCCAGATTCAGCTCACACTCACCACTGCCTGGACTTCCGCTGGGCGGCACTAATCCAGAGCACAGGGGAAGCCGCCAATGCTCCATTCATTGGAATCGGGGAAGAAGCAGGAATCGTCTAGGGAGTCTCGTCTGCCTTCATCCTGGTGCCGTCCAGTCAACTGCTCTAATCACAGTGGCAATGGGGCTTGTTCTGGCAAAACTACTGCCAGCAGTTGAGCGTGTCTGTGATGCGGCAGTCCCTTCGTTTATCGCTGGCAGCACTCGGCACAGCAGCTCTCTCCATCGCCTCGCTGCCTGGAGTTAGCGCCAAGCCTGCTCAGGCGGCTCAAGGCACGGCTAGTGACCTTGGCGTGATGAGCATTCAGCTCAAGGACATCGTCAAACCGCAAGTCGGCATCCAGGCTCAAACCCAAGCCGCTGGCACCCCCAACCAAGCAGGTCTGGGCGGCTTCCTTCCCCTGTTGGTCGGCAGCAACAGCGTCTTCTTTGCTGATGTCCTGGCAAATGCCAACTTCTCAGACTGGGGTAACAGCAGCAGCATCATCAACACCACCGTTGCTGGCACCACCATCTCCACCTCATCGCGCCTGGGCTATCGCTGGCTGAATGGCGACCGCAGTTGGATGTATGGACTGAATGCGGGCTATGACACCCGACCGATGAGCACGGGTCCTGCAGACACAGGCATCCCTGTCTATGCCTCACGCACCGCCTTCTTCCAGCAGGCTGCCGTCAATGCAGAAGCGGTGAGCGATAAGTGGGCATTCAATGCTTATGCGCTCATTCCCACTGGCACCACCAACGCCCAACTCAACACCGTCTATCAAGGCGGCTCGCTTGACACCTATGGCTTGGATGCTGGCTACAACCTCACGAAAGCCTTGAGAGCATCTATTGGTTACTACTACCAAAACGGTGACAGCTGCGATGCCGATGGCTCTGGCGTCTTGGGTCGCCTCGCTTATGCCATCAATAACGGACTAACGGTTGGCACCAACCTCTCTTATGACAGTGCCTTCAAGTCACGCTTCTCCGCTGATATCAAGTGGCGCTTCAATACCAATGCAGGTCCTGGCAAAGAAACAACGAAAACCAATACTGCCGTTACCGCTCTAACATCAAAAACAAATAATAGGGATGTGCGGGTGCATGATCAGACGCTGCGTGAGTGGTGCAAAAATAATCCTCGATGGTCCAATATGCCTGTATGTACTGGGTGCCTTAATTGCTACTAAGCTTGATCATTCAAGCCGTTCTTGCCGAGAACTGAGCTCTCAACAGCTCGTAACCAAGGTCAAAGCCCATGCAACCGCATCAGACGCAGACAATTTTCTATACATTGAAGAGGAACTCCATCACATCACCCTCTTCAACAACGTACTCCTTACCTTCAGCGCGCAGCCATCCTTTGTTGCGCGCTTCTGCCAGGGAACCGGCTTCAAGCAGCTGCTTGTAGCCAATGGTTTGCGCGCGAATGAAGCCGCGTTCGAAGTCCGTGTGGATCACACCGGCGGCCTGGGGAGCGGTCATGCCGGCCTTGATCGTCCAAGCCCGGGTTTCCTTCTCACCGGTCGTGAAATAGGTGCGCAAGCCCAGCAGGCTGTAGGTGGCACGAATCAGGCTTTGCAGGCCACCTTCTTCAACGCCTAATCCCTCCAGGAATTCCGCGCGATCCTCTTCCGGCAGCTCGATCAGTTCGGCCTCCACCTGCGCAGAAATCCGCACAGTTCCAGCGCCCTCTTTCTCGGCGAGCACGGCCACTTCCTCGCAGTAGGCATTGCCGCTGGAGAGGTCGTCTTCGCTGACATTGGTGGCGTAGATGATCGGCTTTGCCGTCAGCAAACCCAAGGGTTTGATCATCGCGGCCTCTTCTTCCGTGAGGCTGATGCTGCGGGCGGCACCACCCTGCTCGAGCACCGCCTGGATGCGCTCAAGGGCCTCGTCTTCCACCTGGGCTTCCTTACTGGTGCGCACCTGCTTCTTCAGACGCTCCCGGCGCTTCTCCACCTGGGAGAGATCCGCCAGACCGAGCTCCAGGTTGATCACCTCGGCATCGCGGGCCGGACCGACGGAGCCACTGACGTGGATGACGTCGTCGTTCTCAAAGCAACGCACGACGTGGACGATGGCGTCCACCTCACGAATATTCGCCAGGAACTTGTTCCCCAGACCTTCCCCTTGGCTGGCGCCCTTCACCAGGCCGGCGATATCGACAAACTCCACCCGCGTAGGAATCAGCTCCTTGCTGCTGCTCAGATCCGAGAGCTGCTGCAGCCTGGGATCCGGAACCGCGACCACACCGGAGTTCGGCTCAATGGTGCAGAAGGGGTAGTTGGCAGCTTCAGCCTGGGCGTTGGCCACCAAGGCGTTGAAGAGAGTCGACTTGCCCACATTGGGCAGCCCCACGATTCCGGCTTTAAGCATCGATGGAATCTACGGTTTGCCCCCCATGACGGTGATCCGTCCCTGACCGAACCCCCGCCAGTTCCCCGCTGACAGGAAGACTGGTGAGACACCAGGAGCCCCACAGGTCAGCGCGATGCTCCAACAACCCCGTCGCAAACAACCTGTTGTCACCTGGCTGCAATGCAACACCTTGAGCCTCAAACGCCTCGCCACAGATCGCCCCTGGCTGGCTCGGCGCCGCTTCTGGGCAGCAGCCCTGGCCGGGACCGTCGCGATTGCCGGCGGCGCAACCGCCCTGAACCTCAGCCGCAGCGCCAAGCAGGCCCGCAGCCTGAGCACCTACACCGCAGTCGCCCAAGAGGGATCGCTGCCGGGGCTCGTCACCGCCAGCGGTGAACTAGAGGCCTTCCGGCTCGTCAACGTCAGCCCCAAACGCCAGGGGGTCCTCAAAACCCTCTACGTCGAGGAGGGCGACAGCGTTCAGGCGGGTCAGGCCCTGGCCTTGATGGATGGTGGTGACCTGACGGACCGGCTGGAGGAGCTCTCCGCCCAACTGCAATCGGCCAAAGCGCAACTGGCCCGCAGCCAGAGCGAGCTCCAACGCCGGGAGAACCTCGTCCGCAACGGCGCCATCAGCCAGGACAACTACAACAGTGCGAAGGCCACCTATTTGGTGGACCGTGCCGCCGTGGATGCCGCCCAGCAACGGCTCGAGCAGCGCGAGATGGAGCGCAGTGAATTGATCGTTCGTGCCCCCTTCGCCGGGATCATCACCGCACGGTTCGCCGACCCCGGGGCCTACGTGACCCCGACCACCTCGGCGTCAGCCTCCGCCGGCGCGAGCAGTTCCTCCATCGTCGAGCTCGCCCAAGGGCTCGAAGCGGTGGCCAAGGTTCCCGAGAGCGACATCGGTCGGATCAAGCTCAGACAAACCGGCTCGGTGCGGGTCGACGCCTTCCCCGATCGCCGCTTCAAAGCCCAGGTGCGTCAGATCGCACCGCGGGCGGCCAAGCTCAACAACGTCACCTCCTTTGAGGTCACCCTGAAGTTCGTGGAGCCGGCGCCTGAATTGCGCATTGGCATGACGGCCGACATCGACTTCAACACCGGCGATCTCCCCCCGCGCACCCTGGTGCCCACCGTGGCGGTCGTCACCGAACGCGGTAAGCCCGGTGTCCTGCTGGTGGGCCCCGGCAACCAGCCGAAGTTCCAAGCCGTCACCCTGGGGGCCACCAGCGGCCGCAACACCCAAATCCTTGATGGCCTCCAGGCCGGGACGCGGGTCTTCATCGACCTCCCCCCCTGGGCGAAGCGCAAGAGCGACTCGAACTAACTCACTCGGCCGCCGCGTGGCGGCGCTCGTTGAGGAAACTGCGGCAGGCATCCAGGATGCGCGTGCTGGCCTGGCCATCCCCAAACGGGTTGTGGGCCCGCGCCATCTCCTCGTAGGCCTCCGCGTTGTCCAGCAACAGGGAGGCCTCCCGCAGGATGTCGGCGGAGTCCGTGCCAATCAACTTGGCGGTGCCGGCGTCCACGGCCTCGGGCCGCTCGGTGGTGCGCCGGAGCACCAGGACCGGCTTACCCAGGGCCGGAGCCTCCTCCTGAAGACCGCCTGAATCAGTCAGCAGCAGCGTCGAGCCACGCATCGCGGCCACCAGGCGGGCGTAATCCAGGGGCTCCGTCAGGAATGCCCGCGGATGATCACCCAGCAACGCCTGCAGGGGTTCCCGCACGGTGGGATTGCGATGCAAGGGCAGGAGCAAGGCCGTATCGGGGTAGCGCTCCAGCACAGCCAAGAAGCCCTTGCCGATCTCCTTTAGCCGCTCGCCCCAGTTCTCGCGGCGATGCACTGTCGCCAGGATCACGCGCTGCTTCTCAAAGTCCAAACCCGGCAGCTCAAAGGGCAGAGCCTTTTTCGCCATCAACAGCAGGGCGTCGATGACGGTGTTGCCGGTCGTGATGGTCTGACCGACCACGCCAGAGGCAGCCAAGTTGCGGGCCGACACGTGGGTCGGGGCGAAGTGCAGCAGGGCGACCTGGGAGATCAGACGGCGGTTGGCCTCCTCTGGGTAGGGATCAAAGATGTTGTCGGTGCGCAGTCCCGCCTCCACATGACCGACGGGGATCTGCTCATAGAACGCCGCCAACGCTGAGGCAAAGGCCGTTGTCGTGTCCCCCTGCACCAAGACCAAATCGGGGGGGAACTGCTCAAACTCCGCCTTCAATCCCTGCAGCGCGGCACAGGTGATGTGGGTCAGGGTCTGCTTGGGGGCCATCAAGGCCAAGTCGTGATCGGCCTGCAGATCAAACAGGTCCATCACCTGGGTCACCATCTCCCGGTGTTGGCCGGTGAGCACCACCCGGGTGTTGAAGTCATCGGACTGCTGGAACGCCTGGATGACCGGAGCGAGCTTGATCGCCTCCGGACGTGTGCCCAACACGATGCAGACGTTGTGGGGAGCGCTCACTCGAGGGGCTGCGGGCAGTCATTTGGATCCTAAAGATGGCGGGCAGAAAAGCGGCCCACCCTTCGCTTTGCCGCAACAGTGGCGGCAGCGAGGCTGCGGGGCAGTGAGCAACAGTTCGCCCTTCCCGATCGGGCTGTTTCCAAACCAGGGACACGCCCCCAAAACCACTCCCATCCCGCAAGCGCAAGAGCTGGATGGTTCCCTGCAAGGCCGCCAACCCAGTTCGCTCCAGGGCATCGTCAAGCTCGCCGCCGAGCAGGGGTTCTCCGATGTCCATCTCGGAGTCGGCGAAGAACCCCGCTACCGCGACCGCGGCGAGATGCTGCGCACCGGTTGGCCCGTCACCGAAGCCGCTGGCTTCCAGGCCTGGCTTCGGGAAATGCTGAGCCCTGCCCAGGTGGATGCCTTCCAGCGGGACAAGGAGTTCGACGGCTCCCACGCCTTCCCCTTTGTCAGGGTGCGCATCAACCTGCTGGAGTCCCTGCGGGGGCCCGCCATGGTGCTCCGGTTGATCCCCCAGACCATCGCAACCCTGGAGGAGCTCAAGCTCCCCGCCGTGCTGCAGGAGCTCGCCTCCAAACCCAAGGGCCTCGTGCTGATCACAGGCCCCACCGGATCAGGGAAAACCACCACCCTCGCCGCGATGATCGACTGGATCAATCGCAACCGGGCCTGCCACATCCTCAGGATTGAGGACCCGGTCGAATTCGTCCACAGCAGCCAGCAGTCCTTGATTCGGCACCGCGAGGTGGGGCCCCACACCAAGCACTTCCACAACGCCCTGAGGGCCGCCCTTCGGGAAGACCCCGACGTGATCTTGATCGGTGAACTGCGCGACGGAGAGACCCTCACCACTGCCCTGGAGGCCTCGCAAACCGGTCACCTGGTGTTCGCCACCCTCCACACCAACTCAGAGGTGAAAACCGTGGAGCGGGTGCTCGGGATGGTCCCGCCCCAGGACCAGCCCAGCCTCCGCCGGTCCCTGGCCGAGAGCCTGCTGGGGGTCATCGCCCAGGGGCTCATCAAAACCAGCGACGGCAAACGGGCCGCCTTTCACGACATCTTGATCAACACCGACGCCTGCAAGGACTACATCGAGCGCGGTGAACTCGAGGAGATCGAGTCGATCATGTCCCGCAGCGGTTTTGACGGCATGCAGACCGCCAACCAATCGCTCATCGCTCTGGTCGAAGAGGGTCGTGTCGCGGGCGAGGCGGCCCTGGCCCAAAGCCTCAAGGCCAACGAGCTCGCCCAGGCCCTACGCGGCAAGGACTCGACTTAGCGCCGAAGGCTCAAACCTTTCCGGCGAGGCGGGCGATCAAGAGGACGCTCAAACCCACTGAGAGGCCAACCATCGCCATCCGGCCGTTCCAGATCTCAGCCTGGGGCGTAAAGCCTCGCTTCCACTGGTTCAGCTCTTCAGGAGCCGCTTCAACCACTTGATCCGGGGTAGGAGCGGGGTCTGCAGTGGCCATTACCTCTGCTCGCGAAGTCCGACCACCCTACGGGCCTCAGAAGGGTGGCTGGGGTTCGTAGAGAACCGGGACCTCCTCAAGGGCCAGGCGGGGGGTCACGGCCAAGCGGATCGAGCTCTGGCCGCCAGCCATGAAGCGCTGTTCAGCGGCCACGCCAATCATCGCGGCGTTGTCGGTGCAATAGGCCAGAGGCGCCACCCGCCAGTCCAGTTGCAGGGCTTGGCAGCGCTCCTGCAAACGGTCCCGCAAGCGACGGTTCGCCGCCACGCCACCCACCATGACGATGGTCTTCAAGCCTTGGTCGCGGGCACAGCGGGTTGTGCGCTCCACCAAAACATCCGCCACCACCTGCTCAAAGCTGGCCGCCACATCGGCCAAGGGGAAGGGTTCTCCGCCGCCTGCCTCCTCCGCCCGGAGCTGATTCACCAGGCGCAGAACCGCCGTTTTCAAACCGCTGAAGCTGAAGTCGTAGGGGTGAAAGCCCCCCTCCGGCAGGGACACCCGTCCCTTCGGTAAGGGAAAACGCTTGGGATCGCCGCTGGCGGCAACGGCCTGAACAGCCGGACCGCCCGGATAGCCCAGCCCGAGCAGCCGGGCCACCTTGTCAAAGGCCTCGCCAGCCGCGTCATCGCGGCTCCGGGCCAAGCGGCTGTAGGAGCCAGGCCCGTCCACGCGAATCATTTCGGTGTGCCCGCCACTGACCAGCAAGACCAAATAGGGACCGGAGGGCAACGGATCCCCCAAGTGCACCGAACAGAGGTGGCCCTCCAGGTGATGAACACCGACAAAGGGTTTGCCATGCAAACGGGCCAAGCTCCTGCCGGTCACGGATCCCACCAGCAGCGCACCGACCAACCCAGGGGCGGCTGTGGCCGCAATGGCATCCAGCTCGGCGTAGCCCACCCCGCTTTGGGCCATCACCTGCTCAATCAGGTGCGGCAGCGCTTCCACATGGCGTCTGGAGGCAATTTCTGGAACGACGCCACCCCAGCGGGCGTGCTCTTCGATCTGGGTCGCGATGGCACTGGCCAAGACCGTTTGATCGCGCACAACAGCCGCTGCTGACTCGTCACAACTTGTTTCGAGCGCCAGCAACGTGGGCATGAGGTCTGGAGGACTCTCTTACTGTTCGGAAGTGACATCCTGCCGTGCAGCAGCTGGACCTGACGATGCGCCGCCTTTTTGCTGTTCTCATTTCTGCCCTGCTGATTTTCGGCTTCGCCCCCGTGGCGAAAGCTGATGTCGCAGGACTGACCCCCTGCGCTGAAAGCGCACGCTTCCAATCCCGTGCCGCCGCCGCCTCCACCCCCCAGGCGAAGGCGCGCTTCGAGATGTACAGCCAGGCCTCCTGCGGCGCTGATGGCCTTCCCCACCTCATCGTGGACGGTCGCCTCAGCCACGCTGGCGACTTCATCATCCCCGGCATCGCCTTCCTCTACATCGCTGGTTGCATCGGCTGGGCCGGTCGCAACTACCTGATGGCGATCCGCGGTAGCAAGGATGCCGCCATGAAGGAAATCCAGATTGACCTGTCTCTGGCCTTCAAGAGCACCCTGGCCGCTGCCACCTGGCCCATCGCAGCTTTCTCTGAATTGAGCGGCGGCAAGCTGACCGAATCCGACGACAAGATCACCGTTTCCCCTCGCTGATCGCGGCGGGTTACCTCCACTCTTTCAACGTCTTTTCCGATGAAAAAGTTTCTGACCACCGCTCCGGTCTTCGCCGCGATCTGGTTCACCGTCACCGCCGGCATCCTGATCGAATTCAACCGCTTCTATCCCGATCTCCTCTTCCACCCGATGTGATCGGCAGACGCCACAGAAAAGGCCCCCAGTGGGGGCCTTTTTTATTGGAAACCGATTGGGACTTCAGCGCAGTCCCATCAACTGCTCCAACTGCTGCAGAGCCTCCGCCAAATCGCCGTTGACGATCACCGCGTCAAATTCCGAGGCAGCCTGCAATTCCACCTTGGCCCGCTCCAAGCGCTTGCTGATGGCCTCCTCGCTATCGGTGCCCCGACCGCGGATCCGTCGCTCGAGCTCCTCAAAGGAAGGGGGCTCGATAAAGATCTGAAAGCCGCTGGGGAAGCTGCGGCGCACCTGACGAGCCCCCTCCAGCTCGATCTCCAGCAGAACCGGACGCCCCGCTTGAAGCTGCGCCTCCACCGGTCCGCGCGGTGTGCCGTAGCAGTTGCCGGCGAATTCGGCCCACTCGAGCAAGCCGCCCTGAGCCACCTTCGCGTCGAAGTCGGATCGCGGCAGAAAGAAGTAGCTCTGCCCATCGACTTCACCGCTGCGAGGAGCGCGGGTCGTCGCTGAAATCGAGAGCCAGATGTCGGGGTGCCGCTCCAACAGCGCGCTCACCAGGGTCCCCTTGCCCACTCCACTGGGGCCCGTGATCAGGAACAACCTGCCGCTGGAGGAGGGCGCTTCCGCCATGGGGACTCAACCGTGGCCCTGCAGAGTAAGAGTGCCTCCGCCGCGAACCCGCGCAGACCATGGCCGCCCAGCCCCTCCAGGCCATGGATCTCACCAGCCTGCGCGCCGTGCTCGCGGAACTCAGGCCCCAGCTCGTCCCGAGTCGCTTTGAGAAGGCGCAGCAGGCCGATGGGCAGACCATTCATTTGGGGTTCCGCACCTTCGAGCGGCGGCTCTGGCTAGAGCTGAGCTGGCTCGCTGAAGCCCCCCGGCTGCTGGAAATCCCGGCGCCCCCCAAACAGGGGGATGGCAGCACCCTCGCCCAACAGCTGCAGCACGGACTCAGCGGACTCGCCCTGACCGGCCTACGGCAAGAGGGATGGGAGCGCGTGGTGGAGCTGGACTTCGCTCCAAGGCCCTCCGAGCCAGCCCAACGGAGCCTGGTCCTGGAATTGATGGGCCGCCACAGCAACCTGTTCCTGCTGGATCAGGACCGCAGGGTCGTGGCCGTGGCCCGGCAGGTGCGCGAGAGCCAATCGCGCCTGCGCCCGATCAGCACCGGCGACGTCTACCTACCGCCGCCACCCATGGGCGGTCGTGGTCCCAGCCGGACGGAGCGCTTCGAGCACTGGAAGGGGGAACTGCAGCTGCTGCCCCTTCCCCTGAAACGCGCACTGCCCAGTGCCTACCAAGGCATCAGCCCAGCCCTGGCGCGGCAACTGGTGGCTGGGCTCGGTGATGACCTGCTCAGCCAACCCGTCCAGGAGCTGAGCGACACGAGCTGGCAGCATCTCTGGGAGCGCTGGCAGCAGTGGCTTGAGGCGCTGGAGGAGGAACGCTTTGGCTTCCGCCTGGAGGAGGGCGGGGGGTACTGCTGCTGGGCAACCGGCGGCTCAGCCACCAGCCTGAATGCCGAACTGGCGGCCTATCACCAGAACCGCCTGCAGGCCCGAACCTTCAGCCAGCGTCAGCAGAGCCTCAAGCAGCGCCTCGAGCGGGCCCTCGAGCGTGAGCGCCAGCAACAGCAGCACCAACGGTCGCTCCTCGATCAAGTCGAAAGCAGCGATGGCCTCCAGGAGCAGGCCGACACCCTGCTCTGCCAAGCCAACCCCAGCCGAGAGACGATCAACGAGGCCCAAAAGCTCTACAAAAAAGCCAGGCGCCTGCGGCGCTCCGTCGCCTCCATCACCCCCAGGCTGGCGCAGCACCAACAGCAGATTGATCAGCTGGAGGACAGCCTGACCTTTCTGGAGTTGATCCAGCTGGAATGCGACCGGGACCCGCGAAGCGGGCTTCAGCAGCTCAAAGCGCTCGAGGAGGACAGCGAGCGGCTCTGGCAACGCCAACCGACGAACCGCAAGGAACGCCGGCGGCCGCAGGGGGATCCATCCCCCTTGACCCTGACCAGCTCGCGGGGACTGACGATCCAGATCGGCCGAAACCACCGCCAGAACGAATGGATCAGCCTGCAGCAGGCGCGCAAGGGGGATCTCTGGTTTCACGCCCAGGAGTGCCCCGGAAGCCACGTGGTACTGAAAAGTTCAGCCGCTCCTGCGGAGGAGAGTGACCTGCAGGCGGCGGCCAGCCTCGCGGCCCACTTCAGCCGTGCCCGCGGCAACAGACAAGTCGCCGTCGTGATGACCCCCTGCGAGCAGCTGCAACGCATTCCTGGAGCCGGTCCAGGGACCGTGCGGCACCGGGGCGGCGAGGTCCTCTGGGCGAACCCCGAGGGCGCCGAAGCGCTCCTGCGCGGCAAACCCCTTAGCCTCTAAGGCAATGAGCGATCAACCCCAGTCCCAAGGCGATCGCTCGGGTTCGGACGGCGCACCGAGCAGCGCTGGATTAGCGCCGCCGCCGCCCATCCAAGTTCCTGCGGCAGCGCCCGAGACGGCAGCCGTCGAAGCCAACGAGGAGTTTCCCTCCGAGGTGGAAATGACCCTGGTAGGCCACCTCGAGGAGCTGCGCAGCCGCGTTCTGCGCAGCCTGCTGGCGGTGGTGGTCGGCGCCGCCGCCTGCCTGCTGTTCGTACGGCCGTTGGTGCGCCTGCTAGAGGTGCCGGCCAAGGGCATTCATTTTCTGCAGCTCGCTCCGGGGGAATTCCTGCTGGTGTCCCTCAAGGTGGCGGGGTACGCCGGACTCACCCTGGCCCTTCCCTATGTCCTCTATGAGGGCCTGGCCTTTGTGCTCCCTGGCCTGACCCGCAGGGAACAAAAGCTGGTGGCACCGGCCGTCGCCGGCTCAGCGCTGCTGTTTCTGGCCGGCCTGGCCTTTGCCTGGTGGGCCTTGGTGCCCGCCGCCTTGAACTTCCTCGTGAGCTACGGCGCCGATGTGGTGGAGCCGCTCTGGTCCATCGAGCGCTATTTGGACTTTGTCCTCTTGCTGATGGTGGCAACGGCGTTGGCCTTCCAGCTCCCCGTCCTGCAAATGCTGCTGGCGGCCCTGGGGCTGGTGCGCTCCGAGGCCATGCTCGGGGCCTGGCGATTTGTGGTGATGGCCTCGGCCCTGGCTGGGGCGGTGCTGACCCCTTCGACCGACCCCATCACGATGCTGCTGCTCAGCGGGGCCATCACGGCCCTCTACCTCGTGGGGGTGGGTCTGGCTCGGGTGGTCCAACGCCCCGCCTGATCTAGAGCAGAAATTCGCTCGCGCGACCCTCCGGCAGCTCCAGGGGCAGGGTCATGGCCTTCCCCAGACGGGGTTTATCCGTCGTGGTGGTCAGCCATTCACGCACCTGTCCGGCCACCCCTAAGCCGTTCAAGGTGGCGACGAGCTCGTCCAATTTGGCGGCGTACTGCTCGGCATCCAGGGGAAAGGATTGCTGCTCCAGGTAGGCCCACATCACCTGGAGATAGAGGCGTCCTCGACGGGACGTCAGCTGCAGGTCGTAGGAGGCCTGCCAGCGAGCCCGCAGGGTTTCAAGGATCTCCGCGCTCGCCAGGGGAGCGGCAGGTGACTCAGTCACGGGAAGGCAATCCAACGAACCGCGCAACAGCATGTTGCAGGCTTCGTCCACCTGCCTGCGATTCGGGCCCGTTGCGGGAACGACAAGGTCCATAATGGCCCCCACGTCGTTGTGGCAGCCGGCCGCCCCGTATGACCCAAATTCCAGCGAGCGCCTCGAACAGTGATGTCCCTGGAATGGGTCGCCGGCAGTTCATGAATCTGCTGACCTTCGGTTCTGTGACCGGAGTTGCACTGGGCGCCCTTTATCCGGTTGCCAACTACTTCATCCCCCCCAAGGCCGCTGGCTCCGGCGGTGGTACTGCTGCCAAGGATGAGCTGGGCAACGCAGTGACCGCCAGCGGTTGGCTGAGCACCCACCGTGAGGGTGATCGCAACCTGGTCCAAGGCCTGAAGGGCGATCCCACCTACCTGGTGGTCGAAGGCAGCGATGCCATCGGCAGCTACGGCATCAATGCCATCTGCACGCACCTCGGTTGCGTCGTGCCCTGGAACGCTGCTGCGGACAAGTTTATGTGCCCTTGCCACGGCTCGCAGTACGACGCCACCGGCAAGGTTGTCCGCGGCCCTGCACCCCTCTCCCTGGCCCTGGCTCACGTCTCCGTCGAGAACGACAACGTGTTCCTGAGCCAGTGGACCGAAACTGATTTCCGCACCGGCGAGAAGCCCTGGTGGGTTTGATCTCCTCCCCAACCGTTCCCCTCTCGCCCCAACGCCCCATGCGTCGCTCCCTCTCCCTGCTGCTGAGTTCGGTTCTGGTTCTCGGCGCCCTCTTCTTTGCTCCTCAAGCCAGCTGGGCCTATCCCTTCTGGGCTCAACAGCAATACGACTATCCGCGGGAAGCCACCGGCAAACTGGCCTGCGCCAACTGCCACCTGGCGAAAAAGCCCACCCAAGTGGAACTGCCTCAAGCGGTTTTCCCCGATGAGGTGTTCAAGGTTGAAGTCGAAATTCCCTACGACACAAGCGTTCAGCAGGTCGCTGGCGACGGCTCTGCCACCGGCCTGAACGTCGGTGCCGTTGTGATGCTTCCCGACGGTTTCAAACTCGCTCCTGCTGATCGTCTGACTGACGAACTCAAGGAAGAAACCGAGGGTGTCTACGTCACCACCTGGGACGAAGAGAACCCCAACATCCTTCTCGTCGGCCCTCTTCCCGGCGACGATCACCAGAAGATCGTCTTCCCGATCCTCTCGCCCGATCCCGCAGCCGACAGCAACATCCATTTCGGCAAGTTCCAGCTCCACGTGGGCGGCAACCGCGGCCGCGGCCAGGTCTATCCCACTGGTGAGAAGAGCAACAACGGCGTGTTCAACGCCTCCGCCGCTGGCACCGTTGAAGCCATCAACGCTGGCGATGCGGGCGCTTCCGTTGTGGTCATCAAGACCGCCGACGGCAACAGCGTCAGTGACACCATCCCCGCTGGCCCCACCGTCACCGCCAAGGTGGGTGATGTCGTGGCCGCCGGTGCTGCCCTGACCAACGACCCCAACGTGGGTGGTTTCGGTCAACTGGACGCTGAAGTTGTTCTCCAAAACCCTGTCCGCATCTACGGCCTGCTGGCCTTCTTCGCCGCAGTGGCTCTGGCCCAGATCATGCTTGTTCTGAAGAAGAAGCAGATTGAAAAGGTGCAGGCCGCCGAAGGCGTTTGATGTCCCTCGCTGTATTCACCTCTCCGGGCCCCCTGCTGTTTCAGCTGGGGCCTTTTTCTTTGCGTTGGTATGGACTGCTAATCGCCATTGCGGTGCTCTGCGGTCTCGCCCTGGCCACCCGGCTTGGCAAAGAACGGGGGATCGATTCAACGCTCATTGCCGATCTCCTGCCGCTGCTGGTGCTGGCGGCCGTGGTCGGTGCGCGGATCTACTACGTCAGCTTTGAGTGGCGTCAGTACCGCTTCAATTGGCTGGATGCCCTGGCGATTTGGCGTGGTGGCATCGCCATCCACGGAGCCCTGATCGGAGGAACCTTGGCTGTGATCCTTTACAGCCGTTGGCGCAAGATCGCCTTCTGGAATCTCCTGGATGTCCTCTTGCCCTCCGTCGCCCTGGGACAGGCGATCGGCCGCTGGGGGAACTTCTTTAATTCCGAGGCGTTTGGCCTTCCGACCGACCTGCCCTGGAAATTGACCATCCCGTTTTCGAACAGGCCGGTTGAATTCCTCGATCAATCCACCTTCCACCCCACGTTCCTCTACGAGTCGATCTGGAACCTGGGGGTGCTGCTGCTGTTGCTCTGGCTGTTTCGCAGGGGGATCGAGGGGCAAATCAAGCTTCCTGCAGGGGCCCTGAGCTGCGTTTACCTAATGAGCTACAGCTGCGGACGGCTCTGGATTGAAGGGCTGCGGATCGATCCGCTCTGCCTGATGGGGACACCGCCCTACTGCGCCGGAGGCCTGCGGATGGCGCAGGTCATCAGCCTGGCCCTGATCGCCCTCGGCGGTTTGGGGCTGTACTGGCTCTACGGCCGCAAGCGTGCCCTTCCCGATCCCAGCGGAGTGACCCCATGAGCGCCGCGACGGGCAAAGTTTGGATCGTGGGTGCCGGCCCTGGTGCCCCTGATTTGTTGACCCTGCGGGCAGCACGAGCGATTGAGCAGGCCGAGGTCTTGATCTGGACCGATTCCCTGGTCAACCCGCAGCTGGCCGCCATGGCGCCGGAGAGCTGCGAACGCATTCGCACCAGCACCCTGACCTTGGAAGAGGTGATGGGATTGATGCTGGATCGGGTCAAGGAAGGCAAACGGGTGGTCCGCCTGCACGACGGCGACACCTGCCTCTACAGCGCCCTCAACGAGCAGCTGTGCCGCCTGCTGGATGCCGAGGTGGACGTGGAAGTCGTCCCCGGGCTGAGCGCTTATCAGGCCACCGCCGCCCGCCTGAAGAGTGAACTCACGATTCCGGGCCTGGTGCAAACGATCGTGATTGGCCGCGCCGGTGGCCGCACGGGCGTTCCCGAAAGCGAAGCGCTCGAACGCCTGGCCTCCCTGAAGGCCTCCCTCTGCCTCTACCTGAGTGCCAGGCACGTGGAGGAGGTGCAGCGGGAGCTGCTGTTGCACTACCCACCCGAGACCCCTGTAGCGATTGGCTATCGAGTCAGCTGGCCGGATGAATGGATCAACGTTGTCCCCCTCAAGGACATCGACCGGGTGAGCCGCGAACGGGAGCTGATTCGCACGACGCTCTATGTGGTGAGTCCAGCGCTGGCGGCCCCGGGCGAGGCCCGCTCCAAGCTCTATTCAGCGAGCCACAACCACCTGTTCCGCGGCGGAGCCGAGTAGGCCTGGCGGGCCGACCATGATCTAAGCTCAGCTGGCGCGAACGATGAGCGCACGCGGGCGATTAGCACAGCGGTAGCGCACTTCCTTCACACGGAAGGGGTCACTGGTTCGAATCCAGTATCGCCCACTTGATTGAGTCCCTCAGCCGGCTGCAGTGTTCTGCGGTCGGCTTTTTTGTCGCCAGTACACCTCGATCAGCTGACGCTCAAGCTCAGCCCAACCGCTTCCTCCACGTAGTGCTGGCAGGACTGCAGGCTCCAACGCTCCAAGTTGAGGTCCACCTCAGCGGTGAGGGGCATCAGTTGAATCGCAATGCCGTTCTCGCCATGGGCCTTGAGCACACAATCGGCAATCACCTTCTGGGGACGACGGTCCATCGCCACGGCCAAGCGCAGCAGCAACGCCATCGATGAGACGGTGCGGCGCTGATCCCGTCCTTCGATCAGCTGCCAGGACTCGTGACGCTTTTTCGGAAGGGAACGGCGGTGGTAACGGGCAATCGCCGCCACCATCAAATGCTCGCTGTCGGAGTAGCCCAGCAGATCGCCGTGGCGGACGAGATACCAGGTGTGTTTGTGATACGCACCGACATTGATGTGCTGGCCGCAGCTGTGCAGCATCGCCGCGGCCCAGAGCAACTGACGACCCTGACCATCGTCCTGGTGCAGGAGGCCCTGGCTTTGGTCGTAGAGACGCAGCGCCAGAGCCGCCACCCGTTCAGCCCGGGGGACGTCCACCCCATAGCGCTGGGCTTGGTGCAGAACCGTGCGCTGACGAATGCTGCTTTGAAAGGCGAAGCGATCAACGATCAAATCGTTGCGCAGCATCCAATCGACAATCAGCCCCTCACGCAGCGCCCGTTCACTGATCACCAACTCCTCGGCGCCGATCATCCCCATCGCCGTCTGCAGGATCAGCGCACCGGGCACGATGATCTCGGCGCGGCGTTCATTCAAGGCAGGGTGGGCCTTGCGCTCCGCAGGCGTCATCGCCAAGAGGCGATCGACAATCTCATCCAGTTTGTGCCGCGAGACCCGGTAGCCCTGCATCCGCAGGGGCGGACGGGCCTCGTCCGCGGCAGCCATCGCGGCAATGGCCATCGCCGTTCCACTGGTGGCCACCAAAACCGGCTGCTTGCCCAGGCGCTTGAGTCCTTGCCGCAGTTTCAGCACAGCGGGCTCGAGCGCCCCCTGGATGAAGGCCCGCAGGAAGGTGACGCGCTTGGCCGGGATCGGATCGTCCTGGACGAAGTCCCGCTGCAGGCGGACCGCACCAATGCGGGTGCTGGTCAAGGCGTGGGAGTCGGAGCCGTCCGCCAGCACCAACTCGGTGGAGCCCCCGCCGATGTCGATGATCACGTGGGGCTGGTCCCCAAAGGACATCCCGGAGAGGACGCCCAGGTAGATCAATCGCGCTTCTTCCGGGCCGCTGACGAGATCGACCGCCAAGCCCAGTTGTTCCTGAATCGATTGCAGAAACTCCCGGCCATTGGGGGCTTCACGAACCGCGCTGGTGGCGGCCGTGACGACATCACCAGGGGCCACACCATGGCTGGCCGCCAACTCACGGCAATGGCGCAGGGTCGTGAAAGCTCGCTCAATCGCTTCCGGGGAGAGATCTCCGCTGACCGGATCGCGCTCCCCCAATCGGGTGGTTGATTTTTCAGTGAGCACCACCGAGAAGCTGCGCAGCTCGGGATCGACGCTGGCGATCAGCAGGTGGATCGAGTTGGTGCCGATGTCGATGCCGGCGACCTGACGTGGGGCACCTCTGCGGAGCTCACTCACAGACCAATCTCTGGCGCTGAGCCACTTTCGCACTGGCCTTTAGGGTGCGGGCAACTTTTCCACTGCTGACCGTGGCTGCCGACAGCAAGGGCCTGGGATTGCTGCTCCGGGCTTGGCTGGGTCTGCTGCGCTGGGACAAACCCAGCGGTCGCTTGATCCTTCTGATTCCTGCGGGATGGAGCCTCTGGCTCCAGGGCGAGACCCCCCCCAGCCTTCCGCTGGTGGCAGCGATTGTGATCGGAGGCCTCGCCGTCAGCGGAGCCGGTTGTGTCGCCAATGACCTCTGGGATCGACGCATTGATCCCCAGGTGGAGCGGACCCGTCAACGCCCCCTCGCCAGTGGTCAGATCGGTGTCCCGGGAGCCGTCGTCCTGCTGCTGATCTGCCTGGTCGCCGCCCTGGCTGTCGTGCTGTGGGGTCTACCTGAAGCCCACTTGACCCTCTGCCTCCAGCTGGCGATCGCTGCCCTGCCTCCGGTGCTGCTTTACCCATCGGCGAAGCGCTGGTTTGCCTACCCCCAGGCAGTCCTGGCCCTGTGTTGGGGCTTTGCGGTCTTGATCCCCTGGGCCGCCGCCCGCGGCAGCCTGGACGGTGGCTGGCCCCTGCTCTGCCTTTGGCTCGCAACGGTGCTCTGGACCTTCGGTTTTGACACGGTTTACGCCATGTCCGACCGCGACGACGACCGCGAGGTCGGGGTGCGCAGCAGCGCCCTCAGCCTGGGGGACCGTGCCCCCTTAGCGGTGGCCCTTTGCTACGGCAGCGCGGGCGGCCTGTTGGCGATCGCCTCCGCTCTGCAGGGCGTTGCCCCCTGGTTCTGGCTGCTCTGGCTGGTGGTGGTCGCTGGACAACTCAAGGAAGCCCTGGCCCTGCAACGGCCGCAGCTGCCGCGCTCGGCCTACGGCCAACACTTCAAACATCAGGTGCTGCTTGGGGCGCTTCTGCTGCTCGGCTTGGTGGCTGGACGGATCTGGGCATGAGTGAGCGCCCCTGGCCCAGACCACTGCAAGCCGGCGATCGCGTCCAACTCGCCGCGGCCAGTTCCGCCCTCCAAGGCGAGGCCATCAGCCGCCTGGAAGCAGGAATCCGTGTGCTCCAGCGCTGGGGCCTGGAGGTCGAGAACCATCCCAACCTTGAGCGTCATTGGGGGTACTACGCCGGCACCGACGCCGAACGCCGGGCCGACCTGCTGCCCAAGACTCCGCTGGTGGCCTGCGTCCGCGGTGGCTGGGGCTCGGCCCGGCTGCTGGAGCAGCCCCTGATGGATGCGTTCCTGGGGGCACCCGCCCACTGGCTGCTGGGTTTCTCCGATGTCACCTCCCTGCTCTGGGCCCGGCAGGCGGCAGGCCTACCCGGGGGCATCCACGGACCGATTCTCACCAGCCTGGCGGCAGAGCCCGCATGGAGCCAAGAGCGCCTGCGGGCTCTGCTGTTTGGGGAGCCACTCCCCTCTCTTGTGGGAACGCCCTGGCAGATGGGTCAAGCGGAAGGGCCCTGCCTGGTGGGCAATCTCACCGTCGCCACCCATCTGCTGGGCACCCCCCATCTACCAGACCTGCGCGGCGTGATCCTGCTGCTCGAAGACGTCGGTGAGGCGCCCTACCGGATCGATCGCATGCTCTCCCACTGGCGACTCAGTGGCGCCCTGCAGCAGGTGGCCGGGATTGGCTTTGGCAGCTTCAGCGACTGCGAATCCGATGAGGAGGACGCCCGTGATCCCGAGCGCTCCTTTGCCCTTGAGGCGGTCCTCCAGGAGCGCTGCGGCGACTTGGGGATCCCCTTGGTTGCGGGCTTGCCCTTTGGACACCAGTGCGGCAACGCGGCACTCCCCATCGGTCGGCGGGGCCGCCTGGACGGGGAGCGCGGTGAGCTGACCCTGCTTTAGCGGGCGGAGAGAACCGCCTCAGCGATCGTCAGATCAAAGGGCGTGGTGATCTTGATGTTCGAGGGGGAAGACTCCATCACCCGCACAGGCCAACCCAGGCGCTCAAACAGGGAAGCGTCATCGGTGACGCTCCAACCCTCCTGACGGGCTTGGGCATGGGCCTGACGCAACTGCTCGACCGGGAAACCCTGGGGGGTTTGGGCGCCCCAGAGGACAGAGCGATCCGGGGTGTCCTGAATCACGCCCTCGGCGTCGACCCGCTTGATCGTGTCCGTGACCGGTGCCGCCGCGATCACGGCCGCCCCGGCATCCACCGCGGCGGAACACCGATCCATCAGGGCCGGATCCACCAAGCAGCGCGCCCCGTCGTGGATCAAGACCGAGCGCGCCTCCGGCGGAAGGGCCGCCAGGCCGTTGCAGACCGAGTCTTGACGGGTGTCCCCCCCTTGGATCCACTGCACGGGCCGGTCGGGATTAGCCGCCTTCACAAGGGCCTCGATGTCAGGACGGTCCAGCTCTTGCCCCACCACCCCAATCCAGCGAATGCTGCTCGACGCCAGGGCCGCGTCCAAGGTCCAAGCCAGCACGGGACGTCCACTGACCTCGAGCAAGAGCTTGTTGCGCTCCGCACCCATCCGCCGACCGCTACCAGCACAGGCAATCAGCAGATGCATGACGCGCTCCTGAGGACTAAGTAATCCGACCTACATACAATCAGCCAGCGATCCGCTTCACACCCGCGCGACCATGCGAGTCCTCTTTTTGGTGCCGGGTGGGGTCAGTGATCAGCTGCAGGCCATTCCGGCGGCAGCCCAGGTCGCGCAAGAGCTGAAGGCCCAAATCCAGGTGGCCTGCTCCCCGGCCGCCGCCGCCGCTTGGTCCCTGCTCCCGGCCGTGGAGAAGGTGATTCCCTTCGCCTTTGACGACGGGCCGAGCCTGGCGGATTGGGCCAACCTGCTGGGGAACGTGCGCGAGCCCGACTTCCAAGCCTGCGTCAACCTCGCCAGCGGACGGCAGGTCGACCTGATGCTCTCGATGAGCCACATCCCCACTCGTGTGGCCGCCTCGGGCTTCTCCGCCACCGCGACCGTGACTCCGGGGACGGGGTGGGGAGCCCAAGCGCTCGCCCCCTACCTGCGTCAGCTGGGGATCAACCTGGACGCAAGCCAATTCCGCCTGTCCTTGCCCAAAGGTGCCCTGGAGCAAGCGGCCGCCGCGATGCCCAGCGGCCAAGGCCCCGCACTCCTGCTCGCCCCCTCCGGAGACCGTCAGGACTGGCCCACCGAACACTGGTCTGCTCTCCCCGACGCCATCCGCGGCAAATTGCCCGATCTGCGGGTGATCAAGGCCGGTGGAGCCAACCTGCTGCAACGGGCTGCCCAACTCGCGAGCTGTGATGTGGTGCTCAGCAGTGATCCCATCACCAGCCAACTGGCCCTACTGAGCAGCATGCCCCTGGTGGCCCTCGGCCAGGACCCGGCCGCCCTGCCGGAGCGTGCCGGGGTGCAAGCGGTGGGCCAAGCCGGAGCCCTGCACAACCTCAGCACCGCCGAGGTCTTGCAAGCCCTCGGCTTGGGATGAGACCGATGCGGCAGCGACCCCGTTCACTGCCGCGTCGACGCGGCCTGCTCAGCCCGATTCGCGCGTTGGTGGCCCAGCGCCCTTGGGCGGGTCCCATCCTGGCCCTCGCCGCCGTGGTCAATGCCGGTGCGGTTGGTTACCGGCTAGTTGAGGGCTGGGACTGGGGGGATTGCTACTGGATGGTGCTGATCACCCTCAGCACGCTTGGCTTTAGCGATGAGCACACCCAGCTGATCCACACCGGCGGCCGAATCGTGACCGCGCTGCTCCTGGTGGGCGGCCTCGTGGTGGTCCAGCAAACCATCCAAAAACTGCTGGAGTTGACGAACTCAGGCTACTTTCGCCGCATCCGCCAGCGGCGCTACCGCCAACAGCTGCAGCGATCGATGAATCAGCACGTCATCCTCTGCGGCTACGGCCGGATGGGCCGCGAAATCGCAGAGCAACTCAACGGAGAGAACATCCAGCTCTTGGTCGTTGAAAACGACAGCGATCGCATCGAAGAGGCCCAACAGCGCGGCCTGACGGTGCTCCAGGGGGACGCGACCCTGGACGAAACCCTGGAGGAAGCCGGCATCCACCGCTGCCGGGCGCTGGTGGCCGCGCTGCCCAGCAATGCCGCGAATCTGTACGTGATCCTCAGTGCCAGGGGACTGGCGCCGAGGGCACGGCTGATCGCCCGCTCCGACAGTGAAGAAGCGGAAGGAAAACTGCGCCTGGCCGGGGCCGACCAGGTGGTGAGTCCCTATGTCGCCGGCGGCCGGGCCATGGCCGCCACCGCCCTGAGACCGCTGGCGGTGACCTTCATGGACCTCTTGGCCGGTAGCGATTGCGAGGTGGATGAATTTCTACTCAGCGAGCATCCCGAAGACCTCGGCGAGCTCAACGGCGCCAGCCTCTCGGAACTGCAATTGGGCCGCCGCAGTGGCTCCCTGGTGCTCGCGATCCGCAACCCCGCCGCCAGCCAACTGAGCACGGGTGCCCCAGAACCCCTGATCGCCAACCCCGGCGGCGATGTCCGTCTCGGCCCCGGCCAATTGCTGGTGGTGATGGGCAGTAAGCGCCAATTGCAGCGCTTTGGTGAACTCCTCGGTCCGGCCCTGGCCGAGGTCAAAAACATGCCCGCCTAGCCTGGACCGACTTTTCTGCGTTCTCCATGGCGGACAGCACCCCCCTTGCCGGTCAGGTTGCGCTGGTCACCGGAGCCAGCCGGGGCATCGGGGCCTCCATTGCCCGCGAGCTCGCGCAAGCCGGGGCGAAGGTGGTCGTGAACTACGCCAGCTCCCCCGCTGCCGCTGAAGCGGTTGTGGCTGAGATTCAAGCCGCAGGCGGCCAGGCCTGGGCCCACCAGGCCAACGTGGCGGAGGAAGACCAGGTGGAGGCCATGGTGAAGGCCGTCCTCGAGAAGGAAGGCCGCCTGGACGTCCTGGTGAACAACGCCGGCATCACCCGTGATGGCCTGCTGATGCGCATGAAGAGCGCCGATTGGCAGAGCGTGATCGACCTGAACCTCAGCGGCGTCTTCCTCTGCACCCGGGCCGTGAGCCGGGCCATGTTGAAGGCTCGCAACGGTCGCATCATCAACATCACCTCGGTGGTGGGCCTGATGGGCAACCCCGGCCAGGCCAACTACAGCGCCGCCAAAGCCGGCGTGATTGGCCTGACGCGCAGCAGCGCCGCTGAATTCGCCAGCCGCGGCGTGACCGTGAATGCGGTGGCTCCGGGCTTCATCGAGAGCGACATGACCGCGGAACTCGACAAGGAGCCGATCCTCAAGGCCATTCCCCTGGGCCGGATGGGCCAACCCAGCGAAGTCGCCAGCGCCGTGCGCTTCCTGGCGGCCGACCCCGCCGCGGCCTACATGACCGGCCAGGTCCTGCAGGTGGATGGCGGCATGGTGATGCGCTGAGCCCTACCCCTCAACCGGTTGGGTGAGCTCTTCCCGCAACCGCCGGATGCGCTGCAACAGGCGCAAACGGCGGCTGCGGGCCGTCGCCGTCAGAAAGATGCGCAGGGGGACATAGATCAGGGCCATCCCGAGGCCTAAGCCGGCCACGATCAGGAAGGCCATCACATTGCTGCCGGCCGTCGGATCGGCCAGGGCCTCACTCAAGGGCCCATTCAGGCCCTCGGCCAGGGCGTCGCTGATGCTGTCCTCCATCGGCGAAACCCTATCGAGCCGAACCGGTCAGCGACAGGGTTGGGGCCTGATCCATTCGGCTTTCCCCACAAGCCAATGGCCACCTCCCCATGGGAGCCTGAGGCCACTACAGCGCGATCAGCCTCCGCGATGGCCAAGCTGCTCTCCTTCTCCGATGAATCCCGCGCCTATCTCGAGCGCGGCGTGAACGCCCTCGCCGATGCGGTGAAGGTCACCATCGGTCCTAAGGGCCGCAACGTGGTGCTCGAGAAAAAGTTCGGCGCCCCCGATGTGGTCAACGACGGCGTGACCATCGCCCGGGACATCGAACTCGAAGACCCCTTCGAGAATCTGGGCGCCAAACTGCTCCTGCAGGTCGCCACCAAGACCAAGGACAAGGCCGGTGACGGCACGACGACCGCCACGGTCCTCGCCCAGGCCATGACCCGCGAAGGTCTACGCAACGTGGCCGCTGGTGCCAGCCCCGTGGGCCTGCGCCGCGGCATGGAAAAAGCCACCGCTCAGGTCGTGGCGGGCATCCAAGAGCGCTCCACCCCCGTCGCGGGTGACTCCATCCGCCAAGTGGCCACCGTCAGCTCCGGTGGCGATGAGGAAGTGGGCCGGATGGTCAGCGAGGCAATGGACAAGGTGAGCGTCGATGGCGTCATCACCGTGGAAGAGAGCAAGAGCCTGGCCACCGAACTGGAGGTCACCGAAGGCATGGCCTTCGATCGGGGCTACAGCTCCCCCTATTTCGTGACCGACAACGACCGTCGCGTTTGCGAATTCGACGATGCACTGCTCCTGGTCACCGACCGCAAGATCAGCGCGATCAACGACCTGGTGCCCGTTCTCGAGGCCGTCTCGAAAGCCGGCAAGCCGCTGGTGATCCTCTCCGAGGAAGTCGAGGGTGAGGCCCTGGCCACCCTGGTGGTCAACAAGAACCGCGGCGTCCTCCAGGTGGCCGCCGTCCGCGCCCCTGGCTTTGGCGATCGCCGCAAGGCCCAGCTCCAGGACATCGCCATCCTGACCGGCGCCAACCTGATCAGCGAAGACCGCGCCATGGCGCTGGATCAAGTGGGCTTGGAGGATCTCGGCAGCGCGCGCCGGATCACGATCAGCAAGGACGACACCACGATCGTGGCCAGTGACGCCCACCAGGCCGCCGTGCGCGACCGGGTGTCGGCGATCAAGCGCGAGCTGGAGAACACCGAGTCGGAGTACGACCGCGAGAAGCTGACCGAGCGCATCGCCAAGCTGGCCGGTGGCGTTGCGGTGATCAAAGTGGGCGCTCCCACCGAAACCGAACTGCGCAACCGCAAACTTCGCATCGAAGATGCCCTGAACGCCACCCGCGCCGCGGTGGAAGAGGGGATCGTGGCCGGCGGTGGCAGCACCCTGGTTCAGCTCGCCGCCAACCTGGACGGCCTCGCCGCCCAACTGGATGGGGATGAGCGCACCGGCGTTCAGATCGTGCAGCGCGCCCTCTCCGCTCCTCTGCACCAGATCGCAGCCAACGCTGGTTACGACCCCAACGTGGTCGCAGATCAAGTCGCCAGCAGCAGCAACGGCTTCAATGCCGCCACCGGTAGCTACGAGAACCTGCTGACCGCGGGCATTCTCGATGCCGCCAAGGTGGTCCGCCTGGCCCTGCAGGACGCTGTCTCCATCGCCTCCCTGCTGCTCACCACCGAAGCGGTGATCGCCGACAAACCCGAACCTGCCGCTGCTGCCGCCCCCGGTGGCGGTGGCATGGATCCCATGGGTGGCATGGGCGGAATGGGTGGTATGGGCGGCATGGGCATGCCCGGCATGATGTGATCCCGGACTACATCGTCCGAATCAAGCGGGCGTGAATCCGGCAGACGGCAAGGGCTTCCCTGGGCGGATTGCTGCAGAGGAGGCCCAGCTCCCTGTTCAGCGCTTCAAGCTCAGCAAAGGGGAGCCCCGTCATGGGCGTGGCCAAAAGCGTCGCGCCCAACGCCACAGAGAACAACGGCAGCGCGCGCGGGAAGTCCATCAGTTTTCCTCCCACATGAGACAACCGAGACAAACCTAGTTTGCTCACGGCTTGTGCCAAGGCCTGCTCCTTCAGAAAGCTTTTTGGCGCCTAGGCCCCCAGGGCCCGCTGGTAGGCCGCCAACTGCAGGTCCACTCCGGTGATAGCCGTGCCCACAACGACAGCGTCGGCTCCGCCATCGATGGCCTGTCGGGCCTGCTGCGCCGAAGCGATTCCCCCCTCACAAATCAGCAGCACCTCGGCTGGCAGCTGCTCCCGAAGAGATCCCAAAAGAGGCCAGGCCGGGGGCTGAAGCGACGCGGTGCCCTCGGTGTAGCCATAGAGGGTTGTCCCCACCCAATCGCAACCCCATTGAGCGGCGCGAAGGCCGTTCTCCAGGCTGTCGACATCGGCCATCAAGCACGCACCCACCTCTTGCTTGGCGCGCTGCAGCAACGCAGGCAACTGGGCACCGCCTGGGCGATCCCGTTCTGTCGCATCGAGGGCAATCACATCGGCCCCAGCGGCCCAGACCGCCTGGATCTCCGTCCAGCCTGGGGTGATGTAGACGGAACTCTCCGGAAACGTGCGCTTCCACAGCCCAATGATCAAGGCTTTGGGGCAACGACGACGTACAGCCCCGATGTGCTCGGGGCTCTCCAAGCGAACGCCCACCGCGCCGTTGTTCAGGCTCGCCTCCGCCATGGCGGCGATCACCTGCGGATCGCGCATCGGGGACCCCTCCGGAGCTTGAACCGAAACGATCAGCCCTCCCCTCAGCCTGGAGGGATCAGGCAGCACGGGACTCTCCGGCGCTCGGCAGCCAAGAGCGCAACTCGGCGAGGGCCGGATGACTCGGTGCAGGAGCAGGTCGGGAAGCGGCGGGACGCGGGCGGATGGAGCGTTTCACCGCCTCCTGGGGCATCGGGAGAGGCGCCGGCGGAGCAATGGCAGGGGCAGGGTCTGCGGCCACGACGGGCTCTGGGGCTGGTTCCGCCATGGGCTCAGGCGCGAGCTCCTCTGGGGTGGGCTCACTCTCCGCAACAACAGGCTCAGCGATGACCGCGGGCTCAGGGGCTGAATCCGCTTCTTCGAGCTCCTGAGCCCCCAAACGCCACCAACTCAGGCCCTCGGGATCCTCCCGCTCTAGCTCTTGCAGCAACGGCTCGAGACCATCGACGCCGTGGCGATGGACCCATTGCCCAACCAACCCATCCACTCCAGCTCGGTCTCGCTTGGAGAGGGCCTGCCGCAGGGAGAGGACATGGGCCTGGCGTCGGGCCTGGGGAGAAGGAGGTGGGGAAGGGCGCTGGGCCACGATCGCGTCCGGAAAAGATCAGGCGAGCTTGCGATCCAACAACGGGCGGATCAGCAGGAACAAACCCACCGCCAGGGCGGCCAGAACCCCCAAACAGGCTGCAGCCGTCAAATCCCCATAGGGGGCATGCAAAACCACAGCAGAAAGGGAGAAGTGACCGGCGTAGGCGGCGCGAATCGGCTCAATCGCGAAGGTAAGGGGATTTACGGCCGCTAGCCAGCCCAACCAGGCCGGCATAAAGGAAATCGGGGCCAGAGCCGTACTGGCAAACAGCAGGGGCAAGTTGGCCACAAAGATCACGGCAATCAGCTCGATGTGCCCCGGCAGCGCAAAGGCCAAGCCCAAACTCAGGCCCGTGACGGCAAAGACCAACAAGAGCAAGGTCAGCAGCACCAGCAGCAAGCCACCGCCGCCGGGCCAGCCGTACCCCAACACCCAGGCTGTGGCCATGATCGCGACGCTCTGCACCAGGCTGAGCGCGGTGATGTAGAGCACCGAGGCCAAGACAATCGAGCTGCGGGAACGCAAGGGGGCCACCAGCAGGCGATTGAGGAAGCCGAACTCGCGGTCGAACATCACCGGCAGGCCGGCATTGAGGGCCGCACTGAAGGCCGTGAAGACGATCACACCGGCCCCAAGGAAGCGTCCGTAGCTCATGCCCTCGGGCAGAAGTCCTTCGGGGGCATTCGCAAAGAGGGCGCCGAAGAGAACCAACCAAATCAAGGGCTGCAGGACCCCAGCCACCAACGTCGAGGGACGGCGGGCCAGTTGCAGAAACAGACGGCGAGTGAGGGCCAGGGTTTCCTGGGTCAGATCAGCCAGCGCCGAGCGCTGCGCGTTCGCGCTGGGTGCCGGACTGAGCAAGGAGGAGGAAGCGCTGGTCATGTCAGAAAGCAGAAAAGTCCATCCCGGGGGAATCCCGAATCGAAACAGGGGTCAACGCATCGACTGCTTGCGCTCAGCCTTGGCATCACGGACACCGGCCACCGCCAATTCGGCATCCATCAATGTGCGGCCCGTGGCCTGCAGGTAGACGTCATCCAGGCTTGGGCGGCTTTGGGCCAAGGCGAAGACCGGCAGTTGGGCCTCGGCCAACTGGCGCCGCAGTTGCTCCACGACACCATCGTTTTCGACCACCAGGTTCAAGGAGAAGCCTTGGGCACGGTTCACGACCACCTGGCGCACCCCGGGGCAGGCCTGCAGCAGCTGTTGGACCCGCAGGGCCTCGGGCTCATCGCTGAATTCCCGAATCCGCAGGGTGACGCGGTCACCGCCGAGGGCGGCTTTGAGCTCAGACGGGGGACCCGAAGCGATCACGCGGCCCCCCTCGATGATCGCCAGCTGATCTGCCAGGGCATCGACCTCTTCGAGGTAATGGCTGCTGAGCAGCACCGTGGTCCCTTGATCCCGCAGTTGATGGAGGACCGTCCAGATGGCGGCGCGACTCTCAATATCCAGACCAACGGTGGGTTCATCCAGCACCAGAACATCCGGCCGGTGCAGCAGTCCCGAGGCCAAATCCAAGCGGCGACGCATCCCGCCGGAGTAGGTGCCGCTGCGGCGATCGATCCAGTCGGCCATGCCCAACAGCTCAATCAGCTCGGCGATGCGCTGATCCCGCGCTGAGCGGGGCAGGTGATAGAGATCACCCTGCAACTGGAGCAGCTCACGGCCGCTGAGGATTTTGTCGAGGGCGACCTCCTGGGCCACGTAGCCCAGGCGCTCGCGAACGCCCCTAGGGTCGGCCAGGGCATCCAGCCCAGCCACCTGAACCCGGCCGCTGGATGGGGCCAACAACGTGGCCAGGATGCGCAGGGTGGTGGTTTTACCTGCCCCGTTGGGGCCGAGCAATCCAAACAGGCTGCCCGCGGGAACCTGCAGATTCAGACCATTGAGGGCGTCAACGGCTTTCTCGCCTTTGCCGTAGCGCTTGGAGACGTTCTCCAGATCAATCACTGGATGAGTCACCGCCGCCGACCTCGCTGAAGCACTAGAGGTTTCGAATCTAGAAAGCGCTGCTGACCAGCGATGCGGCCAGGGTGAAACCTGCGTTGCCGGACCCACTCCAACCGAGCAGGGCGAAGCCCTGCTCGGAGAACTGCTCGCCGGCCGGCATGCGCGCCATCAACAGCAGCAAACAGACACCAAAGAGGTAGAAGATCGACCAGCGAAAGAGACCCTTGGCCCGCTGAAGATCGTCGGGGTCTTGCTGCAACATCCAGGTCATCTGCAGCAGCCGAGCGTTGAACGGCAGCAGCAAGAGCCCATAGAGCAAACCACCGCCGGGCAAGGCCCAGACCCCCACCAGACTGAGCACCACGGTGGCCAGGGCGTACCAGCGAATGGCCTCAGCCGTGGCACCACTGCCCTTCACCACCGGAAGCATCGGAATGCCCACAGCGCGGTAGTCCTCCTTAAGCAACAAGGCCAAGGCCCAGAAATGGGCGGGCGTCCAGAGCATCACCAGGGCAAACAACCACCAACTGCCCAGGCCCAGGTGGCCGGTGGCGGCGGCGGCGCCCACCAGCGGAGGAATGGCGCCGGCCACACCGCCGATAACGATGTTTTGGGTGGTGCGCGGCTTGAGCAGCACCGTATAGAGCAGCACGTAGCTGCAGAGGCCCAACAGCGACAAGCTCGCGGCCAGACAATTCACACCCCCCACCAAGAGGGTGGCTGCCGTCAGGGTCAGGGTGACGGCAATGGCGAAGGCCGTCGCGATGGAGAGGCGACCGGAGGGAAGGGCACGGCCGCTGGTCCGCTGCATGCGGCCATCGAGCTCCTGCTCCCAGAGACAGTTCAAAACACCCGCCGCTGCCGCCGCCAAGGCTCCGCCGCCCAAGGTGCAGGCCAAGCGCAAGGGAGGCAGCGGCCAGCCCTCCGACAGCGCCATCCCACCGAGGGTCGTGGCTAAGAGCAGGGGAATCAACCGCGGCTTGGCGATCTCCAACCAGGGGGGCAACTTGACCCGCTTCCGGGAGGGAACCACCTCCTCTCGCGTCAAGGTCAGCGAATTAACCACGAAGCACCTCCGGCCAACTACGAACGGTCAAGGCCGCCAAAACTGCAACCAGCAGAGCCGCCCCGAGCTGGTGGGCCACCGTCACCGCGGGGACGGACAAACTGAGCCGCAAACTCAGGACGCCCAGGGCGATCTGAAGCAACACCAACAGGGCCGCAGCCAAGGCCAAGGGGCGATCACTGGGACGTTTCCAGAGCAGAAGTCCGGAACCGAGCAGCACTAGAACCCCCACCGGCCGCGCACCAAGGCGATGCAGCAAAAGCAAGGAGCAGCCCTCACCCGCGCTTAAGCAACGGCCCGCCGCCCACTGACTGGCCATCAACCCCCCGAGGAGGCATTGCACCAGAACAGCCAGGGCTAGAACCGCGGCCAAACCAGCCCAGAGGAGAGAGCGGCTCGACGTCGGAGCGAGCGAGCCGGTCCTGAGCAATTCACTCAGACCACTGAGGAGAGCCACCAGCACCAGAGCGGTGAGCAGGTGCGCCGTCACCACAGGGAAGGGCAGCAACAGGGTCACCGTTAAGGCCCCTAAGCCGGCCTGAACGGCCACCAACACCAAGCTAAGGCTGGACAACAGCGGGAAGCCCTTGGGCAACTCGCGTCGCCACCACCAGCTCGCCGTGGTGAGCACCAGCAGGCCGACACCCACGACGAAGGCATCGAGGCGATGGAACCATTCCAGGAAGACCTGGAGGTTCATCTGACGACCTGGCAAGAGGGAGCCGTAGCAAAGGGGCCAGTCGGGGCAAGCCAGCCCGGCCTCCATCACCCGCGTCGCGCCACCAATGACCACCAGTGCAATCAGGGCCACCAAAAGGTGGGCGCAGAGCGCGGCTAAACCGTCTCGTTTGCTGGGCTGTGTGGCGCCGAACATCTCAGGGGAGAAGGGCGGTTGGCGTCAACCTAGTGATGCCTCCGCGGCTTCGCTGACCAGCGCGACACGCAGTCCAAAAGCGACACCAATAGTGATCAACGGGTGAGCATTCCCTCACCGATCAGCGACGGATTACTGCAAAGAACCACGAACGACGCGTCAACCGCCAACCCTCCATAGGCTGATGGCGATCGAATCCAGGACCATGCGGATTCCTCCCGCAATCCTCACCCTGATCACCGGCATGGCCCTCGTTTTGTTGGGCCTATGGATCGGGCAGAACGTCAACCTCCTCCCGGTGGATGCCAGCGCGAATGCGCCGGTTTACGACGAACTCTTCAAGGTTCTCTTCAGCATTGGGACCATCCTCTTTGTCGGGATTGTTGGGCTGATCGTCTACAGCCTGGTGAAATTTCGCCGCAAGCCAGGTGAAACCGGTGATGGTGAAGCCGTCGAGGGAAACCTTCCGCTTGAGATCCTCTGGACCGCTATCCCCGCGATAGTCGTCCTCTTCGTCGGCATCTACAGCTACGACATCTACGACCGAATGGGCGGCATGGCGCCGCTCAACGACCACAGCATGCACGCCATGGGCGGGGAGATGGAGGAGTCCCGCACCTGGGGCGGCATCAGTCCGGTCAGCCTTGAAAGTGATGGCGCCTCTGCTCCACTGCCGATCGATGTGACGGCCATGCAGTTCGCCTTCATCTTTCACTACCCCGATGCGGAGATCACCAGCGGTGAGCTCCATGTGCCCATGGGGCAGCCAGTAGCCCTTCATATGAATGCGAATGACGTCATCCATGCCTTTTGGGTGCCGGAATTCCGGCTCAAGCAGGACGTCATCCCCGGTCAACCCACCCTGTTGAGCTTTACCGCCACCCGCCCGGGCCGCTATCCGATTGTCTGCGCGGAGCTCTGCGGTCCTTACCACGGCGGCATGCGCTCAACGGTGATCGTCGATGAGCCCGAGACGTTCGAAGCCTGGGTAAACCAAAACAGTCCGATTGCGAACGCCGCTCCCCAGACCCCGGTGCAGTCATGACCATCAGCCTGACCCCCGAGCACAGCACGCCGCTCCAACCCCAAGGCTGGCTTCGCTATCTCAGCTTCAGCACCGATCACAAGGTGATCGGACTGCAATATCTGGTCTGCGGCTTCATTTTTTATCTGATCGGCGGCGCCCTCGCCGGTGCCATTCGAACCGAGCTGCTCACTCCGATTTCGGACTTCCTCCCGCGGGAGACCTACAACGAAGTCCTGACCCTGCACGGGACCGTGATGATCTTTTTGTGGATTGTCCCGGTGGTCAATGGCGCCTTCGGCAACTACCTGATCCCCTTCTATGTGGGCGCCCGGGACATGGCCTTCCCTCGGCTGAATGCCGTGGCGTTTTGGCTGATTCCCCCCGCCGGATTGCTGTTGATCAGCAGTTACTTCATCGCCAGCGCGGCCCAATCCGGTTGGACGGCCTATCCCCCCTTAAGCATCACAACCCCGGCAACAGGTCAGATCATCTGGATCCTGAGCGTGCTGCTCCTGGGCGGTAGCTCGATCTTTGGCGGGATCAACTTCATCGCCACGATCCTCAAATTGCGGCGTCCCGGGCTGAAGCTCATGCAGCTACCGATGTACTGCTGGGCGATGCTCGGCACCAGCATCCTGGTGGTGCTCTCCACCCCCGTTCTGGCTGGAACGCTGGTGCTACTGAGCTTCGACATCATTGCCCACACCGGCTTTTTCAACCCCAGCCTGGGGGGGAATGCGGTGGTTTACCAGCACCTCTTCTGGTTCTATTCCCACCCGGCGGTTTACATCATGGTGCTGCCGGCCTTTGGCCTGGTGAGCGAAATCCTGCCCATCCATTGCCGTAAGCCCCTCTTCGGCTACACGACGATGGTGTATTCGATCATGGGCATCGTCTTCCTTGGCCTGATCGTCTGGGCCCACCACATGTTCACGAGCGGCACGCCTCCCTGGATGCGGCTGTTCTTCACCATCGCCACCTCCTTTATCGCCGTTCCCACCGGCATCAAATTCTTCAACTGGCTCGCGACGATGTGGGGAGGCCGCATTGCCCTCAACAGCGCAATGCTGTTCTCCTGTGGCTTCATCATCAACTTTGTCTTCGGCGGCATCACGGGTGTCGCCCTGGCCCAGGTCCCCTTTGACATCCATGTGCACGACACCTACTTCGTCGTCGCCCACTTCCACTACATCGTCTATGGAGGCACGGTCTTTGTGATCTTCGCCTCGATCTACCACTGGTACCCGAAGGTGACCGGGCGATTGCTGAATGAAGATCTGGGCCGACTGCACTTCCTGTTCACCTTCGTCGGCTTCAACCTCTGCTTCGCGCCGCAGCACTGGCTGGGACTGAATGGCATGCCAAGGCGTGTCGCTGAATACGACCCCCAGTTCGAGCTGATCAACCAGCTCAGCAGTATCGGCGCCCTGCTGATGGCGATCAGCACCCTGCCCTTCCTGCTGAACGTCGTCCTCAGTGCCTTCAACGGCGCCCCGGCCGGCGACAACCCCTGGAATGCCCTGACGCCCGAGTGGCTCACCAGTTCCCCCCCACCCGTAGAGAACTGGAAAGGCGAAGCTCCGTTGGTGACAGAGCCCTATGGCTATGGCATCCCCGCCGGCGAACTCCCCTTAGCCGCCACCTCGGGCTCTGAGCTCTGGAAGCTCGGCAACTCTGACCAGCGCTCCTGAACACCATGACCAGCCTGACTCCCAGCGAATCCCTGAGCCAACAGGAGGCCAGCGAAGCGCACGAGCACCATGGCGACTTCCGGATGTTCGGCCTCGCCACCTTTCTGGTTGCCGATGGCATGACCTTCGCCGGGTTCTTCGCGGCGTATCTGACCTTCCGCGCCGTCAACCCGTTGCCATCCGGAGCGACCTACGAACTCGAGCTGGTGCTGCCCACCATCAACACCCTCCTGCTGCTGATCAGCAGCTTCACTTTCCATCGCGCTGGCGCGGCGATGAAACGCAACCAACGGGCCCTGGGCCAGCGTTGGTTACTGGTCAGTGCCGCCCTTGGCTTTGCGTTTCTGGCCGGGCAAATGAAGGAGTACTTCGAGCTCCCCTTTGGCCTCACCGACAACCTCTTTGCCAGCACCTTCTATGCCATCACCGGCTTCCACGGTCTGCACGTGACCTTGGGCGGCTTGATGATCCTGATCGTCTGGTGGCAGTGCCGCGAGGGTGGTCGGGTGAGCCAAGACAACCTCTTCCCCTTGGAGGCCGCGGAGCTTTATTGGCACTTCGTCGATGGCATCTGGGTGGTCCTCTACGGAATCCTTTATCTGCTGTAGGGCCGCTGTTTGATCACAGTTCTTGCAAGTTGCCCTTGCGAAGCATTGCTTGGGATCGGCACAATCGGGCCGCCAGCACCCCAACGCACCGGTGTTCGTCGAAGAGAAGACAACCAAGCCAACCGAGATGTTGGAAGGCAAGGCGCTGCTGGATAAGGCTCGCTCCCTCAGCAATCGCCCGGAGGATCAGATCGCCAGGGCCTGCGGTTACGTCGGTCCCAGTGGCCGTCTCCTCAAAAAAAGCTTCTACCGCGCCCTCGTTGAAGCGAAGGGCTACAAGCTGCCCAGCCAGAGCGGCGGCGGCAGTGGCACCAAAGGCCGCCAAGCCGAGTTCCGCACCAAGGTGCACGGCAATGGAAACCTGCTGATCGGGAACGCCTACACGCGTCGCATGGGGCTGGAGCCTGGCCAGGAATTCAAGATCGAAATCCATAAAGAAACGGGCTCCATTTGGCTCCTGCCCCTCGAGGGGGACGGCGGCACAAAAGAAGCCCTCTGAACGGCGCGCTTGAGCGCTTAGCGGTCGTCCGGTCCGTGGAAAGCGGCACTGAACACCAAGAGGTCAATCCCGCTGAAGAGGAAGCTGATCCCCACCAGGATTCCGAGCACGCTCAACAGTCCCAGACCCTTCATCGAAACGATGATCAAGCCGAGGATGAAGGTGACGATGCCATTGGCCAAACCCCAGCCCCAGCCGGCCATCTCGGTGTGGGACAGGGAGACGATGCTGGCCACCACGCCTTCCACCAGGAAGACGATGCCGATGGCGAAGGCCAAGGCCGCCACCTGAGCCGCTGCCGGTTCCACGCCGGCGCTGAACTGCTGAATGATCCAAGCGCCGGTCACCACAAACAAGGTGGAGACCACGAGCCGCCAGAAGCAGTGCCATTTGCTCAGCTGCCTGGAGCGGTTGAGGCTGTTCACCCAGCCGATGATCCCGCCCACCAGAAAAGCCAGGGCCACCACCACCGTCACCCAGGCGGAGGCAATCATCGGGAAAATCAGGGCAAGAACGCCCAGCACCAGCAACAGGATGCCTTCGGCGACGGTGAAGCTGCGCAGGGCGCCCACCGCCAAACCGGACTTGTCGTCAGAAGCCATGAAGTGTTCAGCAGGAACACGAACTCCCGGAACGTAGGCATGGCCTCTGGGGTTGTCAGCTCCAGCCGTGCTCTTTCAACCAGGCATCACTGATCGGAGCCGTTGACGGACCCGATCCCGACGCGCCGTGCTGAAGCAAGCGTTCGGTGTACTTCGCCAGCAGATCGGCCTCCAAATTCACCGCCGTGCCCCGCTCCAGATGCTGCAGGGTCGTGCTGCTCCAGGTGTGGGGAATCACCGCGATCCAAAACTCGGATCCATCAGCGCTGCACCCCGCCACGGTCAGGCTGATGCCGTCAACAGCGACGCTGGCCTTCTCGCAGATGTAGCGGCCGAAGGCCGGATCCTGCCAACGCAGCCTGAGGGCCCAGGACGCGCTTTGCTGCTCGACCGCCACCACATGGCCCAGGCCATCGACGTGGCCGCTCACCAGATGACCGCCGAGACGATCCTGAAGACGCAGGGCCGGCTCCAGGTTGACCCAGCCCCCTCGGTCGGCCTTCGCCGAGAGGGTCGTACGGCTCAGGGTCTCCTCGCTGACGTCGGCCTGAAAACCGCTGGCGGAGCGTTCGGTCACGGTCAAACAGACCCCGTCGACGGCAACGCTGTCCCCCAGGGCCAACTGGGCAGGGTCGAGCTCAGAACCCGGAGGGATCTGCAGCGTCACGCCGCCACTGCGGCGCTGCAGCTGTCCGGTGGTCTGAACCAGCCCTGTGAACATGCGGTGGCCCGATCAACACTGGCCATAATCGGGCAGCAGGGAGAGCGGGCAAGTCATGGTCGAAATGCAAGTGGCCGGCATGGCCCTCGATGCCGCCAGTCGCAGTCCGATCGTTCTGCTTCGCGACCCATCGGGCCGCCGTCAGGTGCCGATCTGGATCGACCAGGCCCAGGCCCAAAACATCATGGCCGGGCTCAGCGACCAGGCTCCGCCCCGGCCCCTCAGCCATGACCTGATGGTGGAGCTCCTGCAGGCCGGGGGCCTGCAGCTCACCAAGGTCATCGTTCACGCCATCGAAGACAGCACCTTTCGTGCCGTCTTGAAACTGCAGACGGCTGGCGAGGAGGAAGTGGAGCTGGATGCCCGCCCCAGCGACGCCATCGCCCTGGCGATCCGCACCGGCAGTGGGATCTGGATGCTGGAGGAAGTGGTCGCCGACGCCTCCATTCCCGTCGATGCGGAGGCGGACGCCGAAGACGCCGCCGATTTCCGCCGCTTCATCGACGGCATCAGTCCCGCTGAACTGGTCCGGCACATCAACCAAGCCCAGACCGACGTGGAATCCTCCGCGGAACAGCCGGAGGAAGACGCTGGCTGAACGCCGCCCCTTTGGCCGGGGAGCCCCGGTCTCCCCGTTCTGCCTTGGCACGATGCGGGCCACCACGGGCCCGCAGCAGATGGCGGAGGTGCTCGCCGCGGCCCTAGCCGCGGGCATCAACCACATCGAAACCGCCCCGGCCTATGGCCCCGCGGAGGCCTTCCTGGGCCAAGCCCTCAGCCAGTGGCGGGGATCGGAGCCGCTGGTGATCACCAGCAAGCTGCTCCCGGGCATCGCGCTGGAGGAGGGCAAGGCCCAACTGCGCGGGATCTTGCAACGCCTAGGGCTCGAGCGGCTCGACAACCTGGCCATCCACGGCCTGAACCGACCTGAGCATCTGGACTGGGCCCTGCGGGGAGCCGGGGCGGAGCTGCTGCGCTGGGCCCTGGCGGAGGGATTGGTCGGCCAAGTGGGGTTCTCCAGCCACGGTGAGCTCCCGCTGATTGAAACCGCCCTCGCCTCAGGGCGCTTCAGCTTCTGCAGCCTCCATCTGCACTGGTTCGATCAGACCCGAATTCCCCTGGCCCAGGCCGCGCTCCGGGAGGGCATGGGCGTGCTCGCCATCTCGCCCGCCGACAAGGGGGGTCGGCTCTATGCACCGCCTGAGCAACTCCGCGCCGATTGCGCTCCCTTTGAGCCGCTGGAGTTGGCCTACCGCTTCCTGCTGGATGCAGGTATCTCAAGCCTGACCCTGGGGGCCGCCCAAGCCAGCGACCTGGATCTCGCCAAGCGTCTGACTGCGGAGGAGGGCCGCTGGCTTGAGCCCAGCCATCGCCAGGCCCTGGATCGCGCTTGGCAGGCCGGCCAAAGCCGTCTTTCCGCCAGCGCCTGCCAGCAGTGCCGGGCCTGCCTGCCCTGCCCCAACGCGGTGCCCATCCCCGAGCTCCTGCGCCTGCGCAACCTGGACCTCGGCCACGGCATGGGTGCCTTTGCCCAAGAGCGCTACAACCTGATCGGCCGAGCCGGGCATTGGTGGGAAAGCGTGAACGCGTCCGCCTGCTCGGGCTGCGGTGATTGCCTGCCGCGCTGCCCCCACAACCTGCCCATTCCAGAGCTGCTGGCGGAGACCCATGAACGGCTGGCCGCCGCACCGCGGCGCCGGCTCTGGGGTTAGCGGCTCAGGGCTTGATCCCAGAGGGTCTGCCAGCGGCTGCGCTCAGCCGGGCTGAAGACCGGAAGGCTGTTGCAGCGCTGCAGGACGGCCTCACTGGGAAGCAGAAGCGGCCGTAGCCGCTCCGGCCAACGCCGCAGCACCGGCTCCAACTGATAGTGGGGAAGGGGCGGCACCCAGCCAGCCGCCAACAGACGATCCAGAAGAGGCAGCGAGAGGCCATCGCGAATCCACTCCAAGGGCAGGGGCGGATCCAGCAGTGCACGGTCCTGGGGGGCCAAGCGCAGCAAGAACTGCCACCAGAGCGGGGAGCCGGACTCCGGCAACACAGCCGACAAACGGGGATCTTTCTTCAGCAGCGGAATCGCCCGGTGGCTTGGGACCACGGCGGCCTCCGCCTCACCCGCCAACAGCAAATTCAGTCCGTCCCGCTCATCGAGGGCCAGGGCCTGATCCGCCAGAGCGGACACCTGCTTCGGCAGCGCTGGGGCATTTAGGGATTGGGGGTCATCGCTGGAGAGTCCCAGCTGACGCAACGCCAGCTCAATCACCACCCGCGGGCTGGAGGGGAGCACCACCTTTCCCCGCAGGCTGGGATCGAGGAGCAAGGACCAACCCTGCTGGCGCTGTCGCCAGAGGTCAGGGCGACTGCGCAGCAGCAACAACCACGTCCCAAAGGCCCAGGGGAAGGCCACGGGCACGGAGCCCTCAGGAGCAAACAAGCGACTGGGGGCTTGGGCCATGGGCGCCAGCTGCGCCAGCAGGGCGGAGGCCTCCAGGGGTTGGAGCCGGGCACGATCGAGCTGCTGGGCCCAGCCATCACCGAGGGCCAGCAGGGCCGCACCGCTCAGGCCCTGCTCCTGGAGCGCGGAGCGATCCACCACGCTCAGCAGCTGCTCGGGGCGCTCCAACCGTTGGGACTGCCAGGGAGAGGGCAGCTCCTGCAACCAGGCCTTGGGCAGATCCCCCTTCACGCTCAATAGCTGCGGCGCCCCCAGGCGCACGGGGGCGCATCCAGCCGCCGTGCCCAGGGCCACCACCGAACCCATCAGTTGCAGGAGTTGGCGGCGGGAGGTCACAACCGAGGGCAACACGCCTTGAACCTAGGCGGAGTGCAGCAGCTGATCACAGGCCAGCTCACAGGCGGACACCAGCTCCTGCAGCGGGCGGCCACTGAGCTGCCATAGGGCCGCCAAGCCGCCAGCACCCACCCCCTCTTTGACGTAGCCCCGCTCGTAATCGAGCAACTCCGGCCGGCGGCTGTCCGTGAAGCGCAAGCACGTGGCGAAGGCCAGCGGCTCAACGCCAAAGCGGCTGGCCAACTGCGCCAGCAGCCCCTGGAAATCACTGGCCGATTCATGGGCCACCCAAGCGGTGGTGACCACGGCCGACTGGCGGCCCAACCGTTGACGCTCCTCCGGACGGCAGGCCGCCATGGCCAGGGCCCAGACCGCCGCCATCTGGCTGCCGCCCGCCAAGAGCAGCGGTGCACCGCCCAGAGCCGCCCGCTTGAGCAGGGCCGCAGCCACCACCTGCATCGGGTCCCCCACGGCCGCCAAAACGGCCTGGGGCCCTGTGCCCTCGGGCAGCTGGGCCGCCGCCAACCCCTCTTGCACCAGCCGTTGCTTCAGCTGGTGATCGGGCTGGCGGACACTGCCGCTCACCAGACCCATGGAGGGCACCCCCAGGGCCTCCAGCACCGCCAGAGCCGTTGTGGTGCCGCCAGGAACGCATTCACTGAGCAGCACCGGTTGTCCGGTGCGCGCCAAGCTCCGACCCCAGCGCTCCCCCCAGGACCAAAGCCTCTGCACCCGATCCGGAGCCATCGCCGCCCCCGTACTGAGGCAGCGGGCCGGCGACTGGTTCAGCTGGAGATGGGGAATGGCGGGAGCGACAGGGGCCCCCAGGTCCAGCACCAAGGGCGGCAAGTTCAACCCCTGCAGCACGGCCCAGGCGATCACGGCCGGTGTGACCCCAGCCGGCAGGGGCGGCAAGGCATGGGGCCGCTCGGCGGCGGGGCCCTGCCAGAGCAACTCCGCATCCGCTGCGGCCGTAAGGCGGCGGGAGTCCGGTGTTGCACCAGCCGCCGAGATGCCCTCAACGGCCGCCGTGTCCGTCCCCGCCAGCAGCAACAGCACCCGGGTCTGGGGCACAGCGGCAGCCAAACGCTGACACCACTGCTCCGCCAGCTCGGGCGCTCCGCTAAGGCGCTCCAGGCTCAAAGCGGATCGAGGGCGAGCAGGGGCCGCAGCAGCGCCGGCGGCTCACTGATCGGGCTCTTCAGCCGCGGGAAGATCCACAGGGCCACCGCATGCAACGCCAGCACATAGATCAGGTTTTGCAGCAGCACCAAAGCCAAGGCCATCAGCTGCACCTGCAACAGATCCGGTCCGCCACCGATGTGGACCAAGCCCAGCAGGCGATCGAGCACCTGGGAGGCCGCGGAGGTGATCAGCACCCACAGGTTTTCCCCCAGCAGGATCGAGAGCACGGCCACCCGCACCAGGAAACCACCAGCGCCGATCAACAACCCCACACCCCAGCTCAGGTACCAACTCAGGCGACGGCTCCAGCACCAGCCGAGCCACAGGGCCAAGAAGCCATAGGGGAAGAGCACCAACGGGCCCCGGATCGGCCCCATCAAGGCCACCAGCAGCAAGGCCGCCACGGTGACCCCTTCCACAGCGCAGCGGCCGTTATGGCGCAGCTGCAACAGAGCCAAGGGCAGGGGCAAGGCCAACCGGAACAGCGCTCCGCCCACCGGGAGGTAGTAGAGGCCCACCCAGAGCAACGCGGTGGCCGCCGCCAGATAAGCCGTATCGGTGAGCTGTCGGGCCTGACGGCGACTCAAAGACATGGTGGAAGGACGGCCTAGCGCGGATCAGGCGCTGCGCTGCGGGTGGGCGTCGTCCCATTGGAAACGCGCTCGATGGTCTCCACTTCAAAGGCCAAACCCGCCGCGCGCAAGGCCTGGGTCAGCACCTCCGCAGGGGCGGAGGGATCCGCGGCCGGCAGTTTGATCGTCACCCGATAGGGGGCCGGCGGCGCACTGCGGCGCGGCGCAGCAGGAGCCGGGTCCGGCTTCGGGGCGGGCTTGGGCGCGGCCGCGACCGCCTCGGTCTTGGCGGCGGGAGCGGGTGCCGCGGGTTTCGCCTGAGTGGCAGGCACTGAGGCAGGAGGCGATGCTGGAGTTGCCGGGAGCGGGGCCGAGAAACTCCGGGACAACTGATCACCCAGGGGTGTGCCCTGGCATCCGGCCAAGGCGCCAGCCAACAGCAGCAGAGACCCCCAGCGCAGAGGCGCCATCAGCTGTCAGCCGCCTTGATGATCCTCACAGCGCTCGCCCGCAGACGTCCGGTCTTGGTGGTGGCCGGAGCTTTCTTCGCCGCTGGCTTCTTGGCGGCGGGCTTCTTCGCCGCTGTGGATTTGGCCGCGGTCTTGCGACCCTTGCCCTTGCCTGAGGCGGCCTTGGCGGCGAGCAATTCGACCGCCTGCTCGAGGGTGATCGTGTCCGCCGTGGTGCCCTCAGGAAGCGAGGCGTTCACCTTGCCCTGCTTCACATAAAGGCCATAGGGGCCATCAAAGAGCTGGATCGTTTCATCGGCCCCCTCGGGGGTCCCAAGGTCCTTGAGGGCCGTACGGCCACCGCGCCCGCGCTTGGGCATTGCAAGGAGTTCCAGGGCACGGGAGAGGCCCACCATCAGCACGTCGTCCTCGGCCTTGAGGGAGCGGTAGTCCTTCTCCCCCTTGCCCTTGTGGTGGACCACATAGGGGCCAAAGCGACCCAGACCGGCTTCCACCTTCCCGCCATCGGGGTGTTCGCCGAGGTGCCTGGGGAGACGCAACAAGCCCAGGGCATCTTCGAGGCTGAGGTCCTCGGGCTTGGTGCCCTTGGGGAGCGAGGCGCGTTTGGGCTTGGGGTTGTCGTCACTGACCTGGCCCCGCTGCACATAGGGTCCGTATTGGCCGAAGAGCAGATAGACCAAATCGCCGGTCTCGGGATCTTCGCCGAGGGCCTCGGGACCATCGGCCTTCTGCTTCAGGATCAGCTCCGCTTTTTCGGAGTCCAGATCCGCTGGGGTGATCTCGTTGGGAAGGGTGGCCTTCAGCACGTCCTCGCTGCCGTCTTCCGCCACCCGCTTGGTTTCGAGATAGGCGCCAAAACGACCGATCCGCACCACGCAGGGGAGACCCTCGAGGGCAATCGTGCGTGAGGCGGTGGGGTCAATGTCCCCTTCCCGCTGCTGCACTTGGGTCTCGAGCCCCTTGTCCCCCTTGTAAAAGCTCTCCAGGTAGGGCAGCCACTGCACCTTGCCGGTGGAGATGTCGTCGAGGGTCCCCTCCATCCGCGCGGTGAAGCTGGTGTCCACCAGATCCGGGAAGTGCTCCTCCAGCAGGGCGGTCACGGCAAAGGCCGTGAAGCTGGGGGTCAGCGAGTTGTTCTGCAGCGTCGCGTAACCGCGATCGACGATGGTGCCGATGATCGAGGCGTAGGTGGAGGGGCGACCGATGCCTTCCTTCTCGAGCATCTTCACCAGGGCAGCCTCGCTGTAGCGAGCCGGGGGCTGGGTTTGGTGACCCAGCGCTTCGACGGCCTTGCAACTGGGACTGTCGCCGGTTTTCAGGCTTGGCAGCAGGACTTCCTGCCCTTCGAGGGCGGCATCGGGGTCATCGCTGCCCTCGACATAGGCCCGGAAGAAACCGGGGAAGTCAATGCGCTTGCCATTGGCGCGGAAGCTGGCGGGCCCAAGGCTGCCGCCATCGACCTCCAGCTCAACGCTGAGCATGGTCAGACGCGCCTCGGCCATCTGGGAGGCCACGGTGCGCTTCCAGATCAGCTCGTAAAGGGCCAGATCCCGGCCATCCAGGCCGGTGGCCGAGGGGTCCCTGAAGCTCTCACCCGCCGGGCGAATCGCCTCATGGGCCTCCTGGGCATTGCGGGCCTTGGTGGAGAACTGACGGGGGGAGCCGCTCAGGTACTCCTTGCCGTATTTCTCAGCCACGCAGTTGCGGGCCGCGTTGATGGCTTGGTCACTGAGGTGCACCGAGTCGGTGCGCATGTAGGTGATGAAGCCCCGCTCGTACAGCCCCTGGGCCGTGCGCATCGTCTCGCGCGCCGACAGGCGGAGCTTGCGGTTGGCCTCCTGCTGCAGGGTGCTGGTGGTGAAGGGCGCCACCGGTTTCCGGGTGGTGGGCTTTTCCTCGACGGAGGACACCCGCCAAGGAGCCGCCAAGACCGCTTCGCGCAGGCTGCGGGCGTCGGCCTCGCTCAGCAGGCGAACTTTGCTGCCGGCCTTCAGCCCACCGGTGTTCTCGTCGAAATCCGAACCGCCGGCAATGCGCTCGCCCTTGAGGTGGGTCAGCTTGGCGTCAAAGCCGCTGCTGCCCTGGGCCAGCTCAGCCTTGAGATCCCAGTAACTGCCGCTCTTGAACGCCCGCCGGGCCCGCTCCCGTTGCACCAGCAAGCGGACGGCCACGGACTGAACCCGGCCCGCGCTCAGGCCCCAAGCCACCTTTTTCCAGAGGAGCGGCGAGAGGGTGTAGCCCACCAGGCGATCCAGGATGCGCCGCGTTTCCTGGGCATGGACAAGCTCCATGTCGAGCTCGCGGGTCTGCTCCAGGGCTCGCCCGATGGCTTCCTTGGTGATCTCGTGGAACACCATCCGCTTGACCGGAACCTTCGGGTTCAGGAGCTGCAGCAGGTGCCAGCTGATGGACTCACCTTCGCGGTCTTCGTCGGTCGCGAGGAGCAGTTGATCGGCGCCTTTAAGGGCGTCCTTCAGTTCTTTGACCGTCTTCTTCTTGTCCTTCGGAACCACGTAGAGCGGTTCGAAATCTTTGGTCGTGTTCACGCCGAGGTTCGCCCACTTCTCGCCCTTGTGGGCCGCGGGGATCTCGCTGGCGTTGTTGGGCAAGTCGCGCACGTGCCCCATTGAGGCCTCAACCTTGAAGTCCTTCGGCAAGAACCCGCGGATGGTGCGGGCCTTGGTGGGGCTTTCAACGATGACGAGGGTGTGCGCCACAGGCAGGCGGTGAACCGCTTCCCTCTTTATCGCACCGACCGTCAACCCCGGCGAGAAACTCCGAAGGTTGACGCCAGCGCGGCTACAGTCCAGCCCAACGGGCGTGATCCAAAACAGCTGTGCTTTCTCTTCTGGCTGCCGCCGACACCGTTACGACTGCGGCTGCTCCAGCGGTGAACGCCATCACCTCGCTGCAACTCAATGCAGGAGCCATCGCCCCGGAAGGTGCGGTCCTGCTGGCGATGGTGGCCTGCCTGCTCGTCGATCTGGCGGGCGAGAAAGCGGCTGCGCGTTGGGTCCCCCTCTTTTCTTATGTCGGTCTCGGCGGTGCGCTGGGCTTGCTGGCCCTGCAATGGGATGCGGCGCCCCTTGAGCCCTCCTTCCTCGGCGCCTTCCTGGCCGACAACCTCGCGATCGCCTTTCGGGCTGTGGTGGCGGCCTCAACCCTGGTGTCCCTGCTGATCAGCTGGCGCTACGTCGAGCGGGCCGGAACGCCCGTCGGTGAGTACGCCTCGATCCTGTTGGCCGCCACCCTCGGAGCGATGCTGCTCTGCGGAGCCACGGACCTGGTCAGCATCTTCGTCTCGCTCGAAACGCTGTCGGTCGCGAGTTACCTGCTGTCGGGCTACATGAAGCGCGACGCCCGCAGCTCTGAGGCGGCGCTCAAGTATCTCTTGGTGGGCTCGGCGGCCGCCGCGGTCTTCCTCTATGGCGCCTCGCTCCTCTACGGCCTGACCGGCGGCAGAACCAGCCTCGAAGCGGTTGGCATTGCGCTCCAGACCAGCGCCTCGCCGGTCGCGGCCCTCGCCCTGGTGTTCGTGCTCGCCACGGTTGCCTTCAAGATCGCAGCGGTGCCGTTCCACCAGTGGACCCCTGACGTCTACGAGGGCTCCCCGACTCCCGTGGTGGCCTTCCTCTCCGTGGGCTCCAAAGCCGCCGGTTTCGCCCTGGCTTTGCGCATCCTGGTGGGCTGCTTTGAACCCTTCGAAGCGCAGTGGAAGCTCCTGTTCACGGTCCTGGCGATCCTGAGCATGGTTCTGGGCAACGTGGTGGCCCTGGCTCAGACGTCCATGAAGCGGATGCTGGCCTACAGCTCGATTGGACAGGCCGGCTTCGTGATGATTGGCCTGGTCTGCGGCACCGAAGACGGCTACGCCGCCATGGTCCTCTACATGGCCGCCTACCTGTTCATGAACCTGGGGGCCTTCGCCTGCATCATCCTGTTCTCCCTGCGCACCGGCAGTGATCGGATCAGCGATTACGCGGGTCTCTATCAAAAGGATCCTCTGATCACCCTGGGCCTGAGCCTCTGCCTGCTCTCCCTCGGTGGCATTCCGCCGATGCTTGGCTTCTTCGGCAAGATCTATCTCTTCTTTGCCGGCTGGGCCGATCAGCAGTACCTGCTGGTGGTGGTCGGCCTGCTGACCTCTGTGGTCTCGATCTACTACTACATCTCGGTCATCAAAATGATGGTCGTGAAGGAGCCCCATGAGGCCTCCGACGTGGTCAAGTCCTACCCCGAGGTCAACTGGAGCCTGGCTGGACTGCAGCCCCTCCGCGCCGCCCTGGTGTCCTGCGTGGCCGTGACCGCCGTCGGTGGCATCCTCTCCAACCCGCTCTTCACCTGGGCGAGCGGTGCCGTTGCAGGCACCCCGATGCTGCAGAAAGCACTCGCCTCGGCCGCCGGCCTCCCGGTTGACTGATGGCCGGAGCGGTCGTCGCCGAACTCGATCACATCCGCAAGACCTACGGCAGCGGAGACACCACGGTTGTCGCCCTCGATGACCTGACCATGAGTGTGCGGCGCGGCGAATATGTCGCCGTGATGGGCACCTCGGGTTCAGGCAAGAGCACGGCCATGAACATCCTGGGCTGCCTGGATCGCCCCAGCAGTGGCAGCTATCGCCTGAACGGCACCGCCGTCGAGCAGCTCACGGACGATCAGCTCGCCGATCTGCGCAACCGCGAACTGGGATTCATCTTTCAGCAGTTTCATCTCCTTCAGGAGCTCACCGCCCTGGAAAACGTGATGCTGCCGATGGTCTACGCCGGGGTTCCCGCCGAGGAGCGCGAGGAACGCGGCATCCGCTCGCTCCAGCGCATCGGCCTTGGCGAGCGGCTCCACAACAAGCCCAACCAACTCTCCGGCGGTCAGCAACAGCGGGTCGCCTTGGCGCGGGCGATCATCAACCAACCCAACCTGCTGCTGGCGGACGAACCCACAGGGGCCCTGGATTCCCGCACCACCGCCGAGGTTTTGGACCTCTTTGATGAGCTACACCGGCAGCAGGGCATGACGATCGTGCTGGTCACCCATGAACACGATGTGGCGGCCCGAGCCCAACGGGTGGTGCATTTCCACGACGGTCGTCTGGTGAGCAGCGGGGCTGGCTCTCAGGTTTAGCCGCGAGGCCGCTCCAGGCTGCTGATCAGCTGCCCCATCAAGAGGGCAACCGCGTCCGTTCCGCGCAGGGCGGAACCCGGGTCGAACTCTCCGGGATCCACCGCGACCCAGCCCCCGGAGACCGGCTGCCGCAACTCGAAATGCAGATGGGGCCCCGTGCTCAAGCCCGTGCTGCCCACCCGGCCGAGCACCTCCCCCTGCAGCACGCGATCACCGGCGCGGACATACAGCTCAGACAGGTGGCCATAGAGGCTGCGGCGCCGCGGCCGCTGGTGCTCGACCTCCACCGCCAAGCCATAGCCACCGGCCAATCCGCTGCTGACCACCCGACCCGCCAAGGCCGCCACCACCGGTGTGCCCTCTGGGGCCGCCAGGTCATCGCCGGCATGGAGACGCCAGCCCCCCAACAGGGGATGCAGCCGCCAACCAAAACCACTCGACTTGAAGGCGGAGCCAATGATCGGCAGCAGCAAACGCCGGTTGCCATTGCCCGCCACCGGCGCCGGCCTCGGGGTCACACGAAACACCCTCGCCAGGTCAAAACGCCCACCCAGCAGGGCCGAGACCGGAACCGAGAGTGGCGGGCGCCGTGCCCCTTCCCGGCGCAGCCCCCAGCGCAGGGCGATGCCACCGCGGCATTCCCGCGCCGAAAGGGCACCGGTGCGGCAGGCCTTCTGAAACGCCCCCACATCCAGGGGCTGCAGCGCGGCTCCGCCCCCCCGCAGGGCCCGCCGCTCCGAAGGGGTCACGATGCCCTGCCGCACCAGGGCATCGAGGGACTGGTCAAAGCGCTTCGGGGGCGGAACCGCCTGAAGCTGCTGCAGGGAAGGCCGCAGCGGGGGCTCGGGCGCCGGCAACGGAGGGGGTTCGAGCGGCTCAGAGCCCAGCGGTGCCGCCAGGAGCAACGGCGTGAGGAGCAGCCAACGGAGCCGTGGGGGGCGAATCACAACCACCGCAGTAGAAGCGAAATCAACTCTAGGGAGCGCTAAAAACGCCGCCGCAACACCGTCGAGCCAGAGGCATTTTCAAGCTGCAATCCCCCATCCAGGCTGAGGCCGGTGATGCTCCAGCGCTGGCCGTCATGGTCCAAGGGACCGGGGTTCCACAGACGCTGCTGGGCCTGACGCCGCACCAACTCCGGCTGCTCCGCCGCAGCGGCCGCCCATTCGAGGGCACGCAAGACGCGGGCGCCTAAGACCGCAGGGCGCTGGCGGACGCGCAGCTGCTGCAGGCTCACCGCCCCCGCCGGAACGGAATTGGTGCCGTTCAGGCCCAGGCCCACCCGGGCGTGGCGGACGCGACCAGCCCGCCAGGTCAGGCGCGGCAGGAACCCACACAGCTTCAGGCTCGACACCAGCAGGTCATTGGGCCATTTGATCGCAGGCTCCAAGCCCAGCTCCTCCAACTGCAGGGCCACACCGACCGAGACGGCCAAGGCCAGGGAGGCCGAGCGATCCGGGTCCGGCGGCCAGGGCAAGGCGGCACTCAACCAGAGGCCTCCAGCGGGAGAGGACCAAACGCGGCCCTGCTGGCCATGGCCAAAGCCCTGGCGGTGCGCCACGACCACCCGTGCCGCCGCCCCGATCGGCTCACGCTGAAGCCACCGGTCCAGTTCCAGCTCCGTGCTGGCACAGATGGATCGCACCTGAATGCGCCAGGGCAGGGGGTAGTCCCCGGGGACTTGGCGCAACTGATGCACCAGCGTCGCAGCGCTTAAAGGCTGTTCAGCCATGCCCCCATGCGCTTGGCCCCAGCCTCCAGGGCCGCCGTGTCATGGACGAGCGCCAGACGGGCGAATCCTTCTCCCCCCTCACCAAAACCATTGCCCGGAGTGAGACACACACCCGTGGCATCCAGCAGCTGGGCGCAGAACTGCTCGGAATCCCAGCCGCGCTGGCGTGCCTGCTCCGGCAAGGTCAACCAGAGGTAGAGCGCCATCGAGGGGCGCTGCACCGGCCATCCCGCCGCCGTAAAGGCCGCCATCATTCGGTCCCGGCGCTCCCGGTAGATGGGTTTGAGCCGCTCGGGCCAGTCCGGCGCCTGCTCCAGGGCTGCGATCCCCCCCGCCTGCAGGGCCAAGGACTGGTTGAAATCCACCACACCCTTGAGTTGGCGCAGGGCCTGGATCAACGGGGCCGCACCGATCGCGAAGGCCATCCGGAACCCCCCCAAACACCAGCCCTTCGAGAAGGAGAAGAACTCAATGCCGCATTGGCGCCAATGGGGTGAGCGAAGCAGGGACGGAGCCTCACCCTCCAGGGCCAAGTCGACATACGGGTTGTCGTGGGCTAAGACCAGGCCATGGCGCACCGCCCGCGCCGCGGCTTCATCGACCCAGGCCTGCTCACCGGTGGTGGCCGTTGGGTTGTGGGGGAAGCCCAGAACCATCAACTTCAGCGCGTCCCACTCGGCAGGACTGAGCTGATCAAAGTTGGGGGCAAAACCAGTCGTCGGATCCAACCGCAGAAAACGCGGCTGGGCCGAGGCCAAGCGCAGACCGCCGAGGTGGGAGGGATAGAAGGGATCGAGCAGGAGCGCGGAATCCCCGGGGTTCAACACCGCCAAGGGCAGATGGGCCGTTCCCTCCTGGGAACCCACCAGAAAAAGCACCTCGGTGGCTGGATCCACCGCCACGCCAAAGCGACGCTGGGCCCAAGCGGCGACCGCCTCCCTCAGCGGTTCCGTGGCGCCATGCAGGCAATAGGAGGCGCTTGCGGGATCCCCCAAACGCTGGCGGATCGCCTCAATCGCCACCGGCGGGGGTTGAAGATCGGTCGACCCCAACGAGAGATCGAGCAAAGGGGACAGCCCGGCCTCAGGCCGGGCGCGGTAGGCCACCTTGCGTTGGTCGTTGCGGGCAAAAACGCCGCTGCCTAAGCCACGAACCCGTTCAGAAATCGAGAACGGATCAGAGTTGGGCATCCAAGAAAGCCTCGAGCTGGGGCTTGGCCATCGCACCTTCGTGGCGGGCGATCTCTTGGCCGTCCTTAAAGAGCACCAAGGCGGGCAGGCCCTGGACTTGCATCCGATCGCGGCTCGCGGGGTTGGGATCCGCCTCCAGCTTGCCCACGGTAAGACGTCCGGCGTAGGCCTCAGCCGCCCAATCCATCATCGGGGCCATCAGACGGCAGGGGCCGCACCAGGTGGCCCAAACGTCCACCAGGACAGGGGTCGAGCACTCCAGCACCTCGGCCTGGAAGTTGGCATCGGTGAGCTGAAGAACGGACACGGCAGCAGTCATGGGTCAGGCGATTGTATGGAGGGCTTAAAGCTTGTCGATCGAACGCCTGAGCTCTTCAAGCTCCGTATCAACCTCGCTCACCTGGACGGGCTGCACCCCTTCCCCACCGGCGGGCAAAGAGGGCGCTGCTGCGGATCCCGACAGCTTGCCCTTGAGGGCTTCGAGCTCGGAATCGACTTCGGGTGCCCCTTCCAGGGCAGCGAACTGACTTTCCAGATCAGCCCCAGCCAATTCAGCGGCGGCCTGGCTGCGGGCTTCGAGGGCTTGCACCTTCTCCTCCATCTGCTCGAAAGCCGCCATGGCCGAATTCGTGCCGAGATTGCCCACGGCGCTCTGGAGTTGCTCCTGGGCTTGGGCGGCTTGGGCCCGCGCCTTGAGCATGTCCTTTTTGGTTTTGGCTTCGGCGATCTTGCTCTCGAGTTGCACCAGGCTCTTTTTGAGCTGATCCACCTGGCCGCATTGGCTTTGCAGCTGCCCCTGCAGGGCCGTCGCCGTGTCCTGGCAGGTCTTGCGGCGCCCGAGGGCTTCACGGGCCAGGTCCTCTTCCCCTTTCTTCAGCGCCAACTCGGCCCGTTCGTACCAGGTCTTGGCCTGGGCGTCGGCCTGATCGGCCTGGTTCTGAATGCGCTTTTTGCTGGCGATGGCCGTCGCGACGGCCTGGCGCAGTTTGACGAGATCGGCCTGCATGTCCGCGACCGACTGGTCGAGGATCTTCACGGGATCTTCAGCCGCACTCAGGGCTGCGTTGGCGTTGGCACGAACCAGCCGGCCGAGGCGATCAAAAAAGCCCATGGAGCGAGCAGAGCTGAGGCCGAGACTAACCAGGGTGGGCTGCCCTGCACAGCGCCACCTCCACTAGGGTCCGTCCATGGGCATCGCCCCCCGCAACCAGACCCGCCGCCAAGGGGACGTCAACCTCTTGGTGCCGCCGCCTTGGCCGCCGATTCAAGGTCTCGGCGAAACCCTGAGCGGCCTGCAGCGGGAGTGGAAAGACGAAGGCAGCCTGGCGGGGCTCTGGCAGGCCTGGCCGCGGATTGCCGGCCCCCAACTCGCTCCCCATTGCCTCCCCTTGCGGCTCCACGGCGGACGGCTCGTCGTGGGGGCCAGTCACCCCCAATGGCTCCAGGCCCTGCGCTTCAACAAGCACCAGCTGCTTGGCGCCCTGCGCGGGGCGGGCTTTGCCGTGAAGGATCTGCAGTTCCAGCAACACCAGAGCACCCCCCTGCCCCCAGCCGGCAGCGGGCTGGAAGAGGAGGTCTGGGCTCAGCACCCCAGCCGCGTCGATGTCTTTGGCATGGGCTCCTGCCCCCAGTGCAAGCGCCCCTCACCGCTCGGGGAACTTCAGCGTTGGGGGCACTGCAGCTTCTGCCAACGGGACACCATGGACAACGGCGTCGCGATGGGGAGGCCGAGCCTGGAGTCAGAGTCAGATCAGTAGCGCTCGGGCCGGGGATCCTGCCAATCCGGAGCCAGACCGGCCCGTTGACCCAGGGCTTGGGACCACTGGGCTAAAGCGGGCCGAGGGACCCGCCAGAGTTCATAGAGGCCAACGCTGCCCAGGCGCTGGTGAGGAACCCCACGCCAGTGGGGCAATGCGGCGGTGTTGCCATCAATGACCACCAGAACGCTGGACCCGGGGGTGGCCGGCGTCGGGACCTGGCCGCGACGCACCTCCTTGGCCAGCCGATCCGTAAGGTTCAGCGGACCATTGGGCTGCACCCCCTCGTAAACCACGACTTGCTGGGTGTAGTAGTGCAGCGAGGGCTTGAGGATGCCCACCATCGCCAGGGGTTCCTGGGGCCGCCGCTGCTCGAGCACCAAGGCCGCCATGCGGCGCACGGGAAGCTGCCGCAAACGATCCCCCAGCTCCACCATCGGCACCAGTGCCGTCAGAACGAATGCGCCCATGCCCAACTGCTGCACCAAGAGCCAGCCCCGGCGGGTACTGGAGGGTCCCCACCAAAGCAGCAGCGCCGCCACTCCGCCCAGGCCGAAACAGAGGGAAGCCCGCTGAACGGCGCCACTGGCCAACAGCGACGCGGAGAGGGTGGGCATCTCCGGTTCATTGATCAGGGGAACCCAGAGCTGTCCGGCCGCCAGGCCGGCGGTCAGCACCGCAACCAGGGCCAGGGTCGATCCGCGCAGGGTCGCGGCCCGCCAGCCGGGGCGCAGCTGTTGGGCAGCCAGGGCAATCAGAAGGCCAGCGGCGGGCGTCGCGGGGATCCAGTAGCTCGGAAGTTTGGTGGCCGCCGCCGTGAAGAAGACAAAGACCGCCAGCAGCCAACAGGCCGCAAAGCGTTGGAGGGACTGCTCGGGGGACACCGGCCGGGGACGCAGGGCTCCGACCAGGCCCGCCAGCAGCAACGGGGTGAAGGGGAGCGATGCCACCACCAAGACCGGCAAGAAAAACCACCAGGGCTGCAGGTGGTTGTTGACCACACCGGTGAAGCGCTGAAGGTTGTGGTAACCAAAAAAGCTGTCCCAGTAGGGCTGGCCTTCCACGAGCAGCTCCAAGACGTACCAAGGCAACGCCACCGCCGCGGTGAGGGCCAGGCCGCGCCAGGGTCTCCAGAGGGCCCAAAGACCAGGAAGATCCCGCTGCAGCAGGGCAAACAACAAGGCCGTCAGGCCGGCTAGCGCCACCGCGACGGGCCCCTTCGCGAGCACCGCCAGACCGAGGACGAACCACGGGAGCCACCAGCGGCAGAGCCCGGCATAGCGCCACCAGAAGAGCAGCAGTGCCGCCGACAAGAGGCCGCTGAACAGGGCATCACTGACGGAGATGCGACTCCAGAGCAGCACCAACGGCGAGAGCGCAAAGGCCAGGGCCGCCGTCACGGCCGTGATCGCCTCTTGCGGGGGATCGGGCCACTGGCCCTGGGGAGAGGGCTGGGGCCGGCGCAGCAAGGTCCAGGCCAGCAGCAGCATCAGGCCGATGGAACTCAGGGCGGACGGCAGGCGAGAGGCCCAGGTGCCCAGCGGGTTCCAGAGGCTCTGGCCGGGCAGGGCGTAGCCCAAGCCCATCAGCCAATAGACGAGGGGAGGTTTGTCGTAGCGAGGCAAACCGTTGACGCGGGGGGTCAGCCAATCCCCGGTGTCCGCCATCGCCTTGGCGGAGGCGGCAAACAACGGTGGCGTCTCATCCACCAAGCCGGTCAGGCCCAGCCGCCAGACGAACAGCAACAGGCCGAAGACCCCGACCATCAGCAGCACCAACCAGGGCTTGCCGTTCCGGGGCACCACAGCGGATCGCAAGGGGGCTTGACCCTATCGCTCTTTCCTGAGCAAGCCGGCCTGCAGCCACTGCTCGAGCCGCTCCGCCAGGACGGCCTTCGACGCCTGCTCTTCCACCCACTGGCGGCACTGACGGCGATCGATCTGATCCACCCGTTCCAGGGCGTCGGCTAAGGCGGACGGCTGATCCGGCTCCACCAACCAGCCGTTCAGGCCCGGCTGAACCAATTCCCCGGGGCCGCCGCGGCGGTAGGCCACCACGGGTACACCGCAGGCCATGGCCTCCACCACAACATTCCCGTAGGCCTCGTTCCACTTCGGGGTGTTGAGCAGGGCGCGGCAGCGGCCCAGCTCGGCCTGGAGCGCGGCGGTGGGCAAAAAGCCCCGCCAATCCAAGGTGCCGGGCGCCACGGAGGCCTCGACCCGCTCCGCATAGCCGGGATCCTCCACCAGCCCCCACACCGCCAGGGTTTGGCCGACTTGAGCCGCGGCCGCCGCCGCGTCCTCCAACCCTTTCTCAGGGGCCACCCGGCCCACCCAACCCAGGAGCGGATCGGGTTCGAGGCAGAGGCTGTAGTCCGCGAGATCAAAACCATTCCCCACCACAACGGGAGGCTGCGGCAGGTCGAAATCAGCGGCTTGGCTGGCGGTATGGAAAGCCAGACGCCGCTGATCCCAACGGGCCAGCTCGGCAATGGCCGCATCCATGACCTGGTTGACCGAGCCCATGCTCACCAGGTGAAAGACCGGCACCTCCACCAGAGGCGTCAGCCAAAACGGCAGCCAGTCGTAGCCGAGGTTCAAGACGACATCGATGGGCTCCTGCAAGGCCCGCTGCCAGAGCCGGGGCAGCAGGCCCTGGGCTGGCATCCAAACGTCGGAGGCCCGGGGGGCGTGCTGGCAACTCTCTTGGGGGGCACCGGGTTCCAACAGCAGGGCGGCCCCCTGACAACTGGGGGGCAAGCTCGAGCCCTCAGCCGCGGCCACCGTCAGGCGATGGCCGCGCTCGAGAAGCCCGCTCACCACGCTCAACAGGGTGAGCTCCACGCCCCCGGCCTTGCCACTGCCCAAGGGCCCCAGGGCGGGAGCGACCACCAGGATCGAGAGGGGGCGTGCACTCATGCGGTGACCTCCTGCTCGAGCTGCCAGAGCTGGATGCGTCGGTTGATCAAAACCACGCTCAAGAGCGCCAGGGCTGCCCCCAACCACTGCAAGGGTGTCAATGTCTCCTGGAGCAAGACCACGCCACAGAGCAACGCAAAAACGGGGGTCAAAAACGTAAGGGCCGTGAAGCTGGTCAGTTCACCGTGGTTGGCGAACCAGAAGAACAGCCCATAGGCCAGGGCACTGCCAAAGAGCGCCGCATAGGCCATCAGCAGCCAATCGAGGCCGGACCATTGGGGCCAGGGGCCCAGGGACGCTGGATTCCAGAGCGGCTCCAGCGCCGACCCCGCGAGCAGCGGCAAGGCCCCAAGCGCCAGGTGCCAACCGGTGACCGCCACCGGATCGCTATGGCGGCAGGCGTAGCGGCTCAACACCGTCCCCAGGGCCATGGCCAACGCCGCCGCCAACATCCAGAGCTCACCGTGGCTCCAGGCGGCCTCCCCGAGAACTTCCGGCCCCATCAGCCACCACTGCCGCAGCAGGGACTCCGGCAACCCCAAACAAAGGATGCCGAGCAAGCCCACGAGCAAGCCCACCCAACCCACGGGGTTGATCGCCTCACCAAACAGGCTGCGGGCCAGCAGGGCCACCAGCAAGGGCTGAGAATCAATCAGGACCGAGCCCAAGCCAGCTCCCGTGCCCCCCAGGCCCCGCGCCAGCAAGCCCTGAAAGGCCGTGGCATCCACGATGGCGAAGAGGGCAAACCAGAGCCAATCGCGGCGATCGACCGCCAGGGAGCGGCCCAGGACCTGGGCCGCCAGTAGGACCACGAGCCCGGCCGGGAGCAACCGCATCCAGGCCAAGGTGAGTGGTCCGGCCCCATCGAGCAGGGGCCGCATCGCAGCCATCGCCGTCCCCCAGAGGGCAAAGGGGAGCACCATGGCCAGCCAGCGCAGGTTCACCGGCTTCAACCGCCCACAAGCTCCTTTTTAAGATCCAGCCACTGCAGATCGACTCGATGCCCTGGCCCTGGCGACGCAAGTCACGCCGCAAACTCGCGCGCATTGCCATTGAAGGGCCCATCGCCTCGGGCACGCGCAAACGGGTGCTGAAGGCCCTACGCGAGGTCGAAAAGCGGGAGTTCCCCGCCCTCTTACTCCGCATCGACAGCCCCGGCGGAACCGTTGGGGACAGCCAGGAAATTCATGCAGCCCTGCTGCGACTGCGCGAGAAGAACTGCAAGGTCATCGCCAGCTTCGGCAACATCTCCGCCTCCGGTGGCGTCTACATCGGTGTCGCCGCCGACAAGATCGTCTCCAACCCCGGCTCGATCACCGGCTCCATTGGCGTGATCCTGCGGGGCAACAACCTGTCCCGCCTGCTGGAGCGCATCGGCATCCAGTTCGAGACGGTCAAGAGCGGCCTTTATAAGGACATCCTGTCCCCCGATCGCGCCCTCAGTGCCGGCGAGCGGCAGCTGCTGCAGGACCTGATCGACTCCAGCTACGGACAGTTCGTGACGGCCGTTGCTCAAGGGCGCGGCCTCAGCGAGGAGGAGGTGCGTCGCTTTGCCGATGGTCGGGTCTTCAGCGGTGCCCAAGCCAAAGACCTGGGTCTGGTGGATGAACTCGGAGATGAGGAGCAGGCCCGGCGCTTGGCCTGTGAATTGGCTGAGTTGGATCTGGAGAAAACCAAACCGATCACCTTTGGCCAAGAGAAGAACCGCTTTGCGGGCGTCATCCCCGGCCGATCCCTGTTCTCCCTCGCCCTGCAGTGGCTCAAGCTGGAGCTCAGCACCAGCGGCCAACCCCTTTGGCTGCATCGTCCATGAGCCCTGAGCAATCGCTCCGCGCCCTCCGGGGCGCCACCACGGCGACGGCGAACAGCCGCGAAGCCATCCAAGAGGCGGTGGAGGAGCTGCTGAATGCGCTGGTGGAGCGCAACAACCTGAGCGGCGAGCACATCCTCTCGCTCACCTTTTCAGTCACCACCGATCTGGACGCCTGCTTCCCAGCGGCCATCGCGCGGCAGCGGCCGGGCTGGGGCGGGGTGGCCCTGCTGGACTGCCAGCAAATGGCCGTCGCCGGCGACCTGAAGCGCTGTATCCGTCTTCTCGCCCACGTCTGGCTCGAGCAACCGGCACGCCACGCCTACCTCCGGGACGCCGCCAAGCTCAGGCCCGACCTGGCCCAGTCCTGAGCAGTCGCATCTGGTCACAACTGCCAGCTGCTTCGCCGCCCACCGAGGTCGGCCCAACTCCCCTACCCCCTGAGAATGGACCCAACGGTCCATGTTTGAGGCGCAATGATCAATCGCAAGTTGAAACGGACTGCACTCCAGCTCGCCGCCCTGGCTGGTTGTGGCGCAGCCCTCACCGGCGCCCAGCTGGGCTTGTCCCCCAAAGCGGCTCTGGCGCAAGGGACCCCCAGCATCATGGAGTTCCGCTGGGACAACACCAAGGACTACCGGAAGCTCTACTACTTCACGACGAACACGGTTCGTCAACAGCGTGCTGAATACTATTTTCTGCTGAAACCGAAGGATCGCAAAACAGCGATCTTGAAGTTGGCCATCTCGATTCCCCAAAGCTTCGACACAACGCTTGATCCCAACAAAATCAAGCTCTGCTACATGAAGTCGGGGAGCATGACCAAGCGCACCCGCTGCGAAGAGACCATCCCCGCGACGGTGGAGGTCACCACGGATGGCCGCTCGATCGAAATCTTCCCGGACACCCCGGTGCCCGTCGGCAAGACCATTGGCGTCTACATGCAGGTGATCAACCCGCCCAGCGCTGGGATGTTCCAGCTCAACGCCTTGGCCCAGGCCCCTGGCGCCGTACCGATCTCCGGTTACCTGGGCAGCTGGCTGATCCAGGTGGATGCCACCTCGGATTTCTGAGTCACCCCGACTGATAAATTGTCGGATCGACGTTGAAGGCGCAGCCGAGCCGGAGCCATGACCAAGCGCACCCTTGAAGGAACCAGCCGTAAGCGCAAACGGGTGTCCGGTTTCCGTGTTCGCATGCGGACCCACACCGGTCGTCGCGTGATCCGCTCCCGCCGCAAGCGCGGCCGGGCCCGTCTGTCGGTCTGATCCCCGCCACCCTCTGAAGGCTTCACCCCGAAGCCAACAACGCCCCCTCAGCCCATCCCGCGTAGCCCCAAGCCATGGCGCTCTCTCGGGAACACAGGCTGAGGGGGCGTTTTGTCTTTGATCGGATCTACCAAAAAGGTCGGCGCATCCACGGCCAGTGGATGGTCCTGAGGACCCTGCGCGCCGAACCCCAGCTGCTGAAGAGCGATCCCAGGGATCGCCATCCACTGAGCTGCCGCCTCGGGGTGGTAGTGAGCAGCAAAGTCAGCAAGCGTTCGGTGCAACGCAACCGCCTGAGGCGACTGTTGCATGGCCACCTCAGCCGCCAGCTCTCCCACCAAGGCGAAGGGTTGTGGCTGCTGATCTCGCTGAAACCCGGCAGCGCAGACGCAGAAGAGCAGGTCCTCCTGGGAGAATGTTCTGAACTCCTTGCCAAGGCAGGACTGAGACCATGAGCGCCGCCTCCCAACCCGCTCCCGTGGCCCCGGGGGCCAGCATCAACGAAGAGGTCTTCTATGAGGGCGGGCCAGCCAAAGGTGATCTGATCACCAACCTGCTGTTTGGTCTCACCCTGATCGGCATTCCGTTTGCCGTTGGTGCTCTGGTGCGCGCCCTCTGGCTTCGTTTCCGGATCACCAGCCGTCGAGTGGAAGTGACCGGCGGCTGGCTCGGCCGCGACCGCACCCAGGTGGTCTACAGCCAGATCCGTGAGGTGCGCTCGGTCTCCCGTGGCTTCGGCTTTTGGGGTGACATGGTCCTCGTCCTCAGCGACGGCATGAAGCTGGAAATGCGTGCCGTGCCCCGCTACCGCGATGCCCAGGCCTTCATCGAGGCCCGACTGAAGGGCGGTTCCGCCGCCAAGAGCTCTGGCACCGCCGGTTTCGGTAGCGACGCCGCCGCCTGAGACACTGACTCACACCTTTCACCCCCTCCGTTAGCGACGCCGTGATCGGATACATCTCCGACAACCTGCTGCTGCCAATCCTGGATTTCTTCTACGGATTGGTACCGAGCTATGGGCTCGCGATCATTGCCCTAACGGTGGTGATTCGCCTGGCTCTCTTCCCGCTGAGCGCGGGCTCGATCCGCAATGCCCGCCGCATGCGGATCGCCCAGCCGGTGATGCAAAAGCGCCAGGCCGAGATCAAAGCGAAATACGCCAACAACCCCCAAAAGCAACAGGAGGAACTGGGCTCCTTGATGAAGGAGTTCGGCAGCCCCCTCTCCGGCTGCCTGCCCCTCTTGGTGCAGATGCCGATCCTGTTTGCGCTGTTTGCCACCCTGCGGGGATCACCGTTCGCCGACGTCCCCTACACCCTGAATCTCAAGGTGTTGCCGGCCGATCAAATCGCCGCGGTCGAGCCGAAGCCGTTCAACAGCGCCAGTCACTCCATCTTTGTGACCAGCACGGATCACGTCCCCGTGATCGCCAGCTTGGAGAAGGGCACCAAGTTGGGGGTGGGGGATACCGAGACCGTCAGCCTGCACACCAAGGATGGCTCCAGCTTCGCCTCCGTCCTGAGCGGCGTTGAGAACGGCTCCTCCTTTGCCCCCACCTGGTCCGTCACCAAGGGTGAGGGCGTGGTCAGCGTCGACCAAAACGGTGCCATCCACGCCATTTCGGCTGGTGACGCCACCGTCGAGGCCAAGATCCCTGGCCTGGCTGCCCGCAGTGGGTTCCTCTTCATCAAGGCCCTGGGCCAGGTCGGCTTTTACACCGACGGCGCCATCAACTGGGACATCGCCATCCTGGTGGGCGGCTTCGGCATCACCCTGTTCCTGAGCCAGATCCTCTCGGGCATGGGCATGCCCGCCAACCCCCAACAGGCCACCGCCAACAAGATCACCCCCGTGATGATCACCGGGATGTTCCTGTTCTTCCCCCTGCCCGCAGGGGTGCTGCTCTACATGGTCATCGCCAACGTCTTCCAGGCGATCCAGACCTTCCTGCTGACCCGCGAGGCCCTGCCGGACAACCTGCAGACCATCCTCGATCAGCAACTCGCCGCCGAGGCCAAAACCGTGACGGCGACGGTGACCGGTGGCAGCCGCATGCCGTTCGAACCGAAGGGCAAGAAGTAGGCCATGGGCGACGGCCTCCAGACCGGTGATCCCCTCCATCCAGTGCCGCTCCAGGAGCTCCAGCTTCTTGAGCAGGGCAAACACTGGAGCATCGATAAGCGGCTCACTAAGCTCGACAGCCTGACCCCCGTCCGCGGTCACCTGCACGCGGTCCATCGCGGCAATATTTTGGAGTTGGACGGCGAAGCCAACACCATCGTCACCCTCTGCTGTGACCGCTGCCTGCAGCAGTTCAACCATCCCCTGAGCTTTCAAACCCGCGAGGTCCTCTGGCTCGGCGAACAGGCCAGGGAGCAGGGCATGGATCTGGAGAGCGTGCTCGAGGCCGGCGGTGACGTCATCGACCTGGATCCCGATGCGCTCACCGAAAGCATGGATCCCCGGGCGGATTTCGAGCCCGAGCACTGGGTCTTTGAGCAACTCAATCTCCAGCTGCCCGTCGTCAATCGCTGCGGAGCGGACTGCCCCGGTCCCAAGCTGAAGGCTGAGCCCGGCGATGAGCCGATGGACCCCCGCTGGGCGGCCCTGAAGAAACTGAACCCATGAGTCAGGCCTGGGCTGACCACCTCGATCTGCTGATCCGGGCCAGGACGCCCATTCTCTGGATCCGCAGCCAAGAGGAGGAACGCATCGCCAACCTGCTCGCTGAAGCGGCGAAGCGCCTCGATCAACGGTCCCTGGCCCGCTGGGATTACATCAGTGGCTTGAAGGGCTGGGCCGGCCGCGATGGGGAAGCCGCCCGCAATCCGTTAGCGGCCCTGGAAAGCCTGAGCGCCTTGCCGGCTGAGCAACCCGCCCTGTTGGTGCTCCACGATTTCCATCGATACGCGGACGACAGCAGCATCTGCCGCAAGCTCCGCAACCTGGCCTCGAGCCTGCGCCAACGCCCGCAAACCCTCGTGATCACGGCCGCGGAGTGGCAACTCCCCCGGGAACTGGAGGAGTGCATCACCCTGTTGGATCTTCCGCTGCCCAACCAACAGGAGATCCAGACGTTGCTCGGGAACATCGCCCAAGCCAGCGGACAAGCCATGGGAGCGGAGCTGCTGGAGCAACTCACCCACAGCTGCAGTGGCCTCAGTGAGCAGCGCATCCGGCAGGTGGCCGCCAGGGGCCTCGCCAGCCGCGGCCAGCTGGGCAGTGCGGACCTCGACGAGGTGCTCGAGGAAAAACGCCAGGCGATTGCCCGCAGCGAACTGCTGGAGTACTGCCCGACCGAAGCCACCCCAGCCGACATCGGCGGACTCGATGCCCTGAAGCGCTGGCTCGAGCAACGCCACATGGCCTTCAGCGACGAGGCGCGCCGCTACGGCCTGCCACTGCCGCGGGGGGTGTTGCTGGTGGGGCCCCAGGGCACGGGCAAATCCCTTACGGCTAAGGCCATCGCCCACAGCTGGAGCATGCCGCTGCTGCGCCTGGATGTTGGACGGCTGTTTGCCGGACTGGTGGGTGCCTCAGAGGCGCGGACCCGGGACATGATTCAACGGGCCGAGGCCATGGCCCCCTGCGTGCTCTGGATTGACGAGATCGACAAGGGCTTTGGCAGTGCCGATGGCCGCAGTGACGGGGGCACCAGCCAACGGGTGTTGGCAAGTTTGCTGACCTGGATGGCGGAGAAGAGCAGCGCTGTCTTTGTCGTCGCCACCGCGAATGGTGTGGAGAAACTGCCGGCGGAGCTGCTGCGCAAAGGCCGCTTTGATGAGATTTTCCTGCTCGATCTACCCGACGCCCAAGAACGGCGAACGATCCTTGATTTGCAACTGAGGCGCCGGCGGCCGATTCATCAGATCCCCCTCGATGTTGTCGTGGACCGGACCCAGGGGTTCTCGGGAGCCGAGCTCGAGCAGGTGGTGATTGAGGCGATGCACCAGGCCTTCAGCGAATCCCGTGAGTTCGGCGAGGCTGATCTCAGCAGTGCGGCCGCCCAACTGGTGCCCTTGTCCCGCACCGCGCGCGAACAGTTGGAGCAACTGCAGCAGTGGGCCAGCAGCGGCCGGGCCCGCCCCGCCTCCACACATTGCGGCGGGTAAAGAAGACCAACGCCAGGTAAAGAAGCCCGGTGATCGGTCGCGCTGATTTCGAGGGTCGCAGCAAGCTGCATGGAACGCATCCAAGCCGCAATGGATCAACGCCCTGCCCTCGCCACACAACTGTTGGTTGCTGGCCTCGGCGCTGGTGTCATCACCAGCTACGCGGTTGCCCAAGGACAGAATCCCCTGACCGCCCTGAGCATTACGGTGTTCTCAGCCTTGGCCGCCGTGATGGTCGGCCAGGTCCTCTAGACCCGAGCCCACTTTCTGCCATGCCCGCAGACACGCTCTCGACCAGTCAGCGGGAAAGCCTGATCGACGCCCTGCGTTCCTGCCGCAGCACCGAGGAACGCTTGGCGTTTGCCAAGGACTACGCCCAAACCGGTCGCGAACCCCTTTGGGAGTTGATCTGCGATCTCTTGATCAGCCGCTCCATATCGCGGGCCGTGGCGGCCCACTGGCTGAAGGACCTGATCGAAGAAGGGAAAGCCTCTTAGCGGGAGGTCCGCTCGGCATCCGCCTTGATCGATGCCTCAAGCTGACGCCGCTTGTCTTCGATCAGGTGGGCACTGCTGACAAAGGCACAGGCCGTATGGCCATCTTTGGTGAGGCAAACCTTGTAACCGAGGCCATCGGTTGTGGGTTCAAAGTCCATCAGACGCGTGCCGATGCGCCATTAGAGCTCGCAGGTTCGAAACCAACAAGGGATTGTCACCAGTAGTGTTCAAACCCGCAACGCAAAAGACAGGCATGGACGGACGGCTTGTGGTGATCGGCTTGTTGCTCGTCTTTGCAGGCTTGTACGTCTCGGTTTACTTCGTAACCCAGGGCATCACCCCTCCCGGCTGAAGCAAAATGGTGCCCCCCAGTGCACGGTCCTGGCGCAGTTTCGCCATCAAGATTGGCCTGTTTTGGATCGCCAAGCTCTGGGTCTGCCAGGTCGATGTCACCCGGCCGATCTGCCATGTTGTCGAGCGCGGCTTTCTGCCCTGCCTGCTGACATTTGCCGTGATGGATTTCCTCGTGTTGCCCTGGCTGCGGCGCAAGCGCTAGCGAGGGCTGAACGAGGCCGCTAAAACACAAGAAAGACCCGAGCTCAGAGCCGCGACTGCATGTTCAAGATCTATCGGAAGGTCTCTGAATTTCTGGCTCGCTTTCTGACGGTTGGTCATCCCCTACGGATTCCGGCGCTGCTGATATCGCTGTTGTTTTTCTGCTTGGCCGCCACCTGGACCTTTTGGGCCACCTGGGGCGTCTTAAGCGGCGTGCTGGGCCTCTCGAATGTGATCGGAATCAGTGCCGGAGTGGGAATGAACATCGCAGTCCTCAAGTTGCCCGCTTAGACGCGGCTAAAGCGGAGATAGGCCAGATAACAAATCAGGGTTAAGGCCAAGACCTGAGCCAGGGAGGGCACCAGGAAGCAACCGACAAGAACCCCAAGCGTGAGCAAGACGATGGTGGAGGGCCGCTCGGGGTTGAGCGACTTCAAGAGTCCTCCACGAAACGGGTTCATCAAGGGAGTGCGGCTGCTCCCTTATCCAGCAGGAGCGAGGGTCCGACCAGGGGAAGAAATGCTGATGAAATATTCGGCCTTGACATCGGCAGGGCGTTGGCTTGGATCGTCCCTAACAGGGAGGGGCTGATGGCCGGCTACTGGTATCAGTTCAACAACGGCGATCTGCTCTGCTCAGCGGTGCATCCCTCCACAGTGGATTGCCAGCCAGCGGCTGCACGGCAAGGGCAAATCGTCTATCAGGTCTTCAGTAGCCGAGAACGCTTCCGGTTGCTCCGCCTGCATCGCCGCAGGGGCAACCCATCGATCGACTTCGATCAGTGCGCTTGATTCGACCCATGACAGCCACGGGCCGGGCCGTGCGCTTCATCGCCTTGATCGTCCTGATCGGGCTCTTCGTCTGGATGATGCGGCATCAACCGCGGACGCCAAAAGCCAACGGAACTGGACTTCCGGCATCCGGGATGGGCTCACCGAGGCCGGGCATGCGCAGCCTGGGGTACTGACAGAGAACTCACCACATGTTTCGCGACCTCTGCCCGGCCCTCGCCAACAAGACCTACTTCAACTAGAGACACAAGCCCCAAGAAGCCAGTGTTTGCAGTGATTTTAGGGGTGAGAGTGGAGCGGCTCTACCAACGCTTCTACCAACGCCAGAAACACAAGCAACGACAAAAAGGAGGCCCATGGGGGCTTCTGGAGTCCTTGTGTGTACGAGAAGAGGCTTCTGAAATTTGCGGTGGGAATGGCGGTCCTTAGCTGCTTCAGCAAGCCCTGCCAAGAAAGCCCAGCTCAACCTAGCGATGAGCCACTGGGCGAGATTGTGAGGACTTGATGGGCACCTTGCGTGGTCGGTGGGCTTCTGATGCCGCCAGCGGCAGCTCGCCATGCCCCTTGCGGACAATGCCGGTTACGAGGTTGGGATTCACGGTGCGCACTGCACCGCTATCGACGTCAGTGATTTGGAAGAAGGAGTTGGCGCTGCATCGTGCTCCGCCTTCGCAGTGGATGACCTGACCGACCCACCAGCCACCTTCATGTGGCTCCACCAGCACTGCGTCGCCGACGCCGACGTGCAGGAAGACCGGTTCGAGTGACGAGCTGCCGGTGATTGCCGCCATAGACCACCTGAGTAGTACCCACGTTCTATCAGGAGGCATGCCTATGGCAATAGGAAAATTGGCTCATCCCGAGAGTGCGGCCAATGCATGCTCCAGAAATAAAGAAATCCTGAGCACAACTACCGATGCTCTTCAGGATTGAGGTCGGCCATGACTGCTTAGGTGCGTGGTCCACAAGCCCGAGCTGGTTCTTACCGCCTCGCTTGTCCTAGAGGCTGCGCGACCAACCCTTGCAATCGGTTCGGGACCGAGGCCATAACCGCTCAGGAGGCGACTGGTGCATAGGTCGTTGTCCGAGACGGGGTAGTGCCAAGCTCCCCCACCTCAACACTCCCCGCTACTGAGCAGTGGGTCGGGGAGCTGTTGGGCTCACTCGTAATCCGTGACCTTGATCCTTGGCGCCGAGGGGAGGAGAGATGAGCGCAACCCAGGAGCAGGCAGGCCATATGTCAGAGCTCGGATTCTTCTGGAACCTCCCTTGAGGACGGAACTCGCGGAGCCACATGCAACGACTCTTTCTTTCTTCCGTCAGAAGAGGGCTGCCAATCTGAATAAACAACCTTCCAAGCCTTGACGGTTTCTGGACCAATTTCATTGATCCTTAGACCGGTGGATCCATCATTTGAAAGCAAGACAAAAGCTTTTCCATTCACCATGTCGTAGTTAGCCAAAGCAGCCGCAATGGCTTTGTTGACCCTAAAAACGCCATCGCACCCATTAACAACTAGATAGCCGTCACCATTCTTGATTCCAAAAGACTGAATTGATTCACTACCAGTCGTCACGCGTCGACCGAAAGACTTATTGGCAACCGTTTCTTGCCTGACCCGGATTGTGTTCCGGCCAAAGAACGAAGCAACCCTGAAGGATTTATTATAATTGCGATCAAATACACCAATCGTCGTCCCTGTGATTGGGTTTTTCAGGATTACTGGCTTGGAAAGAGGGAATTTGGTGCTCTCAAGGTCTTGCGACCTCCAGTCTTCGGTAATAGTGAAGACTTCGACGCCGGGAAAGACCCTAGGAAGCTTCTCTTGTCCATATTGAATATATTCTTCTGTTCTATATGGCGAACACAGGAGGAGCTCTTCTTTTAATACATCGCCGTATTTCTTTGGTGATATTTCATACGCTGCTGCAGGCAATGAAGAGGCGAGAAGTGTTGCGCCAGCAAGAGCTAGCAGACCGGGAGAGCGCATAAGCTTCTTTTTTCTATATCTAAGCTAGCATGACTTCTGTAGTCACTTGTAGGTGAAGGCTAATGATCGCCTCTGGACTTGTGGTGTCAGCGCTATTTGGGATGGCACTACTGAGCGCTGAATCGCCGGCGAACGCGGCTCCTTCAGTCTTGGTGGAGAGCGGCGTCAACTGCCCTGGAAGCTATGTAAAAGCAGGGAGAGGCAAGAATTGCCAAGCAGCGCCCGAATATGTAGACATCATCTACCTCGGAGAGAATATAAGGGAATCCTGCAAACCCACCTACACCCGTCTCAATGCTGGCGACAGCAAGTGGTGCGTAAAATACAGCGAGCAATACTAATACGCTCGGATAGCTTCACTTGCAAGATTGATGAGTTTACGTGGGTTTGCATCCACAACCACCTCCTTCCCGCCTTCTGCATTGCTTCCTCAATCAGCATCCATTCCGCTGCCGTGTGACGCGTCTGCCATCCGTACTGCTCGCATGCGAACACACTGAAGGCCGTGCGTCCCACGTCCTTGGCTGGTCCTAGCCGCCAAGCTCGTCCTAGTGGATGCGCCACCCCCTTGCATTGACGGCACCACCGAGGCCATAACCGCTGAGGACACGGTGGTCGTTCCTACGTGATCCGAGACGGGGGAGTGCCAAACTCCCCCACCTCAACACTCCCCGCTACTGAGCAGTGGGTCGGGGAGCTGTTGGTCCAGAGATAACTGCTTGCTCTAGTTGCGGTTGATACGCATGGATTCGCACCCTTGCGGTCACTGTGACCTGGTTAGACACGTCCCCATGACCTTTTTGATGCACTGGTCTTTCAAGACCGGCTATCACGAAATTGCCGCCAAAAAGTTCATGGCGACAGGTGCTCCTTTCCCCTCATGCAAGTCCTGGAAACGCTTCCACGCACCTGGCTCGGTAGAAGGTTGGATTCTTGTGGAGGCGGACGATGCATCTGCCTGCTACGAGCATGCGGCCGAGTGGGCTGAGTGCCTGGATTGGGAGGTAACTCCCGTTCTTTCTGACGAAGAAGCTGGTCCGCTGATTGCCAAGGTCTACGCATAGTTCTTTGCCGGGGCTCCGCCTACGCGGTCGTCCCACCTCAACACTCCCCGCGACTAAGCAGTGGGTCGGGGAGCTTATGGCGATTGCCATGAGGCCAGCGCGTTGATCATTTCCTGGGCAAGTAGCCGCATCTCAGGCGCTGAGCGGCATCTGAGGGCCCGTTGGTATGGATTGGAGCGGCTGCTGGTATGCACACCTCACCAGCTGCTTGAAGCCGTCCTGCGGCGGTCCTCAGACCCACACAAAACGTTCAACCGGTCACAAACGGCACATCCCCGCTGGAACGGCTGCCGGATCATCTCCTCACGACCTTGGGTCGGACTTCGGGAGGGTGAAGGGGTCTTCAACACCCCTTCTTTTTTTGTCTGCCTGAGTGCTGCTGGGTTGCATCAACAGACGCTGCTGCCATTCCTAGTCCAGCTGCTCAAGGCTGGTGAGCACGTCTGGGTTCATTGGAAGGTCGCCCAGTGATCGGCTAACGCTGGCATTAGTGTGAGGCGAGTGGCTGCAAATGCCAGCAAACGGACTCCCGGTATGGGGTAAATGTAGTCCTTGCCGGTGCCTGAAGTGGGTTTAGAAATTTGCGGCAGCAATCGCCTTAAACAAGAAGCGGATCAGATGAATGGCATTTCACCAATCTGCATCCAAGCAGCCCCGGGGCAACAACCTCCGCTGGACGACAGAAGAGGACGTGGGACAGCGATGGGAAATCTTTGAATACGGGCTGGGCTGCGCTAGTTCGTGAGTAGCTTGAACCATCTGGTGTTGATCAATAAAAAAGCCGCCTTATTCGGCGGCCTGGCTAACTTCTTATACCCTTCTCATCAAAGTCGAATACGAACACCTGCGCGAGCGCCATAGGAATACAGAGGAGAATAATTTAGTCCATTGATGGAGAAAGCTGTAGAGCCATTGTAAGTAGCCTCTACAAACACATCAGCTTTGCTGGTTGCTGCATATGCCACACCAGCTTTTGCAAGATAGCCGAAAGCTCCAGCGTTGCCGCCATCGACTTTTACACTTTGAGAAAATGTGCCAGTCGCTCCCGAGCTCAACGAAGCGCTACCGGACTGAGTAGGGACGGATACGTTTGTGTAGCCAATCCCACCGCCCACATAAGGAGTAAACTTGGACTTTGTCTCAATGTCATAATAAGCGCTCGCGAATATACTGTTTGTGCTGAGAGTGCCAGTTCCGGTGATAGTGAAGCCGTACGGGATATCGGTGTATGTATTGCCAAGGTTAGTGCCACTTTCATGACCACTGCCGGTGATTTCACCGATCATTGGTCCATTAAATAGATACGTTAGCTCAGCTCTAATATCGCCGAAGTCGTACCCAAAGCCAGCTTCGCCGGCAAAGCCCACCCCAAGATCAAGTTGAGGAGTAAGGAAGCCGGAATAGGCATCACCGTTATCAAATACTCCCGAGTATGACTTTTCATTGTTGCCGGTATTGTTTGTCCATGAAGCACCAGCTCCAAGCGTCGCATAGAAGCCCTTAGCCTCTTCAGAAGGGTCTTGAGCGAACACCGGAGAGCTGACAGCAAAAAAGGTAGCCGCTGCTGCTGCGATCCTGAAATGGACTCTCATCTTATGTTTGGTAGATGTTCCCCTATTTAAACGCAGGGAAAACTCATGCAGGCTTCCCTTATGGCAATACTTGACCTGACACATCTAATTCGAATCAGCGTCCATCCCTAATTGCTCGCATGTAAAGCGTTGGCCCCTGCAACCCTTCAAGTTTTGATCGGCTACGAGCATTGAAGCTCGTGGCATTTCATCTGGTGTTTGGCATGGTATTCTCGTGAGGCAGTGCTTACTTATTGCCTGGGCTATCACCGTTGTTGAAAGCAATTCAGTCCCGAAGGCCTTTCTGGCGGGCTGTTGAACTTGCTTAATCTTGAAATATAGAGGGTCTTTGGAATAATGTCGATTCAATAAAAAAATGACCTTGATCCATCGCTCCCATTTCTTTGCTCATACTTTTTGAAGGGCTACAGGTGTTAGTTCAATCTCCAGCTGCTCATATCTACTAGTGACTGTGACTGGCGCATATTTCCACTGGTCGACAAGCTCGCAGATCTGAGTCAGGGTGTATTCAATTGTGCCCAACGACTCCATTGCAATCGTCTCTTGCTGAAGGCTTGACCAGTCGATGGCCTTTACAAGTGATACAAACTGCTCAACCAGTTCACTTGTTGCAGTGTTGAGGCCTTGATTTTCTTTTGGTCCAGATGATGTTGAAATCTTGGTTGGTTCTTTACTTTCTTCCGTTACCTCACTTTTCGGAAACTGTTGTCTAAGTTCTTTAAGGCGGCGAACAGTGATTGATTGCTGTCCTGCACAGAAGTTGAAGTTCTCAAAACTAACCTCCTCTTGTGTCACTTTGAAAGGTTCAGGAGACATCCTGCTTAGCTCGTAAAGATGTGATGGAGTAAGGGTGTCAAACCACTTCTACTCATCTTTATCAGTATGCCGACTAGTTAACCAATCAGCTGTAGCTGCCAGTTTGTGTGCATTGCTCCTTTTGAAACCAACTGACTCAAGCATCCGTTGTGCTTGCTTCCTAAGTCGTTTTGACTGCCACCCGTACTTATTGCCCTTATCGAAACGATGATTTTTCTCAAGATATTCTGCTTCATTGGAAATTGCTATCGCAAGCCGTAATCCATTGTCTGCAGCCCCTCTTTGAAGAAGAGCTGTTGATTCCGCAAACTGCAGAAGATTCTTTGCCGTGTCTTCTCCGATTTCTTGGAGTATTCGCTTTAGGCTTGCAAGATGGCGTTGATCAGGGATTCCATCTTCAGTGATTGGGGTAATGAGTTTGCTTAGTGTGATTTGAGTTGACATAGGAATTATCCACACGTGTGGATTATTTATTGATTGTGATCACCACCTACTGGTCTCTTGTCCTGGTAGATGGTGATTGTGAGTCACTGGTCAATTACCCGTCTGGGTATTTCACCTAGATTCGGTTTGGGAAGTGTTGCCGTAGGCTCCGCCTGTAGCACTCACTCCGTAAAGACGAACAAGTCATCCATCGAATGATGGATTTCACCTGAGTTCATGGTGCCGCCGCTGTGTTACTCGCGTCGGGCTAACGGGGTTGGATAACGGGTACTACTGCACAGTGCCTGAAGCTGTGCTCTCCCTGGCGTCCAACAACGCGAACAACGACCTACTCCAACCAGTCATAGTTGGCATTCAGAGCTGCCCCTTTCTTTAGAGACGAATCCACTCGTCTGGTTTTACCGCCTTGAACCTGGCGTGGTCAGTTCTTCTGTGTATACGGGTCGGAGCGCCTTCTTCGTGTATACAGGTGCCATCAAGATTCCCTTCTATACATGTGGGATCTATTCCTCCTATACACCCGCCATCGCTTCTCCCTGTATAAGCCCGTTATTGTCCTCTACCTCTAAACACCCGAAATCAACGGTCTCCCTCTACACGGGGCAGATCAGTCTCTCCCCCATAAGCCCGTTACCGGTCTCCTCGTATACGCCCGTTATCGCTTTTGCCTGTATGAGCCCGTTATCACCGTTTCAAATAAGTAATCAAGAAACTCACTACAGCGATCGGACGGCTTCTACCAAGCGCTGCCAAGGAACCGAGCCATAGCTTCCAGTTACGTTCGATGGTTCATGTCCAAGCAATTTCCCGATTGTTGCCTCGTTGAAGTTCTGCTCCCTTAACCGTGTCGCAGCATGATGCCGCAGCCCATGTGGATTAACCCCTGTGATGGATTTACAAGGCTTCGACAAGTTATGCCCCCAACGTCCATCAGGACCTTGTAATCGCGGCCATACAAAGCCAGTAGAGGATCGAAGTGGGGCGAGTATCTCTTCAAGCTCAGGATGCAGTGGTATTTCTCGATGAGAAGCACTTGTCTTTAGCGAACGCTCTAGATTCGGACGTACAACAATCCTGTCTTCAAGCAAGTCCTCAACCCTCAAGCCAGAAACTTCTGATAAGCGCGCCCCTGTGTAATAAAGCACCTTGAGGACTGGGACATAGATGCTGCCGGTCCAGTCTGTGACTGGGTTAACAACATCCAGACGATCTTTCTTGACGACCTTAATGCGCTTCGCTAGGCCCCTGAAAATATGCGTTGAATTTGGCTTAACTTCTTCAAGGATCGACCAAAGTCCACTCAAATAATTGATTGTGGTCTTGGCTGTGTTGGCACTTACCCGTTCAAGCAAGTAAGTCCGGTAAGAGGCAGCGTGATCTTTGGTGCATGACAGCGGTGAACCAACACCGCAGAACCCCATGAACAGATCGAGCTGCTTGCACCAGCTATCTCGCGTCCGTCTTGCTGGCTGCTTGAGCTTGGTCGCAACAGCAATCAGATCCTCAGCCGTGTAGAGGGGCTCAGGAATCAGCTCACCGGTGACGACAGCGACCATCCGCTCTCGTTGGGCCTGACTCAAATCCGGATCAACCCGCGCTCCTTCCAGCAGAAGCTCCTGCACCTCAGGGTCGTCGAGAGCCCCTGTGCAGGGAAGCCGATCGATCTGCTCATCAGGGGTCAGCTGCAACTCCCTACGGGCAATCGCGATCTCTCGATCAGTCCTCGCCAGAAAGCCTGGAAGCCGCGCTCTGGCTTCGTTGAGGGTTTTACCACCGCCTTCCTTCCAAGTGGCTTTACAGACGATCTGACGCACGTCTGATGGCACCGCTCGTTGAAGGACGTAAGACTGACGTGCCTTGTAGATGTGGCTGGCAATTTTGGGCACCGCTACCAACGCTTCTACCAACGCAAACGCTAGTAGCCTTAGGGATCTTTGCCCAGCACTAGCCAACAAGACCTACTTCAACTACGGCGGTCAAGGTCCCCTGCCGACCCCGTCGCTGGAGGCAATCAACCAGAGCTGGAGAACCATTCAGGAGCTCGGGCCGTTCACAACCGATGTCTGGCCTTTCATCGAGCAGGAAACCAGTCGCCTGCGCAGAGCCCTCGCGGGCTGGTGCGGGGTTGGCCCCCTTCGCATGACCCTGACGGAGAACGTCACCAGCGGCTGCGTCCTACCCCTCTGGGGCTTGCCCTGGGAGGCAGGCGATGAGCTGCTGATCAGCGACTGTGAGCATCCCGGTGTTGTCGCCGCCTGCCAGGAATTGGCTCGCCGCCATCAGCTGAGCCTGGCCACCCTGCCGGTCCTCGCGCTCTGCCAGACCACCCCGCAGGCGGAACTGGAGTCCGCCGTGCTGCAGCAGCTCGAGGCCTGCCAAACCCCCCGGACCCGGCTCGTTGTCCTCTCCCATCTGCTCTGGAACACCGGGGCAGTGATGCCGATCCCGGCGGTCGCCCATCAGCTCAAACACCATCCCAAGCAACCCTGGCTGCTGGTGGATGCGGCCCAGTCCATGGGCAGCCTTCCCGTCGCCGAAGCCGCGCAGGTGTCCGACATCTATGCCTTCACCGGCCACAAGTGGTGCTGCGGCCCCGAAGGCCTTGGCGGCGTGGCCCTCTCGGAGCGGGTCCTCGAACAAGGCCAACCGACCCTGATTGGCTGGCGCAGCCTCGAGCACGAGGGCAGCGCCGGAAGCAGCTGGCACCGCGATGGGCGCCGCTTTGAAGTCGCCACCTCCTGTGTCCCCCTCCTCAGCGGCCTGCGTCAATCGCTAGAGCTCTTGACCGCAGAAGGCGATGACGACGAACGCCTCAAGAGGATCCGTCAGGGCAGTCAGCAGCTCTGGAGTGGCCTGCAATCGCTCCCGGGTTGCAGCACCCTGCTGCCGGAGGCGCCTCCCGCAGGACTCATCAGCTTCCAGCTGGAGGGCATTGAGACCGCCCAAGCCGTGACGGCCCTCGGTCAAGCCGGGATCTGGATCCGCCGCCTCGATTCCCCGGATTGCCTCCGGGCCTGCACCCACATCTGCACCACCCCCGCTGAACTCGAGGGGTTGATCGGAGCACTGGCCAAGCTCAGCTAGCAGGGTCGATTGCGCAGGGCCTTCTCGGCCTCCTCGCGGTCATCGAAATGCACCTTTGTGGTGCCCAGGATTTGGTAATCCTCGTGACCCTTGCCCGCAATGAGGACGAGGTCCTGGGGCTGGGCCTTCGCAATCGCCTCTGCGATCGCCTGGCCACGATCCACGTCGACCCGCAGGGGCGTGCCCTCTGGAATCCCTGCAACCACATCCTTGAGGATCTGATCAGGATCCTCCGTGCGTGGGTTGTCGGAGGTCACCAGCACCTGATCCGCCAGCCGCGCTGCGATGGCCGCCATCTGGGGGCGCTTGGTGCGGTCACGATCCCCGCCGCAACCAAAAACACAGATCAGTTCGCCCTGCACAAAGGGCCGGCAAGCCGTGAGGGCACTCTCGAGGCCATCGGGGGTGTGGGCGTAATCCACCAGGACCGCCGGCAAGCCTGCATCGCAGCATTCGACGCGGGCCACCTGAACCCGCTCCATCCGGCCCGGCACCCCCTTAAAGCTGCCGAGGGCCTCCAACATTGCCGACAAGGGGAGCCCCTGCTGCAGCAAAACCCCAACGGCCTCAAGCAGATTCATCAAGTTGAACTTGCCCAGCAACGGCGAGGCAAACGCTCCCTGACCGAGCGGGGTGATCAGGGTTCCGCTGACCCCCTGGGGGCCCATCTGCAACCCCTCCATCCGCAGCTCCGCGGAGGAGTTGGACTCCAGGGAGGCCCGCCAGCAACGCTCGCCCAAGCGTTCGGCCAACCGCGCTCCCCAAGGGTCATCGACATTGACGACAGCCCGGGCGTCCGGCCCCAGGAGGGGCGCATCAAACAACTTGGCCTTGGCCTCGAAGTAGTCCTCCATCGAGGGGTGGTAGTCGAGGTGGTCCTGGGTCAGGTTCGTGAAGATCGCCCCGGCAAAGCGGCAACCGCTGATCCGCTGCTGATCGAGGGCATGGGAGCTCACCTCCATCGCCGCGATCCGCGATCCGGCCTCCGCGGCCATCGCCAGTTGGGCCTGCAGCTCGTCGGAAAAGGCCGTGGTGTGCTGAGCCGTCACGCTGTGACCCGGCCAGCGGTTGATCAAGGTGCCGAATAGGGCCACTGGGTAGCCGCACTGGCTGGCCAGGTGTTCCAACAAATAGGTCGTCGTGGTCTTGCCGTTAGTGCCCGTCACACCGATCAAAGCCAGGCGCTGACTGGGTTGCTGCCAGAACTCCGCGGCCAGCAAACCAGCCCAGCGGGAGACCGGGTCAGAGACCACCAAAACCGCATCACCATCGGCGGGGGGCCGGGCTTCTGCGGCAGCGCGGCCAATCACAGCCAAGGCGGCACCGGCCTGAAGCGCCTCCGGCCAATAGGCACCGCCATCCACCGTGGCTCCAGGCAAGCCCACAAAGACAGTCCCGGTCCCCACCCGGCGGGAGTCACAGCTCACCCCGTCCACATCCACATTCCCCAGCCCAGGGGGAACCGCCAGCCCGACCTGTCGCAGCAGGGTGTGGAGCCGTTGGGACATGGAGAGGGGTTGCGACCCCGCTGTTTTAGGTCGGTTCTGAGATGAAAACGTCGCCCCTGAGACCAGTCCCGTGAGCCTCAACCAAGACAGGCTCTGGAGCGGGACTAATGGACCCCCTGCTGGGTCAGCCAGCCGGCCAACTGCGATGCCCCCAACCGGGGCGAGAACCGAGGCAAAACCCGCTCCCCGTCGGCGCCGCGGTGAATCAAGACGGGGACTTCCAGGTCAAACCGGGCCAGCAATTGGGGATCCAGGTCCACATCCACGGCTTCAAAGGGGACCGCGGCGGCGCGCAACTTCTCCTCCAAGCCCTCGCAAAGGCAACAGCCCACCCGGGTCACCAGCACCAAGGTGGCCATCAATCCGGCACCGGGTCGCAACCGCAGGGCGTCCAGGGGTGACAACGCAGCAGGCGCTTCAGCGTCAGCCAGCTGCCGCGCCAGGGGCCGTGGCGTTCAATCGCCTCCAGGCCATAGGCGCTGCAACTGGGAATGAAGCGGCAGCGGGGAGGGCCCAGCAGAGGTGAAATCGCCAGGCGATAGAAACCGATCAGGGCCAGCAGCAGACGTTGGAGCAGGCTGTTCATGGACGCTTCAGGCCGAGCGATAAGATCGTCAACTTGCGTGGCATCAAGCCTTGCAGCGGAGAGCGGTCCCAGGACCACCCCTCCATGCTCTCAGGCAAGCCACGTCTGAATCAACCTGAACAGCAGTTCCTATGTCTCGCTACCGCGGCCCTCGCCTGAGGATTACGCGGCGCTTGGGAGACCTTCCTGGTCTCACCCGTAAGTCCGCCAAGCGGTCTTATCCCCCCGGTCAGCACGGCCAAGCCCGTCGCAAGCGCTCCGAATACGCCATCCGACTCGAAGAGAAGCAGAAGCTTCGCTTCAACTACGGCATTTCCGAACGTCAGCTGGTTCGCTATGTCAAAAAGGCCCGTGCCCAAGAGGGCTCCACGGGTACCAACCTGCTGAAACTGCTCGAGAACCGTCTCGACAACGTTTGCTTCCGCCTCGGCTTCGGCCCCACCGTCCCCGGTGCCCGTCAGCTGGTGAACCATGGCCACGTGACCGTGAACGGCCGCGTTGTGGACATCGCGAGCTACCAGTGTAAGGCCGGCGATGTGGTCGCCATCCGTGAGCGCAAGCAGAGCAAGAAACTGGCTGAAGGCAACCTGGAATTCCCTGGCCTCGCCAACATCCCCCCTCACCTCGAGCTCGACAAGAACAAGCTCATCGCCAAGGTCGGCGGTAAGTGCGAGCGCGAGTGGGTCGCTCTCGAAATCAACGAACTGCTGGTGGTGGAGTACTACTCCCGCAAGGTCTGATCCCGAGTCAGACACCCCTCCGTTCACCGAGCCTCCGCAAACGCGGGGGCTTTTTTGTGACAACACAAAGGAACAGCCAAGAAATCCAATCACTCCGAAAGATTAGACTCGCAAAAGCAGACAATACAGAGCGTGCTGAGCAAGAAAGTCAAGCCTGTATTGGCCACCCTCGCCATCGCAGCTAGTGGAGCAATTGCCTCCAGCTCCATATACAGACACTTAGCAGTCGACAAAGTCGCCGTAGCATCTTTCTACATTCAACTAGACAAGCAGAGCTCAAGCGCATCCAAGCAACTCCAAAAGTCGCGGAACTACCTGACGAGCTTTTTCGAAAAGGACGTGCCGTTCTACTTTGCGGGCGCAGACGGAAAAACAACAAGAAGAGCACTCACAAACTGCACATTTCACAAAGAAGACCTAAACCATATTGACTACAGGTGCCAAGCAAGAGCAAATACCAGCTCAAGCGAAAACCTGGCTCATGGCACCGCCTATCTTTACAGGATATCGATTAATGGATACCCACGAAACGAAACCAAGCTCCTCGCGAGACTCAAGGCTAACCAAACAGAAGAACCAACAAGCAGAGCGGATAAGAAAGTTTTTTTTGATCCAATTAATCATCCAGAAACAGGAGACCCAACTCTTCAAGAATTGACAGTCCCCGTAAATATTTACGAGTCCATCAACCCTGGCCAACTGAATGGCGAGCAAGCAACAGGGCAAAACATCTCAGCCCTAAACATCGCCCTGGGATCTCTTGTCGCAGGAATTATGCTTGCAATAATCTCAAGAAGTCATAAAAAGAAGACTTTCACAATCTCAGCAGCACTCATAATCACAGGATACCTAATGGCAGAGCAGCTCAGTAGAGCAATGCACTGGAACCCACTTCCAAGAAACTCACTTCTAGCTAATTCTGCACTACTTGAGATTTTTGAGAACACTCGACTGAAAGTCTTATATCAATCATTTTCATCAGGAAAAACCGGAGAAAGGCTTGTGGATTCAACCTGGAGGAAAGGACACCTAGAGAACTACGGCCACCGAGAAAATGCTTTTGACAGAGTTAACAACTTCGACAAAGATGACAACGGAATCAGCTACAGCTCAACATGCACTACCAGAGATCCAAACAAACTCGATGTACTAGCTATTGGAGCCTCTGTAGCAGAGGGAGCTCATGCCAGCTCAGTCCCAAAAACATGGTGGAATTTATCGGCAGAAAATCTAACTCTTAAAGTTCGAGAAAACGTGTGCTTTGGAGTACTTGCCAAAGGAGGAATAAAATCAGACAGAGAGCTTGAACTCCTGGATGACTTCTTGTCAAAATACACACCCCCAAAAGCATTGGTCATTGTGCATGGACAGAATGACATCCTCAACAGGACACTAAATCTCGACTCCAAGGTGCCTGGAGCAAGACAAGATTACCGTCAAATTGGAGCGGCCTCAACAGATCAACTAGTCGCTTATTCAGAGGCCATCAGAGCGCTAGCAGCTAAGAACAATATCTCCGTTTACGAAGCCATACCACCATCTGCCATAGATAAAGCATCGCTAACTCAAGCAGAAAAAGCAATCCTTGTTGGGTACGCAGGATCAAAGCTCTACGATTGGTCTCTTCCAAGAAGAATACTCAACCATTGGTTCAACGAGGCCTCAACCAGACTAAAGCTATCAGATCTACTAAATGAAGGCTACATATTTCTAGACTTAAGAGACATATTTAATTCGACCGCTACAACATTGTTTGCAGACATTTGGCACTTCGGCGACAAAGGCCATGAGATCTTCGCAGAGCACATCACCGCAGCTCTTCACAGCCAATTTCACAAGAAAGCTAGAGTCCAGTCCAAATCAACAAAAACAAATTAATGGCACAGAAAAGGCTTCATTAAAATCAAGATCCTCCCAAGTCCAACAAGATTGCTTCAAAGATTAGAAGGTGTCACAAGTTGGAGCAGGACTAATAAACCAGCCCCCGATCAAAGTTTCCAGCGCTTGGGTGACATCCTTCTGACGCATCAACGGTTCACCCCTGGAGCCGGTCGAGATCAACATAGCTGAACAGACCCGAGACGCACTCACGAGCAGGCAGACCTTGGCACGCAGCTGGTCGGCGTGTCGCTCAATCAACTACTCAGTGGGGGCCAGATTAGTATTGAGATCTCTAGATATCCCCATTTAGTGCGTAAACTGAATCCCTCAGACATGATAAATCTCTGAGGTTTTGTACAGCACCAATATGAGAAGACTTAAACCATGAAGACAAACCCAAACATAAAGATTCCCAAAGCAGCCTGGATCATACTTCTAATTACGGCGGTCATACCCGGCACATCAGAGAAGATACTCCTAACAAGATTCAACTCAGATTGCCTTCAACAAACTGATTACTACAAAGTCAAAATAGAAACATCTGCAGCTCTCTCCCCAAGCCTGCCAAACAAAAGATCAGAGAACAAGCTCAAAGAAATAGGCTCTTACTTCCTAAGGAGAAAGCTGACACAGTCAGACTTTCCCGAAGATTTCCCATCGCACTCCGGAATATCTAAGAACATTGACCCCAGCCTCAGCAGGAGTAGAGCGGAGACCTTGCAACATTCCCCAAGCTGGTCTTGGCTTGAACAAAAGATAAATGCAGCCAACAACAGAGGACTCAACTCACAAGAAGGTTACCTAAGCAAGATCATTAATAATGGACGAAGAGGCGGACGAATTCAAATAAGAGAATGGACCAGCAACAAGCACGTGAACGGAATATCCAGCTGGATAGACAGATTCCCCCTTGCACTAACCAGTATCAAGATAGACAAGGACATTGAGGCAAAGTGCAGAACCACCCTTACTGACCAGAAACTAATTCAACGTGGACACCTTCTTCCGTGGATTACAGCCCCACAACTTTTCATAGACAGAAAGCAAGCTAATGCTTTATTCCATCCAAAGCTCCAAACCCTAATAGCAAAGACAGCTAGTACTGATTTCAAAAGACTTTATTTTGACTTGGAAGCCTCGAGGGGATACATCGTCTCCATTGGAACATCTGATTTTTCGCTATCAACTCGATTTACGCTAGCTGTTATCGCACTATTATTACTAGCCTGCAGCCACAAGAGAAAAACCACAGGCCAAAGCCAAGCGAACAGGCTTTCAAGTAATCAATGTTACCGAAGCCTAATTAAAGTACTTTTGACGAATTTATTTATTTTTGCATTTGCATGCTTTGGTGCACTTTCGGTTATAGAAATAATCTTGACTAAGACTAGCTGGCTAGACGAAGCCAGCAGCACCGCTCCCACCTATCTACCTCTCCATGAGATACTTCAATATGAGCAGGATATGCGGGAAAGATTCCTAGCTGTCAATGAATACGGTTTCGCGGATAAGCCGGTCTCTTCATATAACGAAGCTTCATCCTGCACCATCTCAATTCTAGGAGACTCGTTTGTGTGGGGGTATGGCGGGGGAGCGAAGAACGACGAGAGGTGGACAAGCCAGCTAGAGAAGCTTATTCCAAGTTGCAAGGTTCGCCATTGGGGAATCGGCGGGTGGTCCACTAAAGACCAAATCAGGTTCATGAGAGAGAAAGGGAGACTCCATCATTCGGATCTGATCATCCTGGGTTTTGTCGACAACGACCTTGATTTGAAGCCAGAAAACGAAGGAAACAATATCCAAACAATCAGGGAGCTTAAAAGCCTGATTCAACCCACGCCATTTCTTGTGCTTTTTACCCCATGGAATGGTTCAGAGCATCACCAAACAACCTTCAAGAAGGCATCTACTTTGTTCACTAGACTTGACATCCGCAACCACTCTTGCCTTAAGGATGTCCAGAACGTAGCCGGGGAAAGCGACGCCCCACGTCACATGTGGATAGGCTCCAACGTGGATAGGCATCCAGGCATTCCCATTACAGTGGCAATTGCGAATTGCGCCTTGAAGCATATATCAAACATCAAGGAACTAGAGACAACTGCAATTGAATAGATCTCTTTATTTAAAGAATAATCATGGGATCTCAGGGATCTAACGCTGATGACTTTTGCTGGCTTCCTTCAACCCCCGATCAACGTTTCCAGCGCCTGGGTGACATCGTCTTGGCGCATCAGCGATTCACCCACCAGCACCGCATCGGCACCGGCGCTCTGGACCCGGTCGAGATCATCGCGGCTGAACAGCCCCGACTCACTCACCAGCAGGCAGCCCTTGGCGCGCAGCTGGTCGCCGTAGCGCTCCATCAACTGATCCGTGGTGGCCAGATCGGTGTGGAAGGTGGCCAGGTCGCGGTTGTTGATCCCAATCAGCTGGACGCCATCGAGGGCCAAAACCCGCTCCAGTTCCGCCGCATCGTGCACCTCGACCAGCACCGTGAGTCCCAGGCTCTTGGCCACCTTGAGCAGATAGGCCATGTCCTGATCGCTCAGGATCGCCGCAATCAACAGGGCCGCATCAGCCCCGGCCGCCCGCGCCTGATAGAGCTGATAGGGCGTCAGGATGAAGTCCTTGCAAAGCAACGGCAGGTCCACGACCTGACGCACCTGCACCAGCACCTCAAAGCCCCCCTGGAAGAACGGCTTGTCGGTCAGCACCGATAGGCAGCTGGCCCCCCCAGCGGCATACCCCTGGGCAATCGCCTCCGGATCGAAGTGCTCGCGGATCACCCCCTTGCTCGGGCTGGCCTTCTTGACCTCAGCAATCACGGCCGGCTTGCAGCAGGCCGATTTCAGCGCAGCCAGGAAGTCGCGGGGGGCAGGCAGGGCCGCCACCTGACGCTTGAGTTTATCTAGGGGCACCCGATCGCGGGCCGCCGCCACTTCGCGGTCCTTCTCCCAGACGATCTTCTCGAGGATGTTGCGGGGCTCGCCCTCCTCATGGGGACAGGCGTACTCCAGGTGAGCCACCTTCACCTTCGGGTTGGGGGGCCTGCGGCGGATCTCCATGGTTCTCTCCTCAGGCGGCGACCGCCATGGCGGCTTGCTTGTAGGCCACTTCAACCACCTCGCTCAAGGTGGGGTGGGTGTGCACCTCATTGGCCAGTTGCTTCACGCTTTGGCGGCGAGCCACGGCGTTGGCGATCTCCTGAATCAGGTCAGCGGCATGGAGTCCATAGATGTGGGCACCGAGGACTTCACCGGTGGCCTTGTTGAAGAGCAGCTTCATCAAGCCATCGCTCTCCAGCTCCGCCAGGGCCTTGGAGTTGGCCTTGAAATAGCTGCGCACCGAACCCAGTTCAAAGCCCTCCTTCGCCGCCAACTCCTTGGCGTCGGCTTCGCTCAAGCCCACCGAACTGATTTCCGGATGGGTAAAGGTGGCCGCAGGGATCGAGCGGTAGTCGATCGAGCGGGGGTGCCCCAGGATGTTGTCCACGGCGACCGTGCCCTGGGCCGCTGCGGTGTGGGCCAGCATCATCTTTCCGGTCACATCACCGACCGCCCAGAGGTGGGGGACCGGCGCGCCGTTGACCAGCACCCGCAGCTGATCGTCCACGGGAATGAAGCCGCGGTTGGTCTCGATGCCGCAGGCCTCTAGGTTCAGTTCCTTGCTGGTGGGGACCCGGCCAGTGGCCACCAGGACCGCGTCGACCTCCAGGGTCTCCACGGGCTCGCGGGTCTGCATGTCCACCAGTTCGATCTGAACCGGAGCACCGGGCTTGATCGACTTGGCCAACACCCCGGAGCGGGCATCGATATCGCGGCCATCAATCAGGTTCCGGGCAGCGATCTTGGCGATGTCGGGATCGAAGGTGGGCATCACCCGATCCAGGGCCTCGATCATCGTCACTTCACAGCCCAGCGCCGTGTAGACGTCAGCGAACTCCAGTCCGATGTAGCCGCTGCCAACGATCGCCAACCAGCGGGGCAGCCACTCGAGGTTGACGGCCTCATCGCTGGTGAAGACCGTGCGGCCGTCGGTTTCGATGCCGAGGGGCACAAACGGATCAGAGCCGGTAGCGATGATCACGTCGCGGCCGGTCAGAACCCGGTCGACACCGTTGATCTCACGCACACCCACCTTCTGGGGGCCCTCCAGACGTCCGGTGCCGCGGATGATCGTGACCCCGGCGCGCTCCAGGGTCTTGGTCAGGTTGGTGCGGATCGTCGCCACCAGCTGGTTGGCGTGATCGGCGATTTTCTGGCGCTCAAAGCGCACGGGAGCGGCATGGATGCCGAAGCCCTTCAGGTGCTCCGCGTCAGCTAGCTCGCGCACGCGGCCGCTGGCAGCCAGCAGGGCCTTGGAGGGAACGCAACCGCGATTCACGCAGGTGCCGCCCATGTCGCGGCTTTCGATGATCGCCGTGCGCAGCCCGTGTTCAGCGGCGTGCTTCGCGGCGTCAAAGCCGCCGTAGCCCGCGCCAATCACGATGACGTCAAAGTCGAAACTGCCGTCGCTCACCTGAGGCCTGCCCAATTGGGGGGCATTCTCCCCTGTCAGCCCCCCAAACCCAACTTGTGTTGCTGCCGCCACCGCTCCAGCAGCAGAGGAGCCGCCGCCACGCCGACGTTTAGGGACTCCGCGGCCGTGCTGTGGGGAATGGTCACCCGATGACTGGCCAGGGCCGCCAGCTCCGAATGGAGCCCAGCTCCTTCGTTGCCCAGCAACAGCACCGTTGGCCGGGTCCAATCCAACTCCCAATAGGGAACAGTCCCGGCCTGATCCACCAGGGTGGCCACCACGTGATGGCCTGCGGCCCGCGCCTGCGCGAGTCGCTCCGCTAAGCCACTCCGATCGGGATCACGGCGGTGGGGCAGAGCAAGAGCCGCCCCCGCCGAAGCCCGCAACACCTTGGGCTGACAGGGATCAGCCCCGCCCCCCAGCCAAAGGTCATCCACCCCCGCCGCCAGGGCCGTGCGCATCAAGGTGCCGAGATTGCCGGGATCCTGGAGTTGATCTAAGGCCAACACAAAGGAGCCCAGGCCCTTCTTCTTCGGCAGGGCCTCCTGGGGCAGCGTGGCCACCACCCCATCCGGGGTCTCTGTGGTGGCCACAGCCGCCAGCACAGCCTCGCCTGCCGGCTGCAGCCGCTCCTCGGGCAGGCCGTCCAAGAGGGATCCGTGGCGCTCTAGCCAGGCCGGGGTCGCCAGCACCTGCTCGGGCAACAGGCCCAGGCGAACGAGTTCTTGAAGCTGATGGGTTCCCTCCACCAACAACAGGCCCTGCTCCCGGCGACCTTTCGGCTGATGCAGGGCGCGCAGGCGACCCACCAGGGGGTTGCGGCGGCTGGTGATCAGCTCCATCAGAAGGTTTCGTGGCGCCTCACGTGCAGGCCATCGCCCACAACGATGCTCTTGTCATCGAGGTCCAGGCCCCGGACCGCGGCCACCTCGCCCTTCAGGCCTTCGGCCTGGAGGTTTTTGATGAGCTCCTTGATCAGGACGTCTTCAATCGTTTTCTGATCAAACGCATCAGGAGTCAGGGCCTCCAGGAAGCGCCCCATCTTGGAAGCCACCACTTCCGGGGCGTTGGTGATCTTCAGAACGAGCATCGACTCAAAAACAGAAGGAAGCGCTGGGTTGAGCACCGACCCCAAAGCTGGCAAGAGCAGCGGGGTTCAGCAATAAAAAAGCTCCTCCCCGAGGGGAGGAGCCTTCAGTGCGGATGGGGAGACTTGAACTCCCACGACATTGCTGCCACTAGTACCTGAAACTAGCGCGTCTACCAATTCCGCCACATCCGCAGGGGGGGCGATGTCGCTCACGACGACCAGCGAAATTTACCCCATCAGGGTCCCCCTTCAGGAGAGGGGGGCAATCGGCGACAAACCAGGCCAGCAACGGCTTCGAGCCAGTTCGAATGCCGGCCGTCTTGCCGGTCTCATTCGTTGTTGTCAGGATAAGGCCCCTCAGGCGGGACGCCTTTAGCCATGACCGCGACGCTGGTCCCGTCTCAACAGATTCTCACCCCGCAACTGGAAATCGCCGGCGGTCGGCGCCTCTCCGGCGAGCTCCGCGTCAGTGGTGCCAAGAACTCTGCCCTGGTCTTGATGGCGGCCAGCCTGCTCACCAACGAGCAGCTGCGCCTGCGCAACGTGCCGCCCCTCACCGACATCGGTGGGATGGCCGAGATTTTGACCTCCCTCGGCGTCACCACCAGCCATGACGGCGACACCCTGGAGATGGACGGCTCCGGGCTAAGCCAGTCCGCCCCGCCCTACGAGCTGGTCAACAGCCTGCGGGCCAGCTTCTTCTGCATCGGCCCCCTTCTTGCACGCCTGGGCATCGCGCGGGTCCCCCTTCCCGGGGGCTGCCAGATCGGCACCCGCCCGGTGGTGGAGCACGTCAAAGGCCTGAAAGCCCTCGGCGCCCAAGTGACGATTGAACACGGCGTCGTCTCCGCCGTGGTCCCCGGCCGCAGCCATCGCCTGACCGGCGGCCGCATCCATCTGGACTGCCCCAGCGTGGGCGCCACCGAGACCTTGATGATGGCGGCCGCCCTCGCCGAGGGTGAGACCGTCATTGAGAACGCAGCCCTTGAACCCGAGGTCGTGGACCTCGCCGGACTGCTGCTCGCCATGGGGGCCAAGGTGCGGGGCGCCGGAACCCCCACCATCACCATCGTTGGCGTCGAGCGGTTGCACGGCGCGGACTACGCCGTCATTCCCGACCGCATCGAAGCCGGCACTTTCCTGCTGGCTGCCGCCATCACCCGCTCCTGCCTCACCATTGCCCCGGTGGTGACCGATCACCTCGGCGCCGTGCTGACCAAGCTCGAAGAGGTGGGCTGCAAGTTGGAGATTGATGGCACGAACGTGACCCTCAGCGCCGACGTGATCCAAGCGGTCGATCTGCGCACCCAACCCTTCCCTGGATTCCCCACGGACCTGCAGGCTCCCTTCATGAGCCTGTTGGCGACGGCGAACGGCAACAGCGTGGTCACCGAGAACATCTTTGAGAACCGGCTTCAACACGTCGCCGAACTCCAGCGCATGGGGGCAGCCATCCGCACCCAGGGGAACACCGCCTTCATCGAGGGCGTTCCGCGCCTGAGCGGTGCACCGGTCCAGGGCTCCGACCTGCGGGCTTCAGCCGCCATGGTGCTCGCCGGCTTAGTCGCCGATGGGATCACGACCGTGCAAGGGCTGGAGTACCTCGATCGCGGCTATGCCGATTTCGAGGGCAAGCTGAACGCGGTCGGCGCCTCGATCCGCCGACTCGGCTGACCCCTAAAGTCGCAAGCGCGGGAGCGTGCCGGAATTGGTAGACGGACTCGACTCAAAATCGAGCGCCTTCGGGCATGTGGGTTCAAGTCCCACCGCTCCTATTTCTCCCCCACCGACCACATCGCCGACTGAGACGGCGGTGATGAACACCTACGGCCGGTTCCCCTTGGAATTGGTCCGCGGCCGCGGGGTCTGGGTGTGGGACCAGCAAGGCCGCCGCTATCTCGATGCCGTGGCCGGCATTGCGGTTTGCACCCTCGGCCACAGCAGCCGCGTGATGCGCAAGGCGCTCGAGCGTCAGCTCCGCAAGCTGCAGCACGTCTCCAACCTGTATCGGATCCCTGAGCAGGAGCAACTGGCGGGCTGGATTCGGGACAACAGCTGCGCGGACAGCGTCTTCTTCTGCAACTCCGGTGCGGAAGCCAACGAAGCCGCCATCAAGCTCGCCCGCAAGCACGGCCATGTCGTGCGGGGCATCGACACCAGCAACGAGCGGGGCCCGCTGATCCTCACGGCCCAGGCCAGCTTCCACGGCCGCACCCTGGCCGCCGTCACGGCGACCGGGCAGCCGAAATACCACCAGGGGTTCGAGCCCATGGTGCAGGGGTTCCGCTACTTCCCCTACAACGACACCTCCGCCTTTGAGGCGTTGCTGCACCGCTGCGAGGCCGCCGGTCCTCGGGTTGCTGCGGTCATGCTCGAGCCGCTCCAGGGCGAAGGGGGTGTCAATCCCGGCGATGTGGCGTTTTTCCAGCGGGTGCGCGACCTCTGCGATCAATACAAGATCCTGCTGATCTTCGACGAGGTCCAGGTCGGCGTCGGCCGCACCGGGCGGCTCTGGGGCTACCAAAAGCTGGGGGTTGAACCCGACGCCTTCACCCTGGCCAAGGGGCTCGGCGGTGGATTCCCCATCGGCGCCCTCTGCGTCAAAGCCGAGGCGGATCAACTCAAGCCCGGGGAACACGCCAGCACCTTTGGCGGCAACCCCCTGGCCTGCCGGGCCGGCCTCACGGTGGCCAGCGAGCTGCAACGCCGCAACCTGCCGGCCCATGCGGAAGCGATGGGTCAGCTGCTGCAGCGGCAGTTGCTCGAGCTCGCCCAGCGCCATCCCCAATTGGTGAAGGGCGTTCGCGGCTGGGGTCTACTGCAGGGTCTCGTCCTTCAGGCGGACGGTCCCAAGGCCATTGATGTGGTCAAAGCCGCCATGGACAACGGATTGCTGCTGGTGCCCGCCGGCACTGATGTGGTGCGCTTTGTCCCCCCCCTGACGATCCAACCGCGGCATCTGCGCCTCGCGGTCAAACGACTCGAGAAAGCCCTGCTGGCGTGTCCATCCCCGACCCCTTCAGCGAGCTGATCGCTCCCTTCAGCCGCCGCGGTGTCGACCTCGGCCTGAAGCGAATCGACGCGGCTCTCGCGGAACTGGGACACCCAGAAGGCCGCTTCAGGGCTGTCCAGGTGGCCGGGACCAATGGCAAGGGCTCCATCGCCACCATGGTCGAGCGCATCGCCACAGCCGCGGGCTTGCGCTGCGGGCTTTACACCTCCCCCCATCTCCTGAGCTGGTGCGAGCGCATCCGGCTGCCGGACGGAGCCATTGCCGAAGACGCGCTCAAAGACCTGCTGCAACGGCTCCAACCGCTGGCCCTGCGTCACGACCTCACCCCGTTTGAGCTGATCACCGTCGCGGCCTTTGTCGCCTTCGCGGAAGCGGAGGTGGACCTGGCCGTCCTCGAAGTGGGACTCGGCGGGCGGCTCGATGCCACCACGGTCCACCCACGCCGCAACGTGCTGGCCTTCGCCAACATCGGCCTGGATCACGTCGAACACCTCGGCCCCACCCTCGAGGCGATCGCCCACGAGAAGGCGGCCGTGATGCATCCCGGGGCCATCGCCGTCAGTGGCCCCCAGGCCCCGGAGGTGACCGCCGTGCTCCAAGCCCAAGCCACGGCGCACGGGTGCGATCTGCGTTGGCGAGCCCCCGTAGCCAAGGACACGGAGGGGGGACCGGCCTTGGGGTTGCACGGCGCACTGCAACGCAGCAATGCCGCCGTGGCCATCGCCGCCGCCGAAGCCCTCGAGGAGACCGGCTGGCCCATCACTGAGGCGGCCATCCGCCGCGGCCTCCAACAGGCCCGCTGGCCAGGACGCCTGGAGCGCCGCCAGTTCCGCGGCCAGGCCCTGCTGATCGATGGAGCCCACAACCCCCCCGCCGCCGCCGCGCTCCGCCAGGAACTCCAGCCCGCCCAGCGGCGCTGGCTGATCGGCATGCAGCGCCACAAGGACGCCCCCGATCTGCTGCGCCACCTGCTGGAGCCCGGGGATCAGGTGCTCGTGGTGGCCCTACCCGAGCACGCCAGTTGGAGTGCGGAGGAACTCGCCCCAATGCTTCCCGGCATCGAAGCCGGCTCCGATGATCTAAACGAGAACCTGGAGTGGCTCGTGCAATCGGAGGGTCTGCCGGTGGCCTGCGGCTCCCTGTATCTGGTGGCAGCCCTCCTACCGCTGCTCGACCCGACAGACTGAAGCCCCGGCCCGATCCGCGCGATGACCTGCACCCGACTTCTCAGCTGGCTGTCGGCCGTGCTGATCCTGCTGGCGGCACCCGCCCTGACCCTGGCCCTCGACACCTCCGCTGGCGTGGGGCTGCAGGATCGCGCCCTATTCCAGGACACCGTCGATTACACCCTCACCAACCAGAGCGGCAAAGACTTCTCCGGCCAGCAACTGGCCAACACCTCCTTCGCTGGGGCCGTCGGCAAAGCCGCTGACTTCAGCGGGGCTGATCTCCACGGCGCGATCTTGACCCAGGGGGCCTTCCCAGACGCCAACTTCAACAGCGCGGACCTCTCCGATGTGCTGCTGGATCGCACCGACATGAGCGGCACCGACCTGCGCAATGCCGTCCTCGTGGGCGTGATCGCCTCCGGCAGCACCTTCACCGGCGCCCAGGTCGAGAACGCCGACTTCAGCGATGCCCTGCTGGACCGTGCCGACCAGCGCAGCCTCTGCATCAGCGCCAGCGGCACCAACCCGACCACCGGCGTCAACACCCGGGCCAGCCTCGGCTGCTAGATCCAGCCCCGCAACTTGCCCGGGTTCATCAACCCAGCTGGGTCGTAGGCCCGTTTGGCCTCCACCTGATCGGCATCCACCACCCCAAGCCCCCCGTCCTCAACGCTGATGACGTGGGGGTTGAACAGCAAACAGCCCAGGTCGCGGGCCTGATCGATTAGCTCCTGCAGGGCCGAAGCACCCCGCCAGCGCACCAAGGGGAGACAGGCGAAGCGCTGCCGGCCCTGGCTGCGGACCGCCTCAAGGTGCCAAAGCAGGTCCTCGCCCCAGCGCTGCCGCAGGGCCTCCAACGCGGGGGCCTCCGGCTGGGGCAAGAGCAACTGCAAATAGGTCCAGCCCGGCTCCTGGCTGCGCACGTGCAGGGTCGTGTGGTTCCAGGTCAGCTCCCGCAGGGGAATGCCGCGACTCTGCCCTTGGGGTGCACTCCAGCTAAGACGCCCCCCCAGCTCCAGGACCCAGGACTCCAGGGCCGGGGTCGCATCCGGGGCCGCCAGAAGCAGAACGCGATGGGCAGCGCCGCTGGCGGCTGGGCACCCCTGGGGCCAGGGCAAGCGCGCAGCGACGGCGGCCTCCAGCAAACACAAGGCCTTCAGCTCCAGTGCTGAGGCCGCCAGCTGCTGGGCCGCCGCCAGGGCAGCCGACCAGTCCTCAAACTCCAGCACCCACTGCCGCCAGGCCACCGCCGGGGCGGAGGCCATCGTCAAGGCCGTGAAAATCCCATTGGTCCCATAGGCGTGGTTGAGGGGACGCGCAGCCCGGGCATCCAGCTGCAGCAGCCGCGGCTCGGGCTCGACCGTCACCATCTCGACCCCGAGCAGATGCCCGGGGTCCCGCAGGAATCCCCAGCGCAGCGAGCCAATCCCGCCGGATCCACCGGCCACGTAGCCGCCCAGGCTGGCGGTGCGCACCGTGCTCGGCAGCAAGCGTTGCTCGCGGCCATGGGAGAGCAACTGGCGATCCAACTCCGCCAGAACGATCCCAGGTTCAGCGGTAAACACGCCCGAGCTGGCATCCACCTCCCGCAGCCGGTTCAGGCCACTGGTCTCCAGCAGCAAGCCACCGGCCAAGGGGATGCATTGGCCGTAATTCCCGGTTGCCGCGCCCCGCACCGTCAGGCTGACCCGATGGCGGCCGCAGGCCGCCGCCACCTGCAGCACCTCTGCGGCTGAGGTCACGCGAACGCCGATCTGGGCGCGCAGGCCACAGAGCAGCGGCTGAAGCACGGGCGAGTATACAAAGCCATCGGCCGCCAGGCTTTCCAGCTCCCCCCTACTTCGCAGCAAGGGCAAGCCAGCGGCCCTTAGATCCAAGGCCAGCGCCTCGAGCTGGGCGGCCGTTGCGGGGTCAGGGAGACCTGGGGGCAGGGCGCCCGGCAGGTCAGTCGTGATCTGCATCATACCACGTTGGCAAGCCGGACATCGGGATGGGCTTGATCAGGCAGCGGCAGCCAACGCCCCTGGCGCAACACCCGGCGCTGCGGGGAATGGGCCAGGAATTCAGCCCAACTGCCGGCGCTGGTTAACAGCAGATCCGCCGGTCCACCGACCCGCAACACCCCATCCCAGGCCAAGCCCAAGAGCCGCGCCGGGGTCGTCGTGAATGGCATCAACCCTTGGCGCTCCCAGGGGGGGGTGTGGGTGGCACGGAAACTCAGACGCAACAAGTCGAGCGGGTCGAAATCACCGCCGGGGTACCAGGGGTCCTGGACGTTGTCGGCCCCCAGGGCCACCGCGACCCCCTCCTGTTGCAGCAAGCGCAGGGGGGCCAGGGGACGGAAACCCGAGCTGACGCTCTGCTCACGGCCCAGCAACCAGAAATTCGTAGTGGGCAAAGCCACCACCGCCACCCCCAAGCGCTGCAACCGCTGGGCCAAAGGCCTGGCCTGGGCGGCCTTCAACAGCCCCATGCTGCTGGCGTGGCTGCAGGTGATCGGCACCCCCGGGTGAAAGCGCTCCAGCCTCTGCACCAACAGCTGAACACCGGCGGCGGGGGCCTCGGAGGACTCATCGATGTGCAGGTCAATGCCGCAGCCCAGCTCCCCGGCCAACTGCAGCAGGGCGTCGAGGTCCGCCCCATCGCGCCCGCTGCTGGGGAAGGGGGGACCCAGAACTCCGCCCAGCAATCCACCCGCGGCGGCCACCCGCCGCGCCAAGGCCGAGCCCTCACTGGAGAGCCACTGAGACAGCGGCGCGAGGGCGACCAGTTGGAGCTCAATTCGGCCTGCCCAGCGCTGCTGCAGCTCGAGCAGGGCCTGCCAGCTGGGCTCAGCGCAGGGACCACCGCTATCGATATGACTGCGCAAACCCCGCAGGCCGTAGCGCCAGGCCCGCTCCAGGGCCCGCTCACCGCGCTGCAGCGCCTGCTCAGCCGTACGGCTTTGCCCTTCCTCGAGATTCAAGGCCAGGGCAGCCTGCATCCGGCCGCTGTAGTTGGGGAACTCCGGCCAACTGAAGGCCTTATCGAGGTGGACATGGGGGTCCACCAATGGCGTCAGCGCCAAGGGCAAGCCTGAGCCGCCGCAGGGCTCGATGGCGCTGAGCTGCTCGCCCTGCCACCGCAACTCAACCGGTAATAGTCCCTGGGCATCGCCGCAGGGGAGATCGGTGCGCTCGGGATCCAGCAGGGCCCGCGGCACCAAACACTGCAGCCGCTGCTCGAGGCCTCGATCCATTCCGAATGCGATCAACGCTGCGCCAAACCCGGCGCCGCTTCCTCCGAACTCTGAACCACCAAGAGCTGCCCCGCCCCCCCCAAGGTAACCGCGCGATAGCGGGGGATCGTCAGTCCCGGCAACAGGGTCTGACCACCCAGTTCGGTCGTGTAGACGCTGAACAGCCCGGCGTTGTAGCGGTGGCTGGAGGCCGCCGCCAATTGCCCCAACACCTTGCGCTGACTGGCCACCAGCTGGGGGCAGTCCTGAATCACCAGGCGCGCGATCAGGGGAAGGGATCCAGAGCCGCACAGCTCTCGGGAGGCGGCGCGCACCAATTGGTCCCCCGCGAAGGCCTCGAAGTCATCCGTCCCAGGATTGGTCACCGCCAACGCCACCACGGCCACACCGGCCGCCGCGGCCCAGGTCCAACGCCCATCATCCGAAGAAGCAGCCATCGATTGAGAGCCGTTGCATTGGTAGGATCTACGCGCCCTGGCGGGCGTAGCCAAGTGGTTAAGGCACCGGGTTGTGGTCCCGGCATTCGGGGGTTCAAGTCCCCTCGCTCGCCCCTTCCAGAATCCCCTGATTCTCTCTGAGGGTCAGGGAATTCGCCCTATTTGGAGCAAATCGCAGCGTCAATCCAGGGCCGCCAGGAGCCCAGAGCTGCCGTGGCGCACCGGATCCCACACGTGCAGACCTGTAAGCGCTTGCAAAGACGCGCGCTCCTTCTCCGCCTGCTCCGCGGTCAACAGCGCGGTGTTCAGGCAGATCGCCCGGACCTTGGGATGCTGTCCGTCGGGGCGGGCCAGGGCCGCCAGGGCCTCATTGGCCGCGATCACCTCGGGGAGCGGCGGAATCGCCACCGGCACGGCACCCGGACGGGTGCGCACATGGGTCTGGCCGGCGCGGTGCACCAAGAGCAGGGCCGTCGGTTGGCTGCCGCGCATCAGGGGCAGGGTGGCCGTCGAACCGGGATGGCAGAGGGAGCCCTGCCCTTCCACCAGCACCAAGGTCTCCGCCGTGGCGCCCTCGGCAGCCATCAGCACTGCCGCTTCCACCGCACCGGCGGCGTAGTCGACGCGCACCGCGTCCAAGGCCACGCCATGACCACTGATCAAGATCCCGGCCTGACCGGTGCCGACAAAGCGCACATCGCGGCCCTGCCGCTGCCCCTCGCGCTGCAGCTCCAGGCAGGCGCTCATCTTGCCGACGGCCATGTCGGAGCCGACCGCCAGCACCCGCCGGCAGGGCAGCGCCGCCGAACGGGCCGTCGCCACATCCAGCTCGGGGGGCTCATGGCGCAGATCCCAAATCCACTGCCCAGGAGCCAAAGCGACGGCCGCGAACTCCGGGTCATCCGCCAGACGGCTGTGCAAACCACTGGCCAGGCTCAATCCCGCCTGCAGGGCGTGGACCACATCGCGGCGCATCTCCAGCGGCAGCCGTCCACCGGAGGGGGCCAAGCCCACCACCGCCACCTCGGGGCCACAGGCCAAGGCCGCCTCCAAATCAGCCACCACAGGAACGGAGCGCTGAATGCCCGTGACCGCCTCCAGCGACGCGCCGGCATGGGCCGGGTCAATCACCGCGACGATCGGCCCGGAGCGATAGCGCAGCATCGCCAGGCCGGTTTTGCCCGAAAGGTTGTCCAGACCGCCGTGCTGCAGCAGCACCACCGGACGCTGAGCCGACAGCATCAGCCCACCTCCTGGACGCCCAGGCCCGGGCGGTCCGCTGGTGCCAGTCGATCCCCCTGGCGATCCGGCCCCGAGAAGGGGTCATCCACCAGGTTGAGGTGGCTGTCGAGGTCCGGCCAGTGCACCAAAGGCAGCAGTTGGGCGGCGCCGCTGTTGAGCAAGCCGCCATCGGAATAGCAACCGAGCATCACCTTCAAGCCCAAGCGATGGGCGGTACGCGCCATGAGCAGTCCCTCGCTCAGCCCGCCGGATTTCACCAACTTGATGTTGATGCCATCGACATGGGGAGCCAGCCGCAGCAAATCGTTCAAGTCCCAGCAACTCTCATCAGCCACCAGGGGAATGGGCGCCAAGCGATGCAACGCCGCAAAGCCAGCCCGATCCGCCTCCCGATCCGCCAGGGGCGGTAGGGGCTGCTCCACCAGCACCACCCCCTGATCGGCCAACCACGGAATCATTTGGCGCGCACCCGCGAGGTCCCAACCGCCATTGGCATCAATCTGCAGCTCATCGCCGGGATGCAGGGCCGCCCTCACCCCCTCCACGAGCTGCCGGTCGTGGGCCAAACCATCGGGGGAGCCCAGCTTCAACTTCACCCGTGTGGCCGGCAAGAGCTGCCGCCAACGCTCCAGCCGCGCCAGCACCGACGCCAGCGATCCCAGTCCGAGGGTGACGCTGGTGGCCACACAGGCCGCGGGATCCAAGCCCCAAAGCCGATGCAGGGGTTGCCCGAGCCGCTGTCCCCACCAGTCGTGCAGCGCCAGATCCAAACCGCATCGGGCCGGGGGGCTGAGCCCAGCCAGGAGGGGCTCCAGGGCCTGACGGGGTTGGGGCCCGAGAGACTCCAGCCGTGGCGCCAGGGCCTCGAGCTCGGCGGCAATGGCGTCGGTCGCGTAGTGCCGGTGCCCCGTATCGAAGCCACCGGTCTCCCCCCGGCCCGTGATGCCGTCCTGCTCCAGCTCCAGCAGCAGGTGCTCGACAGCAGAGGTCGTGCCGCGGCTAATGGCCAAGGGCACCGCTTTGCTGAGGCGAAAACGGCTCAGACGGAGGCGCATCGGGACTCAACGGCCCCTTCAAGCTGGCACGGATCACAGTGGCGCGCCGCCCATACCGGAAACTGGTGGCATGACGGCGACACAACTGAGCGCTCCCCAAGCCACAACGGGACGGGGCAGCTACTGGATCACGACCTTCGGCTGCCAGATGAACAAGGCGGATTCCGAGCGCATGGCCGGGATCCTCGAATCCATGGGCTACAGCGAGGCCACGGCTGAACTCGAGGCCGATCTGGTCCTCTACAACACCTGCACGATCCGCGATAACGCTGAGCAGAAGGTCTACAGCTATCTAGGGCGCCAAGCCCAGCGCAAGCGCACCAACCCCAACCTCACCCTGGTGGTTGCCGGTTGCGTCGCCCAACAGGAAGGGGAATCACTGCTGCGCCGGGTGCCCGAACTGGACCTAGTGATGGGGCCCCAGCACGCCAATCGCCTCGATGTTCTGCTGAACCAGGTGGAGCAGGGCCAGCAGGTGGTGGCCACCGAAGAGCACCACATCCTTGAGGACATCACCACCGCCCGCCGGGACAGCAGCATCTGCGGCTGGGTCAACGTGATTTACGGCTGCAACGAGCGCTGCACCTACTGCGTCGTTCCCTCGGTGCGCGGCAAGGAGCAATCGCGCTTGCCCGAGGCGATCAAGCTGGAGATGGAGGGCCTGGCCGCCCAAGGCTTCAAGGAGATCACCCTGCTGGGGCAAAACATTGATGCCTACGGCCGTGACCTGCCCGGAATCACCCCGGAGGGGCGCCGGCAGCACACCCTCACCGATCTCCTCCAGTTCGTCCATGACGTGGAGGGGATTGAGCGCATCCGCTTCGCCACCAGCCACCCCCGCTACTTCACGGAACGGCTGATCGACGCCTGCGCCGACCTACCCAAGGTCTGCGAGCACTTCCACGTCCCCTTCCAGAGCGGCGACGACGATGTCCTCAAGGCGATGGCCCGGGGCTACACCGTGGAGCGTTACCGCCGCATCATCGACCGCATCCGCGATCGCATGCCCGACGCCTCGATCAGCGCCGATGTGATCGTTGCCTTCCCTGGAGAAACGGACGCGCAGTACCGGCGCACGCTGGATCTGATCGATGAGATCGGCTTCGACCAGGTCAACACCGCCGCGTATTCCCCACGGCCCAACACCCCCGCGGCCGACTGGCCCAACCAGTTGAGCGAAGAGGTCAAAGTGCAACGGCTCCAGGAGATCAACGCCCTGGTGGAGCGCAAGGCCAAGGAGCGCAGCGCCCGCTACGCCGGCCGCACCGAGCAAGTGCTGGTGGAGGGGGTGAACCCGAAACAGGCCGATCAGGTGATGGGGCGAACCCGCACGAACCGGCTGACCTTCTTCCCCGCGGCCCGCGCCGGTGGAGGCCAATGGCAAGCCGGCGATCTGGTGGATGTGCGCATCGAGGAGGTCCGGGCGTTCTCCCTCAGCGGAGTAGCCCTGTCCTGACGCTGGCTAAGGGCTGAATCACTGATACGTTTGGCCCCTGATCTGACGCCCCTATGAGCTCCGAAGCCATCAAGTTGGGTTTGGTGTTTGGGGGTGTTTCTGGCGAGCACGCCGTCTCGATTCGCTCGGCCAACACCGTCGCCGCGGCCCTGCGTTCAGGAGCTAATGCCCAGCGCTACCAAGTCGATTGCTTTTACATCGACCAGTGGGGGCACTGGTGGCCGCCGGCGGTCGCCGACGCGGTCCTGGCCAAAGGCACCCCCGCCGAGCGCAGCGAACTACCGGCAGCCCCGCTGAGACAGGGGTTTCAAGGCTTCCCCGAAGGCGCCCTCGACATGGAGCTCTGGGTGCCCGTACTCCACGGCCCCAATGGCGAAGACGGAACCATCCAGGGGCTGTTCAGCCTGATGCAGGTGCCCTTCGTCGGTTCAGGGGTCCTGGGGTCCGCGGTGGGGATGGACAAACAGGCCATGAAGGCCGCCTTTGCCGCCGCCGGCCTGCCCCAAGTGCCCTACGCCTGCGTGGATGCCAGCGAGCTCGAAGCTGAGCCCGAAACCCTCGCCCAACGCCTGGAGAGCCAACTGGGGTACCCCTGCTTCATCAAGCCCGCCAACCTGGGCTCCTCGGTCGGCATCAGCAAGGCCAGCAACCGCGCTGAGCTGCTCCAGGGACTCGCCCTCGCCGCCCAGCACGATCCCCGGATGGTGGTGGAGCAAGGCATCCAAGCCCGCGAACTGGAATGCGCCGTCCTCGGCTGCCAACAGATGCGCGCCTCGGTGCTCGGCGAGATCTGCTTTGACGCTGACTGGTACGACTACGAAACCAAATACAGCGACGGCAAAAGCCACACCGTCATCCCCGCCGAGGTGTCCGAGGCCCTGAGTGAGCGGGCACGGACCATGGCCATCGCCGCCTGCCGAGCGGTCGGTGCGTCGGGGCTCGCCCGGGTGGACTTCTTCTATGAGGAGAGCAGCGGATCGCTCTGGCTGAACGAGATCAACACCCTGCCCGGCTTCACGAGCCAGAGCATGTACCCGATGCTCTGGGCCAAGACCGGGTTACCGCTTGAGGAGTTGGTGAACGAATTGGTGCAGTTAGCGCAAGAATCGGCCCAGCCCAGCCACGCCAGGAGGACCGAAGCGGCATGAGTCACGGTCTGATCTGGCTCCCCCTGCTGGTGATCTTTCCCCTGATCACCGCCCTCGGCTGGCTGGAGCGACGCCGCCAGAACCTCTTTCGAGCTTGGGCGGAAGGGGCTGAACTCTCCAAGCTCGACGACGGCGGCGGCGCCCGTCTGATCGACGGCACCGTTGCCTGGTGCGTCTTTGAGTCCGGAAAGCTCAACGAGAAGGGATGCTTTGAAGTCAAAGGACTCGATCAGGTCGATTTGCTGGCCCTGGGCTCCGGCGAGGCGCCCCTGACGGAGGAAGCCCAGGGGGCTTGCCGGTTACGGCTGATGGGGAACGGTCAACAGGCCGATGTTCCCTTTGCCGACGCTGAGCGCGCCCGCCGCTGGCGGGATCAGCTGATGTCGCGCTCCCGCTGCGAATTGTGAGCACGGCCTCCTCGCGCTCCGGCCAGGCCCTCGAGCGCAGACGCCAACTCAGGCAAGAACGCCGGCAAGAGCGTTGGAAGCAGATCTGGCGCATTGCCGTCCTGGCGGGAAGCGCTGGGGCCCTGGGATGGGGGCTGCTCAAACAGGGTTGGGTCGTTCGCGATCCCGATCAGATCGAAGTGCTGGGGAGCCGCCAGGTCAGCCGGGCCCAGGTCATCCGTGAGGGCAACCTGCAAGTGCCGCTGCCCCTGCTGACGCTCCAGCCCAAGCAGCTGGCCCAACGCCTCTCGGCGGGCCTGCCGGTCGAACAGGTCCAGATCAATCGGCTGATGCTCCCCCCTCGGCTGCAGATCTCCCTGGTGGATCGGGAAGCCGTCGCCCAGGCCCAACGCCGCAGCCGCAAGGGCTTCGAGATGGGCTACGTCGATCGACTAGGCAACTGGATGACCCGGCGTCAACAACTGGCCGGCGCCCCGGCCACCGCACCCACGGTGCTCGTCCTGGGTTGGCAGGACCGACTGCGGCCAGCCCTGGCTCAAGTCCTGGCGGAGCGGGACGCCCTCGGCAGCCCCTTGCTGCAGGTGCGTTTTGAGGCCAACGGCAGCCTTTGGCTTCGGACCGCGGCCCTGGGCGACATCCACCTCGGCCCCACGGACGACAAGTTGGCGAAGCGCCTCGATGTGCTGCGCCACCTCTCCGCCGAGCTCCCCGGGCAGATCCGCAACCTGAAGCTGCAATCGATTGATCTCAGCGATCCAGATCAACCCGAACTGGGTCTACCGGCAAAAGCCAAACCCAAAGCAGCGCCCACCAAGGTCACGGCCCGCAACCCCTAGGCAAAACCCGTAAACGGTGACAGGGCGTTGCGCGAAAGCCCTTGGCCAGCAAAGGTATGTCGATCTAAGCCTGTGATCGGCAGGATCAACGACATAATGCAGCGAAGCACCAACGGCACTGCACCTGCTATGGAGATCGCACCCGAGGGCCTCAGTGCCGTCACCAGCAATGGCTCGGCGGGGATCGTGCCTAGTCAGTCCGCACGGATCGAGGTGATCGGCGTGGGCGGCGGCGGCAGCAATGCCGTGGGCCGCATGATCCTCTCGGATCTCGAAGGTGTTGGATATCGCGTACTGAATACCGATGCGCAGGCCCTCCTGCAATCCGCAGCGAAGCAGCGGGTCCAGCTCGGTCAGAAGCTGACCCGTGGCCTGGGGGCCGGCGGGAACCCCGCCATCGGTCAGAAAGCCGCTGAAGAGTCCCGCACGGACCTGGCCCAGACCCTCCAGGGTGCGGATCTGGTCTTCATCGCCGCTGGCATGGGCGGCGGCACCGGCACCGGTGCAGCACCGGTCGTGGCCGAAGTCGCCAAGGAGTGCGGCGCCCTGACCGTGGGCATCGTCACCAAACCGTTTGGCTTCGAAGGTCGCCGCCGCATGCGTCAGGCCGAGGAGGGCATTGCCCGCCTCTCCGAGCACGTGGACACCCTGATCGTGATCCCGAACGATCGCCTGCGGGAAGCCATCGCTGGCGCCCCGCTGCAGGATGCCTTCCGCGCCGCTGACGACGTCCTGCGCATGGGCGTCAAGGGCATCACCGACATCATCACCAAGCCCGGCCTGGTCAACGTCGACTTCGCCGATGTCCGCTCGGTCATGAACGATGCCGGCACGGCGCTGCTGGGTCTGGGTGTGGGCTCCGGCCGCTCCCGCGCCAGCGAAGCCGCCCAGGCAGCCATCAACAGCCCGCTGCTCGAGTCGGCCCGGATCGACGGAGCCAAGGGCTGCGTGATCAACATCAGCGGCGGCAAGGACATGACCCTCGAGGACATGACCACCGCCTCCGAGGTGATCTACGACGTGGTCGACCCCGAGGCCAACATCATTGTTGGTGCCGTGGTGGACGAGAAGCTGGAAGGCGAGATCCACGTGACGGTGATCGCCACGGGCTTCGAAGGCGGCGGCGCCTATCGCCCCGAGCGGCCCTTGAACAGCTTTGTCGCCGGCGATAGCGGTGAAGGTGATCTACCCGGCGCGGCGATCCCCTCCTTCCTGCTCAACCGCCAGAACAACAACTGAGCCCAGCGCTCAACGCAGCAAAAAGGGGCCCAGTGGGCCCCTTTTTTTGTCGCTGGATTGGGGTGACCCGGAATCCACGCCTGCCAAGAGCATCCCGTGTGGCTGCTCCCTTCCGGTCCTGACCAGATTTGGGCGTCCGGGCCGCATGGGTCCGAGTCGGTCGGATGCTAGCAATGAGCCCCATCCGTCCGGTGATCGCCAGGTGCGACCTGCTGATCTGCTCACGTGCAAGCAGGAGGGCCGGCCCATCGCCGTGCTGACCGCCTGGGATGCCCTCTCCGCGGCCCTCGTGGAGGACGCCGGCGCGGACGCGATCCTGGTGGGCGATTCCCTGGCCATGGTGGTGCTGGGACATGCCACCACGCTTCCAGTCACCCTGGAGGAAATGGTGATGCACACCCGGGCCGTGGGCCGTGGGCTGCAGCGCCCCAGCAATCAGCAGCCGCTGATCATCACGGACTTGCCGTTCCTCAGCTACCAGTGCGGCGTGGACCAAGCCGTGGCCGCCGCCGGGCAGGTGCTGAAGAACAGCCCCGCCTCCGCCGTGAAGCTGGAGGGCGGGGAACCGGAGACCTTGGCGGTGGTCGACCGCCTCGTGCGTTCTGGCATCCCCGTGATGGGGCACCTGGGGCTCACCCCCCAGTCGGTGCATCGCCTGGGTTATCGCCGCCAGGCCAATGACCCCATCAGCCAAGAACGGCTCAAACGCTGCGCCCGGGACCTGCAAGCCGCC